>JAUPKI010000158.1 GCA_030837545.1 Thermodesulfobacteriota bacterium | reverse complement strand
CCAATAATCGAGCCCTTCGTCGCTGGCAGTTAATACCTCCAGCGAACCATCTGTGGATCCGCCATCAATGATGATGTGCTCCCGGTTGGGATAGGTCTGGGCCGTCACCTCTCGAATAACATGACGAAGACCCTCTTTGGCATTGAGGGTCACCGTGATAATACTGATGAGGGGGAAGCCTTCCTCGGACCGTTTGACCACCCCTTTTCGCTTTTTTCCCCCTCCGTTTCTTGAATGCGCACAAGATATCATCGTTAACGAGGCTGCCCCATCATCCCAAATCACAGTTAAACGCAACCAATCTCCAACGGCGTCCGCTCGAACATGATACGGAGATCTTCCTGTGTGGGCCATTCAACCGGGGCAGGCCCACGGAAAGCAGACCTTGCCGGGCTGCCACCACCTGCTCGAAGGCATCGTTTATAGTCACCCGATAATCCTCGTTGCCCGGTTTTACCTGAAGATGGAGTCGCCTCCAGTCGAGCCGGTTATACCATGGAACGTGGATATGACACTGTCGCTCCACAACCATCTCCCAAGGCCTAAAACCATAAACGGGAGTCTCTGGACCGTGTTGCAACCCTTCGACCGGAAGCCGCCGCTTGCAGCTCCGCGCCAGATCCAGAACCCATAGCAGCCCCCTTTCCGACAGGTTTTTATTCTGTTTGCAGGCCAAGTCGAAGCGATAGAAAGCCAGCCACATCCAGGGGAGCCGTCGTCGTCCGTAGACCTTCTCTATTCGCCGTATCTCCTGATAACGCCGTTGATCCCGGCTCAGGGTCTTCGTCCCTGGGTAGTATCTGACCGCCGCCAACACGTCGGGAAGATACTGAAATTTTGCACCGGCCTGTGCCAACCGGCACCACAGGTCCCAGTCCATGGTATATCTCAGCGCAGGATTCAACCCGCCTACCCTCTCGTAAGCAGAGCGTCGCACAAAGCAGGCAGGCTGACAAATGAAACAAGAGCGAGTCAGATCCTCCGCATCGAACGCCCGGATCGCCGGAAAATAGGACAGGAAAAATCCTTCTGCCGTTACATGAATCGCATCGCCATAGACGACGCCCAGTTCCGAATCATTCTCGAAACAGGATGCCACTTTTTCAAGGGTCTCGGGAAAATAGTAATCGTCCGCATTCAGCCAGGCCACAATGTCGCCGGGAATGGACTCCATCCCTTTCCGAATGGCTGCGGCCTGGCCCCCGTCGGGGCCTGAATGAAGATGCGCGATGATGTTCGAATATTCTCGTACGGCCGCTTCGAAATGATCGGTTGACCCGCCGTCCATCATGGCAAGATGAAAAGGGCGTGACTGAACTCTAAGGCTTTCCAATGCCCAGGGGAGGAAATGGCTCTGGTTCAAGTTAGGGATGACGATGGCGAAGGTCAGCATGGAATGTTTATCCTGGGATGAATGCCCTTGACAACATCGAAGGAATGGAAATTCAGGCCGATTCGAGCTTGGAATCGGATGATTGATGTTCCAGGTACCATTGATATGCCCGCTTGATCCCTTCCTCCAACGACGTCCGGGCCTGCCAGCCCAGGTCGGTCAATCTGGAAACATCCAGGAGCTTGAGCGGGGTCCCGTCCGGCTGGGTGGGGTCAAACTTGATGTCGCCTTCAAAGCCGACAATCTCACCCACCAGCTCGGCCAATTCCCGAATCGTCTGGTCCCTGCCGACACCCACGTTGATGATGTTGTCTTCCTCATAATAATTTATCAGGAAGAGACACGCATCGGCCAGGTCGTCCACATAAAGGAATTCGCGCCTGGGTGAACCGGTGCCCCAGATCTCCACAAATCTGTCCCCATTTACCTTTGCCTCGTGAAATTTACGTATCAGGGCGGGGAGGACATGGGATGTCTTCAAATCAAAGTTGTCGCCCGGGCCGTAGAGATTGGTCGGCATGACGCTGATGAAGCATGTTCCATACTGGCGGTTGTATGCCTGGCACAGCTTGATGCCGGCAATCTTGGCCACGGCATAGGGCTCGTTGGTCGGCTCCAGATGACCGGAAAGGAGGTATTCCTCCTTCATCGGCTGGGGGCAGTGTTTTGGATAGATGCAGGAACTTCCCAAAAAAAGGAGCTTCTTTGCCTTGAAAAGGTATGAGGCATGCGCAATGTTCGTTTCAATCATCAGATTGTTGTAGATAAACTCAGCCGGGAATGTGGAATTGGCCCATATCCCCCCGACCTTTGCAGCGGCCAGAAATACATACTCGGGCCGTTCCTGGTCAAAAAATGCCTCGACCTGATCCTGTCTCTCCAGATCCAATTCCTGAGATGTCCTGAAAACCAGGTTTTCATATCCCGACCTTCTGAGCCTCCGCACGATGGCCGATCCCACCAAACCGCGATGCCCTGCAATGTAAATCTTAGAGTTTTTTTCCATAGTCCCGCTCATATGAAACTTTAGGTTATTTGGGTTTGTTGGGTTCGTTGAGTTTATTGGGTTTATTGGGTTTGCGCTTGTGTGCGACCTGCTGCGCAAGCACTCGTGGGGTCGATCACCCTATCGACCCTATCCGCTTCTCGTAGGAAACTTCAGGTTCAGAGGTTCAAGGTTTAGGGGTTTAGGGGTTCGCGTTGCTCGTTGCTGGTTGCATGTTTTCAACTTTAGTCACTTTAGTCACTTCGCTCACTGACAGACCAGATACTCTGCTGTAACGGTTCCCGCACTCACTGTCAAAGAACCCACCGTTGTGCTGGATGATTGGGCCGTGAATGAGACATCCCATCCCCCCTGAAGCGTGATATCCTTGGCATGGTTTAAAGCAACATCTTCAAAATACCTCCCCCCGGAGATCCTGATCGTGGTTTTTATGCCCGATGCGTTGATCGCTTCCTGGATCGTTGAATAGCAGGGCGTATGGCCGCCACAAACCCCCAAAGGCTCAACATACCCAATTTCTTTTGCAGTATCAAACTCAACATCCAGTGTCTGCCAGTAGAGATTATGATACCCCGTGCTGTCCGCACAATCATAGTCCATGTTCATATCTACACGAAAGAGCCCATTCGGCCGACTGGCCGTGGTGCCCCAACTGTTCAGCATGATCCAGTAGGCGTTGTTCGGGTCAATGTCATTGTATCCCACGCACAAGATCGCGTGGCCCGCGCCGGCAGACGTATAGGGCTTGCCGCAGCTTGCATCAAAATCCCACAGCGCATCTTCAGCTTGCGTGTTCCAGAAGGTCCGGAAACTGCTCCAGTCTTCCAGGGTGCCCATGAAAAAACCAAACCATACGGCCCGGTTCTGGTTAAGAACATTCTTGATATTGGCAATGGCCTGGGCCTGGCCCACGCCGTGTGTTCGAATTGCCTCGGCGGTTATGGAAACGAGAGGATAATTCGGCAAGGTAGAAATGCTCTCGCATGAAACATTACAGAGTCCGTTCCCGTTCTGCCAGTTTGCATTGGCATTGGACCATGGAATGGCGTAACCTTTTAACCTATAGAATAAGGCGAAATCCTCCAGCCATCCACCCTCGCAACAGGTCATTGCCCCGTTGCAGGAGCTGATGAACTGCACCGAAAGGCGATCAAAAATTCCGTCTTCAACATTCAAGGCGATCCTCACGACACCGGTCCCGGCCCAGGCCCAGCAGTTGCCGCAGGAACCCTGGTTTCTTTCAGAAGGCGTATAGTCGAGATAGCCGAGGAGACTGAGCGATCCTGTCAAAGCGGCCTTGAACGTGAGTTCATCATCGATCCTGGCTGACGGCGCTCGCTCATAACTTTCGATCCACCGAAGGCGGGTCTCCATGTCCGGATGCATGATGGTATTGGTATATGAATTCTCGTCTGCGCCCACAATCGAAATGCAGACCAAGCCCAGAATAAACCCCAGAACCCATCCTAATCCTCTCCTTGCCATAGCGGTTATGAGGTCCTTTCTCACTTGTCGCGCCTTTCCAGTTGAGCCACTTTTCTCGAGAGTTCGGCTATGGTCTCCTGCTGCTCCTGAACCACCCGGGTCAATACCGCCACAACATCCATCGCGCTCATCCCTTTTCTGTCCCTCGATGCCACGAGATCCGGAACATCCTCGGCGATAAACCCCACATGTTGTTCATCTGGATTGGCCCTATAACTGAATTTGACAGGGCTGAGACCTTTCAAGGCATCCACGGCCTCCTCGGAAGTGAGATCCCGGATATCCTTTTTGTATTCCCTGCTCGATGCATTGGTCCAAACGCCGCCCGACGAACAATAGGCCCCGCTGGCCAAGTGCACCGGATATGAAGGGGCCCATTTGCCAAATCCAACATATCCCGTCTCTGCAACGACCAACGCACTATGTGGCGCGCCAACATTGACAAAAACCGGCGATGCCTCATAGGCGCCGAAATTCTGGGCGCGGCGCTGCACCTGCATCCACTTCTCATCCAGCACAAAATAGGCGCCTTTGTTTCCAGAACCTGTTTCATCGAGCCAGAATCCCGGGTTTTGCCCCTCCACCGCATAGAGATCAGCGCTGAAAACAAACCCTGTATGGTCCACTTTGAATGTTGAGACGCCTGACGAATTCTTGACCACCAGCCTGTCCTCACTGTGAGCCGAAACCGGGCACATGCAATAAAATGCAAAAGCCACCATCATCGCGGCAAGACGTACAAACATGGAAACCGGCAGCGTTTGTTTTGTTCCAACAGACTTTTCCATCTCTTCTTCCTCCCTCCAGATTTTTTAAAAACCTATCAGTTCCTCCATTGTCTGTAAGGATTTCCGATAAAGAGGTCCTCAAGGGACCACCCATCATCTGATGCTGGGCGCTCTGCGACCTGAGTGCAAGGACCTTCTCCGAGCGGGAGACTCTCCCCTTCGGTTGGAAGGCCTCCGGGGAGGAGCGTCCCGACTTCCTGGTCGCTCTCCTTCAGACGTTCCGAGATCACCCCCGGCGATTGCGACCCAGTCGCCTGCCGACGGACATGATGAGCTTGGCCGTCCACCCGAGGCCGGGGATGAACCGCGCCACGCTCTTGACCCTCTGCACCCACCTCATTTCCTTGCGCAGGCGCACGAGTTCCGTGGACATGGCGTTGAAATACTCCTTGAATTCCCATAGCTCGCCGTCATGTCCGCAAACCCTGTAGAACCCCTCGATGAAACGGTAGGCGTCGCCGCGCAAGTTCATGAGACGCGGATACTGTTCCTGGTAGACCTTCACGCCTAGTTCCTTATGGCAGGGATGTTGCAGCATCCAGTGCAGCAGGTGGGAGAGGAACTCCAGGTCCTCGCCGTAGGCCCGATCAGGAGGGAAACACTCGCCGTCAACGCCTCCTGGTATGATGACGTCAACGAGCGGCGCCTCCAATCTGTCGATAGGCCAGGCGAGGCTGAGCTTGGCGATCTGCAGCCACGTGCCCGTGGGATAGGCCAGATGTGCGGGGGATGAGCCGACCTCGATCAGGGCGCTGCGACGGATGAGGAGGGTCGAGTCGGCGATGGGGTTGCCGTGGAGAAACTGCTCGAAGGTGTAGGGCGGCGAGAAATCATACGCCTCGGCAGGGTCGAGGCCGTAGAATCCGCGCCTGGTTCGGACGCGTCGGCCTTCGGGGGTTCGCTCCTCCACCGCGCCGCACACGCACAGCGCGTCTGGATGCTCGCCCAGGTACTGGAGCTGCCGCGACAGGCGCTCTGGCCGCCAGGCATCGCCGGGCTGGAGCAAGGCCACGAACTCGCCCCGGGCGTGGCTGATTCCCAGGTCTCGCATGGCCGTGGCGCCCCGCTCAAACCTGTCGGGATAGGAGATCGTCTGCATGGACACGGGGCTCTGGCTGGCGAGGCTCACGGCCACGTCCCAAGTCCCGTCAGAGGAGCTGTCGTCGCAGATGAGCAGTTCCAAGTCCCCGGCCGGGATGTTCTGGGCCCAGACCGATCGCACCGACCTCTCCAGCCCGGCCGCTGCGTCGCGGGTCGCGATAACGACCGTGACCATCCCCGGAACGGGCTCATGGAGGAAGACATATGGCCGCTGCGGCCGTGTGGCAGTCGCCAGGAGCCAGTGCAGGCCGTCCTCGTGAATACTCTCGATGTGCGCCTCGCGCTCCTCGATCCGCCGCTGCTGGTCATCGATCCGCCGCTGCTGGTCATCGATCCCTCGCTGCTGGTCGTTGATATAGCCCTGCAGGTCCTCGATGGTCCGGTCGCGGTCGACAAGGATCAGCTCCTTTTCCTCCAGCGCGGGCAGGCGCAGGGCAGCCTTCTTCAAGGCCAGGAGCAGCAGGTCGTCGTAGATCGGATCGATGCCGGGGCCTGAGGCGGCCGCCAGGGGCGCGGTGACGGTCTCAGCGTCCCCGGATTCCCGGACGCCATCGGCGCCGGCCTGGAGTCGAGGCCCGGGCTCCCGATCTGCTGCATCAACCGCAAGTTCACAGAACAGGTCGAGGTACCGGCCTGCCTGCACGTGCGGCGCGTAATCGCGCTCCACGCGCTCCCGGCAGGCCCGGCCCATGGCCTGGCGGTCGTCCCTGTCGAGCATCTGAGCAATGGCCCGGGCAAGATGCTCGGCGTCGCCCCTCGCGGCCAAACGGCCGGTGATGCCCTCCTCGACCATCTCGGGGATGCCCCCGGCGTCGAATGCGGCAATGGCCGTTCCGCAGCTCATGGCCTCGAGAATGGTGTTGGGCAAGTTATCCTCCAGCGACGGCAGGACGAACACGTCGGCCGCGGCATAGGCCGTGGCCAGAGACTCCTCGGATTCGAGGTAGCCCAGGGCGTGCACGGGCATGCCGATACGCTCCAGGTCAGGGTGGGGATAGCCGAAGGTCAGCAGGCGAATGCCGCCAGCCCTGGACCTGTCCTGGAACCCGGGGTCCTGGAGGCAGTGCTGAAGCGCATGCATGCATTGACGCGTGCCCTTGCGCACTTCCTTTAGGTCGTAGGAGCCCAGAAGCAGATACAGCGCGTCGGCGGGCAGGTCCAGGGCCTCCCGGGCCTCGGGCTGGGGCATCGGCCTGAACACGTCGATGTTCAGGGAATTGGGGATGACCTCGATGCGGAAGCCCCCCAGGAGCGCGCTTTGTCCGGCCTGGCCGGCCATCCATCGGCTGGGCGTAACGATGGTCAGGTTCGTGCCCCTGTAGGCATCGGCCTTGTCGCGCAGCGCCGCGGCCGTCAGGTCCCAGGGGTTGTCCACTAATTGCGGACACTTCGAGCACCCGTTCCTGAAGCCATGGCAGTCCATGGCGTAGTGGCAGCCGCCGGTGAACGGCGCCTGGTCGTGCAGGGTCCAGACCACGGGCTTGCCCAGGTGGAAAAGCCGGCGCAGGCTCACGGGCGACAGGAAGCGATCGGTCCAGTGGAGGTTGATGCAGTCGGCCCGCTGGATGATGTCCAGGCGGCTGACGTCCAGGCCGGGATGAGGGAACGAGAAATAGGTGTTGCACCCCGGGGTCCGGTTTTCGTCGATGATATGCCGCTGGATGCACTGCCCGTGCACGATTTCGGGATAGGCCTCGTCGTTGGCCTTGTCCACGGCGACCGCGATGGTATGGGGCACGCCGCCGCGGCGATGGCGGACAAGCATGCGGCTGTCCGCGCCCCCGGCCCGCAGCGCGAGATGCAGCCGCACGGCCGCTTTGGCCGCGCCGCCGTAGCTGTCCATGGTGTTGACCAGGGTGATGTTCATTGAATCGGCCTCCACGGGGTCCTCCCCGCGTGCATTTTCGACCCGGAACCCCAATGCGATCGCCGGCCGCTCCGGTTCCGGAAAAGGGTCCTCAGTTGTCGGGCATATACATTAAACGCCGTCATCTGTCGAGCGGATTCGCCCCCCTTGCGATCGTGTGATAAGGACCAGATGCCAGCGGGCGGAAAGCCGCAAGGCCCCGAAGTGGTACAACGATGACGGGCGTCAGGCGGGAAACAACGCCTTCATCTGCTCGACGGTCGCGAACGAATGATCCTTGCGAAACCGTCCGTTCTCCTTGACAAACACGATGTCGACCTGACCCAGGGCGTTGTCCAGGGGTCGGTTCCAGGCCAGTAGGATGTCGAAGGCGACAAAGCCGCGGACCTTCATGAACGCGATCACTTCGTGAAACTCGGGCGCGCTCTTCAGGAACTGGAACAGGGACACCTCCAGGGCAACGGCCTCAGCCCCGGCCAGCGTCCTGGGGGCGCCTTGGAGAACCTCCAGCTCCGCGCCCTGGACATCGACTTTGATCAGGAACGGGCCTGACAGTCCGCGCTCCTCGACTACGTCGTCCAGCCTGATGAGCGGCGCCTCGATCTCCTCGCCGTCGGCCTCGGGACCCATAGCCTCCTTGAACAGCGACGATCCCTCCAGGTAGTGGGTGTGCACGTTGAACCTCACCCGCCCGGTCTCGGCCCCGGCCGCGGCCAGGACATACGACCCGCGATGCGTGTCCAGGATCGACTGCAACTGCGGCTCGAACATGGACAGGGGCTCGACGAGCAGAAGATAGGCGTCGGGGAAGGTGGCGTAGAGCGTGGGGGTGCCCGCGGCCACGCCCACATCGATGACCGTCCGCGGTTCAAAGCCCAGTTGCTTCAACAGAGCATAGGATTCCGCCAGGCTGCCGCGGGTCCTGGTCATGTCGAATCCGTTCCTTGGCGCCTGTTCCGGCATTGTCCCGGAGGACGCATCCATGGGCGCAGAAAGCGGACCGGCAAGGCCGAGGACCTGAACCAGTCGACGAGCAATACTCTTGATGTTCAAAGGACTTCACCTCGCTGCCTGGTGCTGGCCCGCGCTAACTCCGACTTCTTCAGAAACAGTTCCAGGGTGTAGACCTCGTTGCCGGCCGCGATGGCCGGGTCGAGGATACGCTCGCGCACCTCGTCGGGAAACGGCGTATCCGGCGACCGGAAGACCTCGACCACGTCGAACGCCTCGCCGAACGAGGACACGATGGCGTCGGGATGCAGGCGGTTGAGCACGTCGTCCTCGTACGCATAATTGACGATGCGGTCCCTGTCCTCCTGCGGCATGTCCAATATGGCCAGGCGCTCGGCCAGATGCGCCGGGGTCATAGTCAGATGGCCGTACTCGGGCACGGGGTTGGTCTCATCCGTGAACTTGTAGAACCGCGCCTTGCCGACGAAATACACGTGGTGCCCGGCACGCGATGGCCACATCGGGGCGCCGTGCAGGAAAACGTGCCCGCCCGGGGTGATGATGCGGTTCAGCTCGCGGGCAAAGGCATCCATGCCCGTGACGTGCTCCAGCAACGCGCAGCCCACGACCAGATCGAAGGAGCCGTCCTCGAACGGCAGCTCGCGGCCGTCGCAGTAGGCAAAGGACACCCGCTCGTCGTCGCAGTTTTCCATGGTCTTGGAGGAGTCGAACATGTTGCTGCACTGCATCCGTGCCGCGCCGAGCCTGGCCAGGGCCTTTCCAACGACCAGGTCGCTGTCGCTGCCGATCTCCAGGATCCGCTTGCCGGCCACGGCAGTGTGCCGGAGGATCTTGACCACGAATTCCAACTGATAGGGTGCCAAGTCGATGCCAGGGGCGACCGCCATGGCCGCGGCCACGATGCTGGGCATGAACTGTTTGATCACGGGGCTCGCGTAGACCTCTTCGAGCACCGCGGGCCCGACGCGCGGGGTCTCGGGCGTTGACGCAGTTTCCCCAGTCCGTCCCTCCAGGGCCGGCAGCGGTCTGCTGTCAGAATGGAAGAAGCGGCTAAATCCGGGGATGCCGAGGAATTCCAAGAATGCCTGCTGGATTGCGTCCGGCGAGGCGCAATCGTGGCTCACCAGCACCTCGGCGTTGCCGGCCCGGACCACGGCAAAGCCCTCGCAGACGTCCACCTTGGCCCCGAGGAGATCGATGGACGTCAGATGCGGAAACACACGCGTCAGGTTGCCCTCGATGCGCTTCCAGCCCATCTGGATGCGCGAA
This sequence comes from Thermodesulfobacteriota bacterium, assembly GCA_030837545.1. Taxonomy (GTDB): domain Bacteria; phylum Desulfobacterota; class DSM-4660; order Desulfatiglandales; family Desulfatiglandaceae; genus AUK324. The sequence goes on along the minus strand of JAUPKI010000158.1, from coordinate 5,393 downwards.
TCGGATCCGGCATCGCCATCGGACTCCCCGGCCTGCGCAGCCAGGGCCCAGACCACGGGCTCGGCACAGGGCAGAATGAACTTCCAGCGCAGGCGGTCCTTGTACCGCTTCCAGGCCTGCCGGAACGCGGAGGCCGAAACGTAGTCCTGAAGCGGTTGCCCTCCGTCGAGGAAAACGGCCATGGGGCGCTCCACCGCCGACAGGCCCAGGTGGTACACGGGATAGGCCGAGACGTGGTCTGGCAAGGTCCGCAAAGCCTGGGCCAGGGCCCTGCCCTCGTCGCCCGCGGCCGAGAGGACACAGACCACGATGTCGTCGTCGACGAGGTGGTTCAGCTTCTCGGCGAACGCCATGTGGCCGTTGGCCTCGGCGCCGTCGACCGGCAGGGACATCAGCCTCCCCTGCCTGGCCCAGTCACCGGCCCGGCCCTGCCGGATGGCTTCGCGGATGGCCCATCGGGTCTGGGTTTGGTAGCCGCAGTCTCGCAGCGATGGGAATATCCTCTGGAATTCGGGCGAGGCGTCGGCCAAGGCGCGGTCCACGAAGGGAAAATTCCCGGAGCGCCAGTAGTCGGGCTGGGCCTGCTCCTTGGACGTCCTGGACGCCTCGCTCAGGTTGAACACCCCGAACACCCTGTTGACCTTGACAATGGCGTCAGGGAAGCGCCTCGCGGCCTCGAGCAGGAACTCGAGGTCGTGCTTGTCCGGGTTGTCGGCATTGAACGGTATGCACTCCTGCAGCTCGCGCCGGATGAAGTACCCCACCGGGTTGTAGCAGTAGGCGTTCATTTCCCAGTGTCTGAGCATGGACTCGAGGTCGATCCTGGGATCATTCATCCAGGAGGTCCCATCCTTTTCCACATTCACCCTAATCTTGCCCACGACCATCAGGATGCCGGGAGCGAATGCCTTGACCGCTCTGGCAAAGGCCTTCCTGAGGAAGTAGTCGTCTGCGTTCAGGTACACGACCACATCCCCCCTCGCCATGGCAAAGCCCTTGTGCATGGCGTGCACCTGGCCGTCGTCCGGCTCTGAAATCCAGCGCAGGTGTTTGTGTCGGTTTAGAATGGTTAACGTCCCGTCCGTAGAGCCCCCATCCACCACAATGTGCTCCCACCGCCGGTAGTTCTGGGCCCGGACGCTTTGGATCGCGCGTTCCAGGTAACGCCCGCTGTTGAACGAAGGGGTGATGACCGATATCATGAGAGACATGGGATGTTGCAGCCTTTATCCATGGATGGACTTGTACACCTCTGATTCCAGGATGCTTTGCCTGAAGTACTCCGGCGACATTTTTTCGCGGATCGGCGCCCGCTTCAGATACTCGTGGGTCTGTAAGGCCAACCCCGGGTCCTCGGCCTTGTCTGCGGCCTCATCGAACGACGTGTAGTAGTAGGGGTAGTCCTCGCCAAGATATTCGACCACGGCCGGCAGGGGATTGACCAACAGGGGCGTGGCCCGGGCGATGCATTCGATCACCGTGTTGTTGGCGCTGGCATCGTACATACAGACAAAGGCGATATTTTTCTCGAGCAGGGCGTCGAATTCGTCGTCGGGAAGAAACCCAAGCATCTCGGCGGTCTCGTACATAGGCTCATAGAACAGGCCCCGGCGCTTCCGCTCTTCGCGCTCACACTTAAAGATCTCATTGAAGTAGTCGAGACCCTTGACTGCGGGCAGGGCGACCTTCTCGTATTTCGTTGTGGGGAGTTCGTAAATGGCGTGAAGCATCCGCATGTACCATCCCACCTGGACGATCTTTGGCCGCGGGTTCTTTCGAAAGGCCTCCCAGGACCACTGTCTGTCAGGGAATTCCGTGGGGAAGCGCAGGACGCTGACGGGCAGATGCGGGAATTGCTGGCGCAAAAATTCGGCGCTGTATTCGCTCATGGCGAACAGCCCCCGGCAATGTGGCAGGGTCTTCTTCCACACCCGCTGCCGGAAGGTCCACCGCGCCCCCCCCGTCCCGTCGAGACGCGAAAGCCACTGAGGCACCGTCTGTGTCTCGTGGATGATGCCGATCCATGGATGCCCGATATACATCGGCCCCTGGGGGTGCCAACGCATGGTCCGCTCCACAAAGGTATCGAAATAGATGGCGCCGGGGTGGTGCAACGGCTTCAGGCAATGCACCGCATAGACCCAGCCCGTTCTGTGTCTGCCGTAGAAGGCCTGCAACTGATCTCCCCCCACATTTAGGCCCTGGGCGAAATTGCGCACCGCGGGCCTGGGTTCGAGCTTCAGTCTCTGGCAAAATAGGCGATTTCTCCACCGCCGGACCAACGGCCGCGCCTTCCTGTCGACCGCATTCGGAAGCCTGAGCAACTCCCCGATCTGCTTAAGAGCGTGACCCACTATCCTGTAAAGCCCCGTCCCTATTTCCTCCCCTATCATCAAGCCTTCCTGCTGCGTGATTTCGAAAGCCAACGTCCTGAAAGAATCATCCTGCCATCGAAAATAGCAACCAGACTGGCAGGGCCGTCACACCCCGGACAGGAGCGGCCTCACAAACTCCTCCAACGGTCGCGGCACCCGGCCTTCGAGCACAGAGGAGGCGTACACCTCGCCATAGATCCTTCCCAGGGTGTTGGCCGTCACCTGCTCCAGGGTCTCGAACCACTCATCAATGTCCCTCATAGGGTACTTCTTTTCAATTTCTGCCATCTGATATGCGATATCCCCTCTGGCCTTTCGACCCATCTCCTCTGCTCGCGAAGATGACGCCATCCACTGCCTTGACAGAAAAGAGAAAGCGCCCGCGAGCCGCATTCGGTGGATCAGGGGATATCGGCCCGGCAGTCGATCAACAAACAGGCCCTCCTTTTTTCCGTCCTTGAGCCGATACCGCCGATTCTGGACCTCCTGCATCATGAAGGAGCGCACCCTCACCGTGATGCGCATCAGATCCGGGAGCGACACATGGGAAAGATCTTCCCTGACCCGCCCCAGAATTCTGGCGACCCAGTACGAATTGACGATCTGACGACAAAATGCATAATCCGGGGATCGATTGTGGGAATGTCGGACCTGAATATGGGGCAGATACAGGACCCGATGTCCCAGAAGGGAGATCTTGACCGCCCAGGCCAGATCCTCGGCGAAATCTACATCAGGAAAGGGCGTTTTTTCAAGGAGTTCTTTTCGGTAAATGGCGCACACATTGTCGAGCCCCACGCTTCGGTATGCCCTGTCGTAGGGCATTTTTTGAAAGGATTCAAGGGATTGAACTCCCTCCAGGACCGGCGCCTCGATCCTGGCACGGGCGATGGATTCGATCTCAAACCGGGCGTAAGGCGTCGCACCCATTTGGGGGATCTGGGCTGCAAAGGCCGCTGCCACGCCATCTTCCTCCAGCCCATGCGCCATCCCCGAAAGCCACCCATCGGAGCAGGGAACCGCGTCCTGGACCATAAAAATGATCCGGTCGAAGGCCGCAAGGGAAACCGCCATATTTCTCGTGCGGGCGTGATGAAACGCCCCGTTGTCAATCCTCCTGATAATGGCCCCCGCCCTTTCCGCCGCCTCGATGGTCCCATCCGTAGAGCCTGAATCCACCACAATCAACTGGACAGGCCCCGCATAGGCCTGCCGGCCAATCATTTCCAGGCCTTCGGAAAAGATAAGACCCCCATTGTAGGTAGGGATAATGATCGTTATGCCTTTTTCTATTCCCATCAAAGGCCCTTGTGAAGCAGACCGTTAAACGATCGGGAGACCCAGGGTCTGACTCCCACGGCGAAACCATTTGAGGTCCTAAGCCAATTTATCTGGGGCCTTGACAAATCTTCGCCTCTTGTGGTCATAATAAAAAACGAAATCGAATTGGCGCCCCTACGACAAGAACAGAAAGTGTTTGGGCTCATTCAGCTTTATCGGGAGGATCCTGATGGACAATCTGAGCATCATCGGGCAGTATATAGGCATAATTTACGAGGAGATCAAGAGAAGGCCGCCCTATATTGTGGACAAAACCAAAAATATCTGAAGTCAATATAACCAGCTATAATATGAAAATCACCTATGTAACGCAATCCACAGAACTCTGGGGCGGGATCTATGTGGTATTTCAACACCTCCAACTCCTTGCCGAGGCAGGGCACAATGTGTTTCTGACGACCCCCGCCGATAGGCCGGACTGGTATCCTCTATCTGTACCGATCCATCATGTCAGCCACTTAGCAGCAGACCTCATTCCCGAGGCAGACATCGTGGTGGCCACCTCATGGACCACCATTAAACCGGTCGTTGACTCCAAAAAAGGGATCCCGGTCCACCTGTGCCAGGGTCTTGAATACGATTACAAAGAACTGGGGCCTCATAAAGCCGCCATTGAAGCGGTCTATGCTTGCCCTATCCCGAAGATGACGGTGGCGCCCCATTTAGATACCGCGCTGAGAGCGCGATTTAAGGGGGAAACCTATTGTGTGGGTCAGATGGTGGACAGGAATATCTTCTACCCTCCACAAGCACCCAACCCTAAAGCCTTTGACAAACCGTTTTCGATTCTCGTGGTTGGGCCCTTTCAGGCCGATTTCAAAAATATAAGGGCTGCACTCAAAGGGATTGCCATTGCGAAACAGGCTTACGAGATACCGATTAAACTGATAAGGGTGTCACAGTTTCCGCTTTCAGAGGAGGAAAAAGAAATCATTGTCCCTGATGAGTATCATTTTCATGTGCCTTATATCGAAATGGCACATTTCTATCGACGTGCGGACCTTTTGGTATCCATGTCAAAGGAGGCCGAAGGGTTCGGCCTTCCTGCGGTCGAGGCTATGGCCTGCGGGACCCCAACCATCTTGAGCAGGATCCCTTCCTATACCTCGTTCGACCCAGTGGCAGACTATGCACGGTTTGTCGATCCCCTGGATTTCGAAGCGCTGAGCGATGCCATCGTTGAAACGGCCGGCAACCGCTCCTTAAGGGAGGACCTGATTCGCGGGGGGCTTCGCGTGGCAGGTAAATTCACCAAGGAACGTCTTCAAGATCGGCTCACAACGGCCTTGACCTCGATCCGGGAGAAAGGGGCGCTTCAGAAGGCCAGGGAATTCTGGGATGGTTATCATGCCAACCGGACGCCGGATGTCAGGGTGAGCTGGTGGGAATCGCCCGTCATCGTGGAGGCATGCCAGGAACGGATCACAGGGGACCCAAAGATGACGATCCATGAGTTCCTCAAACAATACCTCCCAGACCAGAGCCGTCCTTTTGAGCGGGGGCTGAGCGTCTGCTGCGGCTCAGGGGAATTCGAAAGGGAGCTGATCGATCATGGCCTCTGCCGCTCCATCGATGCCTTTGACATCGCGGAAGAACGGGTCAAGGAGGGGATGAGGATTGCCGGGGAACAGGGGTATGCCATCCGTTTCCGGGTGGCAGACGTCAACAGGTCTGTGT
>JAUPKI010000157.1 GCA_030837545.1 Thermodesulfobacteriota bacterium | reverse complement strand
TCGTAGGCGTGCCGGTAGCCGATCCTGGGAAAACAGTCCGTCCCCGGAATCTTGTAGGACTGGGTGATATCGGCCCCGTAACGGGAGGCGTCTGCGGTGACCCCGTCCAGATAGTCTTTGATCAGGTAGCTAAAATTGATATCGGTCCTGAGATCATAGGGCTCCACTATGGAGATGGTGGGCACAAAGCTGTGCATCCGCAGCTTGGCGTAGGAGTTGTTGGCAAAGGTCAAAAAGACCGGAGGGTTGATGGACTGTTTCTTGCCCCCTGCATAAAAATAGGTGAAATCGTATTGAAAACGGAAATAGACCGGGTTGAAGTTCCCCTGAAAATAGACATGGGGGCTGTGGGATGTGACGTTGTTCTCGGTCCAGTCCCGGTACCCCAGGCTGAAAAGAGAGTAACCTGCGCCGATTTCCATGTCTTTTCGATTGAGAAATTTGTATCCGCCGGTCATAAAAAACGTCTCGAATTGGTCGCCTTTCCCAAGACCACCGCTGACCGGTCCGCCGGTAATCTCCCCTATGGGATTGCGGGGGACATTGTCGTCGTAGCCCCAGTTGAGTGTGGTGGTAAGATACCACGGTTTTCTGGCCCATGCGGCTATCGCCACATGGGGGATCGTCTGGCCGGCGCTTTGACCGAGGGGGGTCTGGGGAGCGACCTCGACGGCCTTCTTGAACATGAGGTCGGCGTTTTCAAACTTCTCCCGTTCCAGATCCACCGCGCCGATCATGTAATAGACCAGTTGGGTCTCTTTCGGATCAAGCTCTTTGGCCCTGTTGAAGGAATGTATTGCCTGTTCATAGTCCCTGAGGTTCTTGTAAACATATCCCTTTTCAAGATAAACGCGGGCGCTGGCCGGCTCTGCCTGCTCCGCCAGAGTGAGGACGTCGAGGGCCTTCTGATAGCGGCCCTGGCTGCTGTACACGCCTGCGATATCAAAGTAGGCCTTGAAGTAATTCTTGGGGTCTTTCTCAAGGAGCGATTCAAAGATCCGGAGTGCCTCATCCTCCTTTTTGAGGCGGACATAGGCAACGGCAAGATAATACTGGAATTCCTTGTTCTCAGGTTCGATGGACAGGGCCTGCTGGAAAGATCGTTCGGCCGCCTCGAAGTCCTGCACATCCAGGGCCTCGATCCCGTCGGCGAAAGAATCAATGGCGTTTTTCTGGGACTTCTCATCCTGGCCTTCCGTGGATTGGGCGAGGAGGAGTCCCTTCACGGCCCCCGTATTGGCGACGTCATGGGAGGCCCCGGTCTGGACAGCAACGGTCCGGGCATGGGAGGATGGCGAAAGGAAAACAATAAACAGAAGCAACGCCGTGGCGAGGACGACCCTTGGCTTTAACGATGACATGCGGCCCCCATTGAACGATTAGCACAGCTCATGGGAATTCCTATGGAAATGCCCGTCATTGGGATTCCGAAAGTGCTTTTATGATGTCGTTAATATCGATGCAGCGATCAGCCCTGGTTCGATAAGGCCATTGAATGTGGGTGAGACTGTATTCGTTTGTTTGAGAGTTGTCAAGCAATATCAAGGGGAACTGCTATTTCTGGGTCAACCGGAATACCCCGTCCCATACCTGCCCCGGACCTGCCGGCGGGTTTTCCCTGAAAAGCCTACACCTTTTGATATAGACCTCCGATGGCGTGGTCTTGCCGTCCGGGAACCTTTCCAGCGTGAGGGCGTCGGAGAACCGGGCGATAGCCGCATCCCATTCCATTCTGAGGTAGTGCTGCATGCCCTCGTCAAAGATGCGTACCAGGTCCTGCTCCGCAGCGGTGAGGTCCCCCTTCATGGCCCAGACCTCGTAGACCCGAACCGGTTCGGATTTGCCCACCACGGCAATGGTGTCGATAAAGCGGGTCTCGATCATGTCCCGGACCCTCCTGGTGGCGCCGGTTTCATCTGTAAATTCAAATGCTAATGCGTTTTCACTCACCAGGGCGTAGACCCCGTACTGCTTTCCGGCCGCCTCCAGACGGGCGGCCAGGTTGACCGGGTCGCCCATCATGGTATAGTTCATGCGCATGGCGCACCCCATGTTGCCCACCACGATCTCTCCAGTGTTGATGCCGATCCGCATCTTCATGTGGTGGACGATCCTGGGCCATTTGTCCCCGGGGGCCCACTCCTCGGGGGGGAGGCCCTGGGTGTTGCGATCGGGCTCGTCGGGGCCCTGCTTTTCACCGCGCCACTTTTCGCACAGTTGCACAAGCCTGTTCTGCATGGCCACGGCTACCCGACAGGCCCTCAGGGGATGATCCGGGATCTCCATGGGGGCCCCAAAAAAGGCGATGATGGCATCCCCTTCGTACTTGTCAAGGGTCCCCTTTTCGCTGATAAGGATATCGGTCATGCTGGAGAGATACTCGTTGAGGAGTTCCACCAACTGGTGGGCGGTGAGTTTTTCCGAAAAGGTGGAAAAGCCCTGGATGTCCGTAAAGAAGGCGGTGACGGGCCGGGCCTCCCCGCCCAGAGTGGGGATGGTCTTGCTCCGGTACATCTCGTCGATGAGTTCGGGGGCCAGATAGCTCGAAAAGGTGGTCTTGAGGAATTTCTTGTCCTTCTCCTCGGTCAGGACCTTGTACACGACGATGCCCACAAAGATGACGGCGTTGGAAAAGAGGAGGGGCGTTGTTTTCAGGAAGAAAGATCGGGACCAGAAGAGGGCCAGGGCCGTTCCAAAGGTCCCCAGGAAGAGGAGGACGAAAAGGGCCGCGCTGATCCGGATATTGATGAGCCCGTAAAGGAGGCTGCACAACAGGCACATGCCTAACAGGAGGAGGAAATCGAGGTGCGGGATGTCTGAGGATGTCTGAAGGGGATTTTGCGTCACCACCGTGCTGAAGGCGTTCATGATGACGTTGACCCCGGTCATGGCGCCGTAGGGGGTCTGGCGGACGTCGCCGAGCCCTGTTGCGGTGGCCCCGGTAAAAACAAATTTGCTGTAGTACCTGTCAAACTGCCGCCGGTACGCTTCAGTGAGGGCCAGGACCATTTCCTTTTCGCTGAGGAAGTATGCCGGGTCCTGGCCGACCTCCTTTCCAAAGGCCGGATAGATGTCGATGAGGTCTTTCATCCTGCCAGGGACAACATCGACGTTTTCAAAAAAGAGATAGTAGAAGAAATATTTTCCCGGCTCGGGATTCTGGTTCACGTACTCCCGCATCCGGGCCTCGTCTTCGGCCTGATCCCCTATCTCCTCCCGGGCCGCCTGGTAGATCTCATGCGTCTTTTTTTCGCACACTGCGCGGAACCATTTGTCAAGCGCCGCGGCATCAACCCCCGGTTCGATGGCGCCGGACGGGGTGAGACCCGGAATATCGGGGAGGGGGTCCAGGGCATAGACATCCACATAACTCCCGGTGGGGTAGGTGGTATAGATCTGCGGCTTTTCTGTGTCCGGATGGAGGAAAAAGCGCTTTTCCGTGCCGGCGTAGTTGATGCGGAACAGGCCGTTAACCGGCGTCTCGATCTCGATATCGCTCTGATCATAGAAGATGATGTCTATCTTTCTGGATTGGAGATGCCGCGCCGCATCGTAGATCTCCCAGCCGTCCAGGATCTCGAGACGGTTGTCTCCCTTTTTGAGCAAGCGAAGGGGGAAATAGGGGAGCTTTTCCTCATTCAGGGGATCGAGCATCGCCTGGTTGACCAGGAAGCGGTACAGATTTTTGTTGTAGCGATATCCATCGGGCGGCCCTGGATTGCCGATCCGTTGGGCGATGTCTTCAACATCGTGAACCGAAACCCTTTCCTGGCCCGTGTTCCTGTCGAGAACCGGGGCCTTGGCAGATTTCAGGACGACCCGGTGGGGCTCGATGACGGTGTTGCCCGGTTCCACATCGTAGTATCGCTGGAGGAGGGAGAGGACCACGGTGAAGAGGTTGCGGCTGGTGCCGTCCATCATCTGATAGGTGTAGTAGAGGGGAAAATACCGGATCACGTCGTCGTCGTCCTGGACCACGTTGATGACCACGGGATGGGCGTTCTCCACAAAATCGCCGATAATCGGTTCCAGGGAATGAAACGTCATGACGCCCTTGTTTTCCCTGACAGGCTGGGAATAACGACGGATGATGGACTCGTTGAACAGGATGCGATTCTGGAATTCTTCCGGGAGGTCGGGCCGGGGGGGTTCGACCAGTTGAAGGTCGATATAGACGTTGTCGTATTTTTTAAGGGCCTTTGTAAATTCATGGTCCATCATTGAAAAGGCCGCTTCCACCTCGCGACGGGTCTCTGGTTGGAGATCCGCCCTTTCTGACAGAAACTCAGGTGTGGACTCGGGCGTGATGAACATGATATCAAACATCACGGTTTCAGGAGAGAACCGCTCGATCTTGTCCAGAAACCCTGCGTGGACATACCGCTTCCACGGCCACTTGCCGATGGCTGCAAGGGACTTTTCGTCGTAGCCCAGAAGGAGCACCCGTTTGGAGACCAGCCGGTTATGCTGGTTGACGCCGGGCTCCCGCATGTAATAGACTCCATCCAGGAGGCTCCGCTCCATACGGGTAAAAAGCGTGGTCTGGGTGGCGATGAAGTGAATCAGGAAAAAGGTCAGCAGGCCGACCATAAGCGAGAAGAGGGCTTTCTTGACCATGTCATCTCCTCTGTTAAGAGCCTCACGCAACGGCGCAACGGCGCAAAGATACTCAGCAACCGTTTTTCATGCACAAGCCCGGAAATGAACCCAACAAACCCAATGAACCCAACTATACCACCTGACGCACGACGGCTTCAATTTTTAATTGAAACGGTTCACGAGTTCACAGGGCGTAAAGGAATTGAGGAATTGGGGAATTGAGGAATTGGGGAATTGAGGAATTGAGGAATTGAGGAATTGGGGGATTAGAATCTATGTCCGCAACTTCTACGCAAGATGACAACATGTTTTCTTAGGCTTTTGTGGGAGAGGCTTCCAGCCTCGATCCTCGCGGCGAGGACGCCGCTCACACAGAGT
>JAUPKI010000156.1 GCA_030837545.1 Thermodesulfobacteriota bacterium | reverse complement strand
TCTTATGGAACATAGGCTCCCTTTGTATGGCACACTTAGATTACAATCTTAAGCATTTTTGGACTCGGGTCAATACACGGGCCAGGTTTTTCGGCTGCAAAGCCGCTCACACAGGGCGAATTGAGGAGGCGCAAGGGGTTGAGGAATTGAGGGATTGAGGAATTCAGGAATTGAGAGATTTAGGGATTTAGGGATTTAGGGATTGCAGAATTGAGGAATTGGGGGATTGGCCGATAGTTGCGCACCCACCAGCCTCACCCCTGAACTCAACAAACCCAGCGAACCCAAGTAACGAGCAACCCGCACCCAGTATCGAGTATCCAACATCAGAGGAGGAAACAACCATGCCATTGGCCTTTGATTCCATCAGCCACGGCCCCATCGCCTTTGGCTTTTTCAATATCGATTCCGACATGCTGCTCCTTGACCGCTATTTCTTTTTTGCCGCGGAGTTTTGCAGCCATATGAGAGACTTCGCCGAGTATACCGGACCGTTTCCATATGAGGCGTCATGGGAGGTCTACACCATTCCGAATCCGATTGATATCGGAGATCTCATGGGGGCCATTCACGGGGTCCATTATTCCGGCTTCATCGGCGAGGTGTATGCCAGGTTCCCATTCCCAAAGAGACCTGAGGACTTCAAACAGAAACCCGAAGGGTACCGGACCCGGGCCGATCTGATGGCGATCATTGAGAAATACGCACAGACCGTTAATATCCCGTTTGCCATTGACCGGAAGGCAGAGGAGGTCTCCATCGGCCCTTACCGATTCACCATGGCTGCGTTTCAGGAACTGATCCGATATGTCTGGCAAGGAGGATATCCCCGCTGGAGAGACGACACTCGGCCCGACTACGTACTTGCCATGAAAGAGGCGATCCGCCTCAGCGGCGCTCAGATATGGAGGGGACTTAAACTAACCCTTTCGCGTGACATTCGTGGTATTTCACCTGCTGCCTGAACCATGCAACAAACAACGATCGACCGAAAAGACGAAAAAATCAAGGCCCTTCTGATAGGGATCTGTCTGCCGGACCAGGACATGGCCGCTCGGGAGGCCTCCATTCAGGAGCTGGAGCGGCTCGCCGATACCGCCGGCATGGCAACCGTAGGGAAGCGTATCCAGAGAAGGGAAAAGAAGAGTCCCCGAACCTACGCCGGAGAGGGCTTTATCGAGAAGTGCCTTGAAGAGGCGGGGGAAGAAGGTGTCGACATCCTGATTTTCGATAACGATCTGACCGGTTCTCAGGCCCGCAATATCGAGAGGATGTTTTCCATCGAGGCCATTGACCGCACCGAGGCGATCCTGAGGATCTTCCATGACCATGCGAAGACCAAAGAGGCCCGGCTGCAGGTCCGGCTGGCGGAGTTGAAGTATGAGCTTCCAAGGCTCAGGAGCATGTGGACCCACCTGGACCGGGAGCGGTTCGGGAGCAGGGCCGGGGCCGGGGTTGCGTTCAGGGGGATGGGAGAAAAGCAGAGCGAGAAGGACCGGCAGCGGCTTCAGCGGGAGATCTATGACATTGAAAAGGCCATTGACAGAATCATCCGACGGATCGACACGCAGAGGAAGCGACGGGAGAGGGACTGCAGAAATATCGGTCTGGTGGGATACACCAATGCAGGGAAGTCAACCCTCTTCAACAGGTTGACCCATGCCCACGTTCTGGTTGAAGACAGGCTCTTTGCCACGCTTGATTCGACGGCCCGATCCCTGAGTCCTCGATCCCTGAATCATGGTACGCTCAGGAATGTAGTGATCAGTGATACGGTAGGGTTCATCTCGAACCTGCCCCATCATCTGATTGCATCCTTTCGGGCAACCCTGAGGGAGGCAGAGAACGCCGACCTCCTCCTGAACGTTATCGACATATCGGACGATCATTTCGAAAGTCATATGGAAGAGGTGGATCGGGTCCTGAGGGAGATCGGCGCGGGCGACATCCCGCAATTGCTGGTATTCAACAAGATGGACCGGGCCGATACCGCGGTGATGCAAAGGGTCCGGAGGAACTATCCGGAGGCCGTATTGATTTCAGCCTCGAGAGGGGATCGTATTGAAAACCTGCTGACGGAGATCCACGGCCGCCTCAACGCCCCCCGGCAGTACCGGCTGTCGATTCCCCAGAGCGAACAGAGGGCCATTCACTACGCCCACAGCCGGGGGAGGATCCTGAAAACGGCGTATGACGGCAATCTGGTGAAGCTGACCGTGGAGATGGGGAGCAGAGAGATCCGGCAGCTCGAAGCGTATGTAGAGGAGGGCTGATCAGCCCATAAGTTGATGAGCGGGTAAGCTGTTGAGCCAATAAGGCCCTGGACCACGAGTCTGCGAGCGATCACCAATGGCTACTGCACAAGCTCTTTTATAACCGCCCTCATAAATGCGGGAAGGTCATCCGGTTTTCTGCTGGTGATCAGTTTTCCGTCTATCACCACTTCCTCGTCAACCCAGGTTGCCCCTGCGTGAATCAAATCGTCCTTGATCGCAAAAAACGAGGTCACTCTGCGGCCTTTCAGTATTCGGGCCGATGCGAGCATCCACCCGGCGTGGCAGATGGCCGCGACGACCTTTTGGGCCTCAAACAGCTCCTTTACCAGATTGACCATGGCCGGATAACGCCGCATATGGTCCGGCGCATAGCCGCCCGGAATGATGACGCCGTCAAATTCCGAGGCTGACATCTCATGGGCCACGGCATCGGGTGTTGCCTGGGTTCCCGATTTGCCGGAGTATGTTCTGGCGCTCCCCGACCCCACGACGACCACCTGTGCCCCCGCCTCCTTGAGCCGATAATAGGGATACCAGAATTCGTGGTCATTGAACATCTCCTCCACCAGGATCATGATCTTCTTTCCCTTAAGTTCCATCCTTTTCCTCCCATGCATCCGGTACAAGATACCCTGTTACTGCCTCTGCCAACGGACACGTTAAAAATTATTAACAGTCTCACAATTGTCCTTACACTGTCATTCCGGCGGAAGTCCCGCTACAGCGGGATTTCTGGATGACAAATCGAGTCCGGCATGACGAAAATGTCAATTGTATTACGAGACTGCTAATAACTGTAGCTCAGGGGAGATAAAAAGTCAAGGAATGCCCCTTCAGGACCGCTGGTCTATTTGGCAAGTGGTGAACAGTCGGGTTAACGTGAAATAACCGATGCTTACGATCATAAAAGAACATCGACCTCGGTATCGGGATGTCGTCTGTCATGTCCAGTGGTGTTGAAGGCCACCAACATATTCATGCCGCTGCTCAGATTTTTTATAGCGTGGGACTGTCCCGGGGGAAAGATGAAACTGAAAAGCTCCCCGTCGGGTATATCGATGTCTTTGATTTCAGCATGATCGCGAACGCGCACCAGCGCAGGCCCCATTACGGCAATCGTTTCTTCGCCTTTTCTGTGATAATGGTTCCCTCTGATGACCCCCGGCCCGCTGATGACAACATGGGCGTTCTCTTTATCTGACAGGGCATCTCCAGGAAGGGGCTCAAAAACAATCCCCCTGGCGTCCTTTATAACATTCAGTTTTTCGTAGTGAACAGGCATACGATTCCCCACAGAGTTGCCCGTATAGCGGCGACGCTGTTAGCCCTCAGGGCCGAAACCTGAAAACAGGATTAGGTGGCGAGGGCAGCCCGCCTTGGTATAAGAATTTGCAGAGCCCCGGCTTTAAGTTACCGGATCGAATGGATCTCTTCCATGACGCTGATCTCCGGTTTCCCGGCCAGGAACGCCCCGATCCCTTTAAAGAAGGCCTTAAAGTGGGGCGTGGCGGAATGATAATCAAGGGCCGCCTTGTCCTGGTAACGCTCCAGGATGACGATCGTGTTGGGTTTGGCCTTGTCCCGATTCATGGTATAGGACAGGGTTCCCTCTTCCTTGGCCACATCGACCATAAGTTCCTTGATGAGGTCGATGGCCTCATCCATTTTCTTGTCTTGAATGGGCAGCGTTGCAATAACTCCGATCATTCTTTAATCCCCCTTTCCATAGAATAACAGGTCAGATGCGCACGGATTCGAGACCACTCGCAATCCGAGATTTGCCCCTCAGTCACACACGATCTTATAGGCTGAGCCTTCACAGCTTCAACACCCCTTTACAATCAGGGTAATCTGAGCAGCCCCAGAACTGCTTTCCAACATTTTTTCCGGTTTTTGCTATCCGCAACACCATGGGCTTGCCACATTGGGGACAGTTTGGAATCTGATCGGTCGGATCAGACTGATCGGACCGATCGGACTGATCCGATTTCTTCTTCCTGCTCCGTTCTGCCAGCCGGGCCGAGGCCAGTCGTTCACTGTAGCCTCCGCCTTCGACAAATTGCCTTTCCAGGGCGGCAATCTGCTGGTCCAGCAGGTAGTTGGCCTGGTTTATTAGACAGATCAGGGCATTCGCCCGCACCGCAGGATTTTCGTGTTCCAGCCAGGGCGCGTAAACCGCCCAGCGCTCCTGGTCTGACAGATTCATCAGATCCGTCCGATCAGGCAGATCTGTCAAATTCTTTTTAAACTTCTGAGGCACCTGCCGAACCGCGGCAGCCTCGGCTGAATTGGGCGCCCACTGAACCAGACGCCGATGCCGCAGAAAATCCTCAAAGTCGAGCAGCAGTTCCTCGAAGCTGGCGCGGGCCACATTGAGCAACCGTAGCTCCGTCTGCGAAGAGGTTGCAGAGGCCCGGCTCCCCTCGGCAATGTTTTGCCGCCCGGAACGGGCTGCCTGCACCATTTGATCCACGGTGCGCGAGCGCGGATCAATGAATTTCTCACAAAACCAGTAGGTTGCGTCGTAGATGATCGTTGCTGTCTGAAAGCTGACTGTCTTTCGGTATCCGCCGCTTGGCCGAAGTTTTTTAGGCATGATTGCCTCTTCTCTCCCTTCTCTCATTAACCCGTTTCATAACCATATCCGAAAAAGAGGTATCTGTCATCCTTCAATTTAGCGTACACGCATGCCATCAGAGCGGGAAAGGCTATGGGGGAGCCAACAGATGATCCCTGTTTGGCTTATTGTGAGGCGGTTTGCATGTGATTGACGATGGCGGAGAGACTGGTGCTTCGTAAAGATCACCGGCCATCGCCTCCTTTGGAAAGGGTCGTCGCAACTTCGATAGCTAATTGATCTCATGCTCCAAGGGACATCTTTTGCCACCCCGTAGACAACATAGACGTTAATTCCAGCAGGAGGCGTATGGTTACGACGTCAGATTAGGTCATACCTATCTTATGAAGGAGTCGTCCGACAAATTCCATTCCGTCCGATTTGTATGCGGGAAGGATCCACGGCATCTTCTCTAATGTTTGCAGCATGGTAGAAAGGAGATCAAAAGGGATCGCGATAATCTGGCGACCTTCCGGAAACAGCTTTCTGCGCCGCATCCCGTGACCGAGACCGACAACGGTGTAATTGAGTTCCCCGCTGAGATACGGATAAATGTAAATCCATGCGCATCCTATGGCGGGTGTGGACTTGCTGATCCACATCTGCCCTGTTCGGTAACTCATAGCGCGGAGAAGGATCTCGGTCTGACCGGCGTCGGCTAAGAGGATCAATAGATCCGGATCAAAGAGGAGCTTTTCCAGTGGGGCAAAGGCCACATAATGAACAATGCCTTTGCCGATTTTTGGGATGTGCTGGTAAAGCCGTCTTGCCGATCGAGGCTCTTCATAGATTTGCAGCCCGGCGCCAAATTCCCCGTTTATAAAAGGTTCCGGAGCATCTGCCTGTCCTAATACATACAGTCCCGCTTCACAGGCATGGTTTTCAGCGCCGGCAAAGAAAGCATCTCCTTGCTGTGCCCTCTTGAGCATTTCGCAGAAAGCCATGTTCTCGTTTATCCGCCCGACCATGTCCGGCGGTTTGGCCAGGAATTTAACGCCCACGGGCGGCAGGTCGAAATTAAATTTCTCCAATAAGGCTACATTTTCTTTAGTGAGCGTCATGCGATACGGCTCCTTTAAGTTGTTGCTTCAATGCATTGCGGGTGTCCAGGGGCGCCATTAATGGCGGAGCCCCTGGACAACAATCAGAAATAGCTCATTTTTTTGTATAAATGTGGCGCACGGGGGAGCTGCCCACTTTTACAGATTTACCCTTCTGCACCTGGTCAATACGGATCTCATCGACCCCCTCAATATCGCCCTTTCCATAGGTCAATGGCGTGCTGCTGATGTCACCGGTGTCGAGGTTTTTAATCTGGTAGAAACCTTCCTCCAACACGGCACGCGGCGTGAGTTTGTCAAAAGGCACTTTTTGCATGGCCAGCCTCAAGGCCTCAACCTGTATCATGGCCTCCAGAACCCCAGCCTCATACATGATGTGAGAAATCCGCTTGCCCTTGCGATACTTATCCTGTAGGTCGCTGCAGAATTTTATCCCCGGGGTGGCAATGTCGTCCAGCGAACGGAAGCTGCCGGCGCAGACATACCCGTCACCCAGCTCACCCATGGCCTCAGCGAACACGGCCGCGTGGCCCGGCAAAGCGACACCAAAAGTCATATGATACTCCAGATGCGGTCCCATCCCCAGTCGGACCATCTCCTTGACCGTCGGTTGCGAACCTGGGTTGATCATGACTCCCAGGGCAAGATCGACCCCCTTTTGTTTCAGCCACGTAAGCTGGGTGGTCGGTGGCGAAGTCGGTACCAGCGGCACATACTGGGTGCCGACAAACTCATAGCCGATATTTTCGAGATACGCTTTCATTTCCGGTATCTCGAGCGAACGGCCCATGGCGTTGTCGGCAGTCAGGTAGGCAACTCTCGGTTTTCTCGATTCCTTCCAGTTCGCTTTGAACCAATCGGCGATGGCTGCACAGGAATCGGTATAGATCGGATAATAGGTGAAGATGCTTTGCGGCGGAGTCAGAAGGTAGGACCCGCTGGCCATGCTCGTAGCGCCCATCTGGTCTTCCCATAATCTGTCTTTGAGCGCCAGCGCTATGGGCGATCCCGATATCCGGCCGACCAGCATTCCCTTCGCCTTGAGTTCTTCATAGATTGACAGCGCCTTGGGTGGCTTGAGCTCGTCATCACGCCACAGCACCTCCAGTTTTACATCGGCGGGAAATTTCTCGCTGCGCCACGGAGCGAGCTTCTTGGTTTCATTTACATATGCCACATAGTCCTCGATACCGGCCAAAACCGCCGCTGAATCCTCGGCAAAGGGCCCGGTCAGTGACTGGGTGCCGCCCACATAGAGTACCTTCTCAGCTTGAGCGCTGACGGGCAGAAAAGTTGTCATCACCATCAAAATAATCGTGCAGGCTGCCAACATCCATCTGTGCTTATACATGGTTTACCTCCTTTGCTGATTGAATCTTTGGTTTAGACGCTCAATTGCCTCCATTTAAACTTCAACTTTTTGCATTCCTCCTTCCTTTTCAGATTTCAAACACGACAGCCCTGGCGGGCAGTGAAAATGTGTGTCGCCGTTCTTTTACTCCGACGCCTCATGAGAGTAAGGCCATAGCCTGAAGTATGCCCTGATCATTTCCCATCTGTGATAAAGCCCCCGCGGTTCAAAGATCAGAAAGATGATGATGATCAACCCGTGGGAAATCAGTGCCAGGGAAGCGGCGGCCTGCGGAGCAACGGCGGCGGCCAGGATCGGTCCGGAGACGGTGACGAGTTCATCCAGCAACTTGAGAGCAATCACACCAAAAATCGCCCCGGCCGTACTGCCCATGCCCCCCACGATCAACATCCCCAAGTACCATACGGAGTCCATAAAAGGGAACTGCTCTATGCTGGCGAATCTGACGTAGTGAACCAGCAGCGATCCGGCCGCTCCAGCATAGATACAGCCGATAAAAAATGCCTGCAGTTTGTAGCTCCACAGACTGACCCCCATGACCTCCGCCGCCACCTCGTTGTCCCGGATAGCGATAAAAGCCCTGCCGGCCCTGGTTCTGACGATATTGTGGGCCGTGATTGTCGCCAAAACAACGAAAAACATCACCAGGTAATAATAGTTGGCTTTAGAAGTCAGCGAGATACCGCAGATCGTCGGTTTGGGCACAAGGAGCCCATCGGTACCGCCGGTGATACTGCGTAGCTGGATGATGATCCAGATAATAATAAACTGAGCCGCGATGGTGGCCATAATGAGGTAAAAGCCTTTGATTTTTAAAGATGGCAGGCCAAAGAGCAACCCTGCAATGCCCGCAGCTAAGGCGCCGCAGGGAAGGGCGGCCCAGAACGGCCAGCCGAGCTCGGCGCACAAAATTGCCGAGGTATATCCGCCGACCGCCATAAATCCGGAATGGCCCATGGATATTTGCCCGCAGTAGCCGGTCAGAATATTGAGACCGTGGACGCTGACAACGGCGATCCCCATTGTCGTCAGGATGGTCAGCATCCTGTCACTTAAAAAGAAGGGGCAGAGGAAAAGAACGACGATCAGCGCCGCCACTAATCCCCACCGCAGCCTGGAGTTGAAGGTCGCCATTTCTTCGGCATAATTTTCGTGAAAGGTTCCGGTGCGCAAACCCATTGATCAAACCCTTTCTATATGTGCAAGGCCAAAGAGCCCGTGCGGCCTGAAGACCAGGACAATAATCATCACAAAAAATGGGAATACCTGGGCCAGTCCGCCGCCGGGTAGTATGGGGTCCAGGTACCCGGCAGCGACGTTTTCCAGCATCCCCAGTATGATTCCGGCGAGAATGGCCCCCCCGACGGAGTTGACACCGCCAAGCAGAACAACCGCGAAAGCCTTGAGTCCGATATTGGCGAGATCCATATTGGCGCCGGACACACCCCCCAGCAGGATGCCACCGATAACACCGACAACACTGGCAATGACCCATGAAACAGCATAGACGGTTGTCGCCTTAATACCAACACTTTGCACCACCTGCAAATCTTCGGCCGTGGCCCGCATGGCCAGTCCGATTTTGGTGTAGCGGAAAAGAAACATGAGTATCGCCACACAAATAACAGAGACGATGAGTCCGATCAAAGACTCCGAAGGTATGGATATGGTGCCGACTTTCATGATTATCGTCGGCAATAAGCCATGGTAAGCCTTGTATTCGGCACCCCAGAGCAGGGTTGCCACCCCACCCAATACCGTGGAGAGGGCGATGGTCATCATAATGACGGCCAGTACCGGTTTCCCCACCATCGGGCGCAGCATCAGCCGCTCGATCAGCAAACCCATAATGACGGCCGTTGCGATTGCCGCCAGCAGAGCCGCCCATATCGGTAAACCAAGCAGCACCAGAAAGGTCCAGCCGAGATAGCCGCCGATCAAAACAAAGTGCCCCTGGGCGATGTTAAACACCTCAGAGCATTTAAGTATGATCACAAATCCGATTGCGATCAGAGCATAGACCATACCTTGGGCAACGCCGGTAACAATTAATTGTAGAAAGAAGGTCATGAGCCGGCTCCTTCGACAGACTGGATTCGAAGCGATGTCTCGATCGTTCCCGTTCGCCCGTCACGGTATCGGTCCTGGGCTTCTATCGGCACTGCCTCATTGTCGCTGTAGATAGCATCGATAAGCTTGTGGTAGCGTTCTACCAGAAAAGCTCTTCTCAAGTTTCTGGTTCTCGTTAGCTCCCCCTCGTCTGGATCGAGTTCCTTGTGGAGGTTGATATATTTTTTCACCCTGGACTCGGCCGGCACTATTTGGTTGACTCTTGCGATATCCTGCCTTACCAGCTCATAAACCTCGGGCGCCTGGGAAAGTTCGGCAAAGGAAGTAAACGCCACTCTGTTTTTTCCAGCCCACCTGCTGACGTTATCATAGTTGATGACGATAACCGCCGCAACGTAGGCCCCTTGCGGGCCTACCAGTATCCAGGCATCCTTTATATGGGGGCTGGACCTCAGCCGGCTTTCAATAAACTGGGGAGCCACTTTACGCTCACCCGGGAGTTCCAGAAGGTCTTTGAGCCGATCCGTAAAAACAAGGTGCCCGTCTTCTCGAATCGAGCCAGTATCGCCGCTGTGAAACCATCCGTCTTTCAGCACTACGGCAGTCCCTTCCGGGTCCTTGTAATATCCCACAAAAACACCCGGCTGCCGATATCTGATTTCACCGGTCGCGCTGATGCTTACCTCTGTCCCCTCGTGACCAGGTCCTACCGTCTCAGAATGGATCTCATCATTCCTGGCACCGGTGAGCGCCCCTCCTTCAGTTGTTCCATACAGGCTTTTAAGCGGGATATTCAGGGCGTGGTAGAACCTGAAGGCATGGGGGCTGAGTATCGCACCGGTCGTATAACAGATCCTGGCGTTTGACAAACCCAGGCTGTGTTTGATCGACTTGAACAGGAAGATATCTGCGAAATAATAAAGCATTTTGAGGGTCACGCCTGGGTTTTGCCGGCGATATCTCACATCGGCGGCTTTATAGCCGACCGGCATCAACAGCCGGTAGGCAAAGCGCTTAATGGCATCCGCCCCGAGAATCCGGGCTTGAACCGTAGCGGCCTGGCTTTCCCATAGCCGCGCCCCGTAGAATACGATGCTTGGTCCTGTTTCCTTGCTGTCCCGCTGCTGGGTTTCCGCTGCTTCTGCAAAGTTCAGGATGCCGGCCGACAACAGGTGGCAGCCGATCCCGATCCATTGCTCATTTATCCAGACAGGCGGCAGATAAGGGACAACATTATCATTTTCAAACCAGGGGTCGAGCTTGAGAAGATAGTCGGCACCCGCTCTCAATGTGCGGTAGGTGTGGACGGCCCCTTTGGGCGCAGACCCGGTGGTTCCCGCAGTGTAAATGATGGCGCATTCGTCATCCGCTCTGCCGTTTTCCACATTCTGCTCAAACAGCCCGGCGTGTTCAGCCTCATAGGTTTTCCCCTGGGTTAGCGTCTCCCGGTATCCAACCAGAATCTCATCATCGTAGTGTGCGAGGCCCTTGTAGTTCCAGTAAATGATTTTCTTTAGAAGAGGAAGTTCATCATTTATCTCGAGTAGCTTGTCAACTTGCTCCTGGTCTTCAACGACAGCAAACCGGGCCTCACAGTTTTCTGCAATGTATTTTATCTCCGATGGCAGCAGCTCTGAAAACAACCCCACAGACAGGCCGTGGATGGCCTGAGCGGCCAGCTCGGCGTAGTACCACTGGGGGGCATTATCCCCGATAATCATCACCTTGTCTCCGGCTTCAAAGCCGAAAGCCAGGAAACCAAGCCCCAGGTATTTAACATTGAGATAGTAGTCCTTCCAAGTATAAGGCTGCCAGACACCATAATGCTTGTGACGCATGGCTCTGCGATGGTCACCATATTTTTCGCAATTGTATCTGAGTATCTTGGGCCAGGTGTCACCCTTTTCCCAGTAGGTTTGCTCCATCCTGATCGTCATTTCCCCCTGCTTTTCCTTTAACCCAACCAGCGCTTTCTGCGACGGTAGTGTTTGACTTCACGATAACTCCTCTGGGCGCCGACCTTTGACAGCCCCATATAGAACTCGCGCACGTCCTCATTATCTTTCAGATCTTCCGCCGGACCGCTCAGGACGACGCGGCCATTCTCCAGAACATGGCCATAATGTGCGATGTCCAGGGCGGCTCTGACGTTTTGCTCCACGAGAAGTATGGCCATCTCTTGGTCGACATTTATTTGCTTAATGATTTCAATTATTTCCTGGACCATAAGCGGGGCCAAACCGAGTGAGGGTTCATCCAGGAGCATCAGTTTGGGACGGGCCATGAGTGCCCTCCCGATGACCAGCATCTGTTGTTCACCGCCGGACAGATAACCGCTCATCCGGCGGCGGAGGCGTTTAACAGCTGGGAAGTAATCAAAGACCATTTCAAGATCCTGCTTGACTCCCTGGCGGTCTTTACGTCGATAAGCGCCTACAAGCAGATTCTCCTCCACGCTGAGGTGCGCGAGAACCCTGCGCCCTTCCATGGCCTGGCTGATGCCCAGAACTGCAATATGTTCGGGACCGAACCGGTCTATGCGCTTGCCGTCAAACTCGATGCTACCATCGGTGACTTCCCCTTCTTCCGTTTTGAGCATCCCCGAGATGGCCTTGAGCGTTGTCGTTTTACCGCCCCCGTTTGCTCCGAGCAGCGCAACAATCTGGCCGTCAGCAACCATCAGCGATACGCCCCGCAGCACCCGGATAACATTCATATAGACAACTTCAATATTGTTTACTTCGAGCACGTTGAACCCTTATTTGTCTTTTCCCAAGTAAGCACTGATCACTTCCGGATTCGTCTTGATCTCATCCGGCGTACCTTCGGCGATCTTGCGTCCGAAATCAAGAACAACAATCCGGTCGGCGATGTCCATCACTACACCCATGTCATGTTCGACAAGTACGATGCTCCCAATCCCGTCCCTGAGAACAGGGGCGTCCGGATAAGTGGCTCCCTGGCCTTCAAAAATGTCAAGAATAAAGCGGGCGATGTCCTCTTTTTCTTCAAGGTTCATCCCGGCCATGGGTTCGTCCAGCAGTAATACTTTCGGTTCAAGCGCCAAGGCCCTCCCCAACTCGACCCTTTTTTGCATCCCGTACGGCAATACGCCGACGACTCGCTTTCTCTCCGGTGCCATTTCCAGAAAGTCGATAATCTCCTCGACCGTCTGACGATGTCTTATTTCTTCCTGAAGAGCCCAGCCAAGGTACAACGCGC
>JAUPKI010000155.1 GCA_030837545.1 Thermodesulfobacteriota bacterium | reverse complement strand
TCCGGCCGTTGGCGGCAATGGTCATCGCCTTTCCCTTTTTCATGAGGGCCCGGTCAATCACCTTCCCGCTGACGATCAGGGCCCTGGAATGGGGAAATAACCGCATAATGTTGGGCGGACGACCGATCTCGAGCGCCTTTTCAAATTCCTTTGATCCGTTTCCTGAATGAACAGCCATGTCTGACCTCCTTTCCTCTCAAAGCGGCATAGCCGCGACCCATCCCGCCAAGGCGGGACTCACACAAACCCACAAAGATTTTTGGTAACCGTTGACAGGGTTTCCCGCTGCAGCGGAATTCAGGTTTCAGTGCAGATTGTCCTTCACAAAACCCGCAGCGCCATCCCCCATGCGCCCTGCCTTATGCCCTAAGCTCCTTGCCCCTTGCTCCTTGCCCCCTGCTCCCTGCGCCTCTAACTTCACGTCTCTTTCCGCTCGAGAACTTCCATTTCTTTTTGAATTTTTTTCTGAAGGACTGGATCTCCCGCGGCCAGTTCTCTGGCCTTTCTGAAATGGAAACCGGCCTTCTGAGGCTGCCCCTGCCCCTTGAAATAGAGGCCGAAATTGTAGTGGGCCAGCGCCAGCCGCTTTTCCCTCCCATACAAAAGGCCCAAGTGATAAAAAACATCATTTCTCACCGGCGGGAGATAGGAGAGCTTCTCAAAAAATCTAAGGGCATCCCGGTTCCGGCCAGCGCTTTCATAGGTAATGCCCAGAAGGAAGAGGGCGGCCTTATCCCCATGGTCCAGTCTCAGGACCTTCTCCAGCAGGGCCTCGGCCTCTTTATCCTGACCGTTCATCTGGTAGGCCTCCGCCAGGGTCCTCAATATGGGGGTGAAATCAGGCTTCCCCTCGACCGATTGCTTCAGCTCGTCGATGGCCCGGTCATATCTGGATTGTTCCATATACACCATCCCGAGGCCAAAATGGGCCAGTGGTGCAGCGGGATCCTTCTCCAGTTCCTTTTTGAACACACCTTCCGCATCACGGGGATCGAGGCACTTGGCCGTGATGACGGTCTTGAATGCAGGGAAGCGGGACTCGAGCAGGTCGGCCTCCCGGGTCATGGACCTCGGCCTGTACTCGCTCAGCATGGCCTCTAAGTTGGACATTCTTTCCGGACCCGTAGGGTGGGTCAGTAGGTAGGCGGGGATCTTGCCGGTGCCTAACCAGCTCCCTTTTTCGATCTTATTCAGTGCCTGGATCATTCCCCCCGGATTAAAGCCGGTCGGCACCATATACTTATAACTCAGTTGGTCTGCCTGTCGTTCGTCTTCCCTACTGTAATTCAGTTGCGCCTGCATTCCGGCGGCGATAGCGCCGGTCATCACGGCCCCTGCAATCTCACCCCCGAGGAACATCCCGGCCAGGATACCGGCCAGGGTTGCCAGTCCGATGGCCTTGCTTTGTTCAAGTCGCTGGGCCAGATGCCTTGCCGAGATATGGCCGATTTCGTGGCAGATGACCGCAGCCAGCTCGTCGAGCTTGTCCATGGCCTCTATCAGCCCGGAAAACACGAAAATATGACCTCCAGGCGCTGCAAAGGCATTCAAGGTGTTATCCTTAATGACGTAGAAATGAAACGGGAAACTCTTGGTTTCCAGGGGGGCAATCAGATATTGTCCCAATTCGTTGATATATTCATTGACAAAGGGATCATCCACGAGCTGAAGCTGCGCCAGCACCTGGGCCATGAACTCCTCGCCCATCTTGCGCTCGTCTTCTATGGAAAGGGCCGAGACCTCTTTAACCAATGGGGATGAGGCCCATAGAAAGAGGATGGAAAGACATCCACAGACCACCCGATGGAGATAAGAACGGTATTTTCTCTTCATGGGGCAACATCCTTTGAAGCCGCATCATCCGCCTGCACCTGGGGGGCCTCACTCCAGAGCCCCTCCAGATCGTAAAATTCCCTGAGGGGCTGGTAAAAGATATGGAGGATCACATCTCCGTAGTCCATGAGAACCCACTGACCCTCCTGCTCTCCTTCAGCGCCATAAGCCCTAAGGCCTGCCTCGCGCAGGGTCCTTCGAACGTGACGGGCAATGGCCTGAACCTGCCGGGTGGAATTCCCGCTGGTAATCAGAAAATAGTCGGCAACCGATGTGAGCGCCTCCACATGCAAGAGGACAGGCTCCAGGGCCTTCCGTTCCCTGATAGTCTTCAGGCAGAACCGTGCTTTGTCAATGGATGACATCATTATCAATAGAGTAACCGTTCACGGGTTCAAAGGTTCAGGGTTTCAAGGTTGTACAATAGACCCTATTTCCCATTTTACCGGTAAAGTCCATTTTTGGCAATATATATGGCCACATCCTCAGGTACCAGAAACCGAATCGATCGGTTGTTTCTCACCATCCCCCTGATGCGCGTGGAAGATATATCCATGAGGGTTGTGTTGACCAACCGCACCGTCTTGCCGGACGGGGCCGTAAAGAGATCCGGATCTGCCGTTTCCCGTTCGATCCCCATCCCCAGATCTGACACGGCCTCCCTGAGGCTGACTCTCTCGAAGCCGGGACGGCTGATGATGATGAAGTGGGCATAGTCAAAGAGATGCTCGCATTCCTTCCAGGTCCTGATCTCTAAGAAGGCGTCCATGCCCAGGACAAAAAAGATCTCCGCATCCGGACCGAAGATAACGTGAAATTCCCTGAGGGTCTCAATGGAGTAGGAATGCCCGGGTCGTCTCCCTTCCAGGTCCACGGCCTCAAGGCAGGGGGAAATGTTGGCGGCCAGCCGGGTCATGGCCAACCGGTGACTGAATGGCGTCACGGCCTCGCTTGTCTTGTGGGGGGGAGATGCGGAGGGGATCAGATATACCTTTTCCAGATCCAGTTCCTGGCATACTTCCTCTGCAGAACGGAGATGGCCTAAATGAATCGGGTCAAATGTCCCGCCCAAGATGCCGATTCTCAAAAAAGCCCTCCCTCACGGGTCTTCGTGCGCTGTGAGTGGTCGAGTCGTCAAGCAATGAAGATGGAAACCGGGGTTCGAGACGGAACAACAAAAAATCCCCACTTCATTCCACACTCCAAACTTTAGGCACTTTAGGCAATTATTTTCTCGTCTGCCCCTGCCCATAGACAATAAATTTGGTGGTGGTCAGTTCCTCTAATCCCATGGGTCCGAATGCATGAAGCTTGGATGTATTGATCCCGATCTCGGCGCCGAGCCCCAACTGGTTGCCGTCGTTAAACCGGGTGGAGGCGTTGACCAGGACCACGGACGAATCCACCTCTGCAAGAAACCGCTGAGACCGGCCATAATCGCTGGTGATAATGGCCTCCGTGTGCCGGGACCCATAGGTTTCGATGTGATCAAGGGCCTCATCCATATCCGTGACGATTTTGACGGCAAGGATCAGATCCAGGAACTCCGCAGGCCAGTCGGCCTCTTCTGCAGGCCGGATGTCCGGGATCAGGGCCAGGCAGCGGGGGCATCCCCGGATCTCGACTCCCGCATCCCGAAACCGCCTCACCATCCTCGGTAGAAACTCCGGGGCCACGGCCTCATGCACCAGGAGGGTTTCCATGGCGTTGCAGACCCCCGGCCTCTGGACCTTGGCATTAAAACAGATCTCCTCCGCCATGTTGAGAGGGGCGGATTGGTCCACATACACATGGCACACGCCTTTGTAATGTTTCAATACCGGGATTCTGGAATGGTCGGCGACGAACCGAATGAGTCCCTCGCCCCCCCTGGGGATAATCACGTCGATCCATTCATCGAGGCCGATCAGGATGTTGACAGCCTCCCTGTTGGTCGTCGGTATGACCTGGATGGCCTTCTCGGGGACCCCGGTCTCCTTTAGGGCCTCGGCCAGAAGACGACCCAGGATGATGTTGGAGTGAATGGCCTCTGAGCCCCCTTTCAGGATCACCGCATTGCCTGATTTGAGACAGAGACCCGCCGCATCCACAGTCACGTTGGGTCGCGACTCATAGATAAATCCAATGACGCCCAGGGGGATTCGGACCCGGCCGACCTGGAGGCCGTTAGGCCGTTTCCACATCCCCGTGATCTCGCCCACCGGATCAGGCAGACCCGCCACCTCCCGAAGGCCTCCTGCCATGTCGGCGATGACCGAGGGGCTGAGGGTCAGACGGTCGATCATGGCCGGGGAAAGGCCTACCTCCCTGGCCAGGGGGAGGTCTTTTTGGTTTTCTTCGATGATCTCTTCCTGATGCTCCAGAAGCCGCTTCGCCATCAGCCTTAGGGCATCGTCTTTCTGCTCCCTTCCCATTCTTCGGAGCTGCCGTGAGGCATCCCTGGCGTCTCGGGCCATATCTTCCATCATATGCGAAAGCCGCATAACGCCTCATCCTCCTCCATCTGATCCGCCAGGACCAGGTTGTCCCGGTGGATGACCTCGTCATCGTGCTTGAATCCCAGCCTTTGAGCGATCTCGGAACTCTTCGCCCCCATGATCGTTCGAATGTCCCCAGAATGGTAATTGACCATGCCCACGGCAATCTCCTTCCCCGACTCATTCAGGAGGAGGACCGAATTGCCGAGGCTGAACCGACCCCTTACCTCCCGAATACCTGAGGGGAGAAGGCTTTTTCCCCCTTTCAGAATAGCCCTTTCAGCCCCGCTGTCAATAATTATTTCGCCCTTGGGAGACTTGGTAAAGGCGATCCAGTGCTTGCGGCTGCACAGGGGCCGGCCGCCGGGCAGAAACAGGGTGCCTTCGTCGTCCCCGTCAAATATCCGTCTCAGGATGCCCGGCTTCAACCCATTGGCGATAATGGCCGGAACCCCTCGAAGCGCGACCTTCTGGGCCGCCTTGATCTTGCTGGCCATGCCGCCCCTCCCCAGGAAACCCGGAATGGCGCTGGCAAATCGCGAGATCTTCCGGTCCACCTTTTCCACCACCCGGATCAGTCTGGCATCCGCGTGGTCCCGGGGGTCCTTGTCAAAGAGTCCGTCGATGTTGGTGAGATTGACCAAAAGCTGGGCATCGGTCAGATTGGTCACCATGGCGCTCAGGTTGTCGTTGTCGCCGAATTTGATCTCGTCCACCACCACCGTGTCGTTTTCATTGATGATCGGAATGACCTTCCACGATAGGAGGGTCAAGAGGGTGTTCCGGGCGTTCAGATACCGGCGTCGGTGGGTCAGGTCGTCACGGGTGAGCAGGATCTGGGCCACCTTGTACCCGCACTGTCCAAAGGCATATTCATAGGCCAGCATGAGACTGCTCTGCCCGATGGCTGCCATGGCCTGCTGCTGTGATATGGATTGGGGCCGCTTTCTCATGCCGATCTTTTTGAGACCCGATGCAATAGCCCCGGAAGAGACCAGAATGACCTCCAACCCGCCCTTTCTAAGGGCGCACATGTCGGCGGTGATGCCGTCGATCACGTCCATATTGAGGCCGTTGTCTGCGGTGAGAACGCCGCTCCCTACCTTGATCACGACCCTTTTGACCCGTTTAAGCAGCTCTTTTCTGGTTGTCTTTTCCACCTTTTTTATCTACCCCGAATCTTGCCGTAGCGTCTTCAACCCGCGGACGCTGTGGTCCGTTCCCACTTTTGAAGGATCATCCGTTTCAGTTCGTCAAGCCCCTCGCCGGTCAATGCCGACACAGACAGGGATTCCATTCCCTTCTCCGCAAGGGCCGCCCGAAGGGCTTCAGGATCTCGGTGTCCCGGCCCGCGAAGGTCCATCTTGTTGATAACGACAAAACAGGGTTTGTTCATGAGCGACGGGGCGAATGCCGCCATTTCGCGCCGGAGGGTCAGGAAGTCTTCCAGGATGTCCCCGGCAGGGGCAAAGGTGATATCGAGGAGATGGATCAGGAGGCCTGTCCGTTCAATATGTTTCAGGAAGCGATCTCCCAGACCCCGGCCTAAGCTGGCCCCCTCAATCAGTCCGGGGATGTCTGCGATCACCAGCGCCCTCTGGTCATTAAAGTGGATAACGCCTAAATTGGGAACTGTGGTGGTGAAGGGATAACTGGCCACCTTGGGACGCGCCATGGTAAGGCGGGAAAGAAGGGTGGATTTGCCGACATTAGGGAGCCCGATCAACCCGATGTCGGCCAAGAGCTTGAGCGTCAGTCCGAACCGTTTCTCCTGACCCGGGAGCCCGGGCTGGGCCATTCGCGGGGTCTGGCGGGTCGACGTGGCGAAATGCTGGTTTCCTCTTCCTCCTTTTCCCCCGTGAAGGAGGGTGACTTCCTGATGGTCATGAATCAGATCGGCAAGGACCTGACCGCTGATGTCGTCCTGAATGACGGTCCCCACGGGCACTTCGATGATACAGGTTTGGCTGTTTTTGCCCGACTGCTGTTTCCCTTTTCCGGGCTCACCATTCCCCGCCTTGAAAAATCTGCGCCTCCTGAAATGACTCAGGGTGCGGAGCTGTTTCGTTGCCCTTGCAATGACGTCGCCCCCGTCGCCCCCGTCGCCCCCGTCCGGCCCGCCTTTGGGGATAAACCGCTCTCTCCTGAAGCTGACGCACCCTCTTCCCCCATCTCCCGACCTGGCCGTAATGACCACTTCATCCAGAAAAACCATAGGGTTGCTCTACAGGGGACCAACGGTCAAAGACCTCATGCGGCGTAAACGCTGACCTTTTTTCGATCCTTGCCCATGCGCTCAAAGGCAACCACGCCATCCATCTTGGCAAAGATCGTATAGTCCTTTCCCAGACCCACGTTGTTGCCCGGATGAATCTTGGTGCCCTTCTGGCGGACCAGGATATTCCCTGCCAGTACCTTCTGGCCGGCATACCGCTTGACCCCGAATCTCTGCCCGGCGCTGTCTCTCCCGTTCCGGGAGCTGCCGCCTGCCTTCTTATGTGCCATTGTGTATTACCTCTTGCTCTAAAGGCTCCGCATGGGCCCGTTTGATGTCTTCGATCCGGACCAGCGTAAACTCCTGCCGGTGGCCCTTTTTTCGGCGGTAGTCCTTTCTCCGCTTGTATTTATAAATCATGACTTTTTTGCCCTTGCCATGGTGGGTGATCCGGCCGACCACCCGGCTGTTTTCGACAAAAGGCCGGCCCACCTCGATCGCCTCGCCGTCCGAGGTCAGAAGGACCTGGTCAAAGGCAATCGTTTCCCCCACCTCGCCGTCCAACCGTTCGAACCTGACCTCGTCGCCCGTGGCAACCCGATACTGTTTTCCACCCGTCTTGATGACCGCATATGCACACATGGTACGCCCTGCTCCTTTTCAACAAAAAATGAATTTGTTAATTTATACAAAGCTTTTAGCTAAGTCAAGAAGAAAAATCGCGATTTGGAATCCGAGCGGCGCCCATCGCTATAGGGATGTCAGGCAACCCGTTCTTGATCAGAGGATCTCCCCGGGCTCATATCGGGCCGCGTCGGCATAGCGTTGGATCAGGGGTTCGGCCTTGGCTCGGACCTTCTCAATCTGCTCCCCGGCGTTTCCCACAAAATGCCGACTGTCCTTTAAAATGGCATTGAGTCGGTCCTCGGTGATGCCGGCGGCCTTGAAGATGTCGTCATCGGCCAGTCTTTGGGAGAGCCGGGGGGAGGCCCCTTCCTGCCGCATGGCTATGGCCTCGGCCACTGCATGTTTTTTGATGGCCTCATGGGCCTTCTCCCTGCCCACGCCCGCCTGGACTGCGGTCATGAGGATCTCGGTACTGGCTAAGAAGGGGAGATACCGGTCCACCTCTATTTTCTGGATAACGACCGGGTAGGCCCCCATGTTGCAAAGGACCGTGAGGGCGGTCTCGCACAGCCCGTCCGAGGCATACATGGCATCGGGCATGATAATCCGTCTCACCACCGAGCACGACACATCCCCCTCTTCCCACTGGTCCCCGGCGAGCCGGGAGGCGCCGTCCGCATACATCTTGATCAGGGTGGAAAATCCGCAGATCCGCTCTGAACTCCGGGTGTTCATCTTGTGGGGCATGGCGCTCGATCCCACCTGTCCCTCCTTGAAGCCTTCGGTCACCAGCTCATACCCGGACATGAGCCGCATCCCCTTGGCAAAATTTTCACAGGCCGATCCCATGAAGGCCAGATGAGACAAAAGGGCATAGTCCAGTGAGCGGGGATAGACCTGTCCGGGGCTGTCGAGCATCCTCTCAAAACCGAGACTCTCGGCCACCCGTTTCTCCAGCATGTGGACCTTTTCAGGGGTTCCCAGAAGGGTGAGCATGTCAAACTGGGTGCCCACCGGACCTTTGATGCCCCGAAGGGGGTAGGCGCCCAGAAAGGCCTCGAAATTGAGGAGATGGATCAGGAGTTCTTCAGCCCACATGGAAAACCGTCTCCCCAGAAGGGTGGGTTGTGCGGGCTGATGGTGGGTCCGCCCCGTTAGGACAATATCCCGGTATTCCAAGGCCCGATCCAAAAGGTGCCTGAGGACCGAGACATAGCGGCCCAGGATGATCTGTGACGCCTTTTTGAACTGCATCTGTTCCACATTGTCGGTGAGGTCCCGGCTGGTCATCCCCTTGTGAATCTCTTCAGCCCTGCCCGAGACCTTGACAAAGGCCTCGATCTTGGCCTTGACATCGTGTTTGGTCTCAAGCTCACGCTCCTTGACAAAGTCCAGATCGATATCGCTTTTGGCGGCCTCATAGCCCTCGATCGCCTCCGCAGGGATCGCAATCCCCAGGCTCCTCTGGGCCTTCATCACCGCAATCCAGAGTTCCCGCTCGGCCAAAATCCTCCCCTCTTCAGAAAAGATCCGATTGATATCACAGCCGGCATAGCGCTGGGACAATATATTGATATTTGCCATCTGTTGCCTCCCAGCGGTCAAGACCGCTAATCTCGTTTGCTGGCAGATCCTCCTTTGATCCGTCAAATGATCATGGCTGGGGCCGGGCTGCCCCCAGGCATAAAGGAATTCCCTGTGAGCGGCCAACCTGGTACGCCCCAACGTTCGAGGCTGCAAGCCCCCGCGTCCCTCCGTTAGGGAAGCTCCCAACATCCAGTATACACGAAATCATCCCATATGGCTCCTGAAATTTGCCGGCGGGAAATCGCCATG
>JAUPKI010000154.1 GCA_030837545.1 Thermodesulfobacteriota bacterium | reverse complement strand
TCTCTTGAACGTTTTTTAAAAACCTGTGCATCCGCTGGCTTAATTTGATAAGCTGTCTTCCCATCTTCACTTTTTATCACGACGCCCTTTTCTTCCACGAGCGCAGCGAATTTCTTGGCCATATCCTTGGTGGAAGCCGTAATAATTTTCATCGTCTGGTGATTTGCCCGTGAAAGGCTTTCCACGTTAAATACAAAGGCGTCAATCTCAGAGCCGAAGGATGGGTGCGCTACAGGGCTTTCTGGAACAGTTTCTTGTTTTTGCGTGTTTTTTGTTATCGATGCGGCGTGTTTCGAAAACCCAACTTTCTTAGTCATCGTCCCTCCACTTCAGAAACCAACAAGTTATTCTAACGTTTCCGGTGAATTCCTGGGCCTATGGACTGCCGGTATTGATCATTTTGTCGCAGACCTTTAAGCCGTGGGCCGCCAGATACCCTTGACCAGATTTAACTATCCTGAAATACATATAAAATACTTGACAGGTGTTTTGCAATCATTTATATTCTGATTTCCGTATATCATGTTAAAATAAAGATTATCATGAAAAGCCAGCGGGACGTACATCATTTTATCATTTGCCAGGTCCGATAAGGTATTGTCGTTCGGGAACCCCCTCAACACTCATCTCTAATAAACGGCCTGCAGTGCTGCGTAAATGCGATCAGGCGGTCGAGTTTCTCCCGGGCCCGGCCGGAATCAACGGCATGGATGGCCCGTTCAGCCCCCTCGCCGAAATCGCCGGCAAGCCCGGCTGCCAAGAATGCGGCCGCACTGTTGAGGATCACCATGTCCCTCTTCGGCCCTTTCTCCCCATTTACGATATCGCGGATGATTTGAGCGTTCTCTCTGACATTTCCTCCCCTGATGGACTCAAGGGGCGCCCTGGTGAAGCCCAACTCCTCCGGGGTCATTTCAAAGGTCCTTACATTGCCCTCCTTCAGGTGAGAGACCCTTGTGGGGCCGCAGACGCTGATCTCATCAAAGGTCCCTTCGCCACAGACCACAAAGGCCTCCCTGCTTCCCAGTCTCTGAAGGACACAAGCCATTTTGTCGGTCAGGCCGGGCTCATAGACCCCCAGAACCTGGGCAGACGCCCCAGCCGGATTGGTCAACGGTCCCAGCAGGTTGAAGATGGTCCGAATCCCGATCTCCTGTCTCGGTCCCACGGCGTGCTTCATGGCGCTATGAAACAGGGGCGCATACAGAAATCCGATTCCTACCTCTCGAATGCACCGCTCCACGTCGCTGGCCGTAATATCCAGATTGACCCCCAGAGTCTCCAGGACATCGGAACTGCCGCACAGGCTGGACACGGACCGGTTCCCATGCTTCGCAACCCTGACGCCCCCGCCTGCGGCCACCAGGGCCGTTGCGGTGGACACATTGAACGTATGGGTGCCCTCCCCCCCGGTCCCGCAGGTATCCAGGATGGTCTCATCCTCGACATTGATCTCGTCCCGGTCGACGGTAACGAGATGATTGTTGAGGTTCATCTTCGTTGCCTTCTCCCGCATGGCCTTGGCCGCGCCCGTGATTTCATCCACGGTCTCCCCTTTCAACCGCAGGGCCGTGATAAAGGCCGCAATCTGGGCGGATGTAGCGCTCCCGGATATGATTTCATCCATGGCCTCATGCATCTCGCCCTCTGTTAAATTGGCTCCTGCAACCACTCTTCCAATTGCTTCTTTGATCATGATTCAACCCTCCTCATCCTAATTTTTTCAGTCTGTATGGTTAGCAAACCCTGAGCACGCCTCATCACTTAGAAGATCTCTTTCCATTCATCAGGAAACGAGACCTCATTATCCTTGATCTTTACGCGCAAGGTTTTGTTTCCAACTTGCGTCTCCAAATAAAAAGGCCGTGGGAACTTGCGCCCCACGGCCTTTTCTCTCAATGTACCAAATAAAAAACCGTGGGACCCCGGGAAGGAGCCCACGGTTTAAGAGTCAATGATATGTTACGTCAATGCGGGTAGGCACCCTCCCTATCGGAGTTGTGCCACCACCAGTTTCTAAGATCTGGTGCTGAAATTTGTTTATTATCCGTATACATAATGTCAATGCATAACCGCAATGAAAACAAATGTCAAGGAAAAAATTATTCAGCATACTTCTACAAGTTTATCTTGACAAAGCCAGCGCAGTGATCTATAAAACGCCTGCTTTAATCATTGAAAGGTCAGAGATCCATATGAAGTTACAGCGTCAGACATGGCAGAGCTACTATTCTTATCTTTATTTTTGGGGGAGAGGTATGCCCATGTCCTGATCCGCTGATTTCTCAAGTTTCAAGGCCGTGGGTAAACAAATTGCCCACGGCTTTTTTTTGCTCTGAAGGAAACAGGACTGATGAACATTGTCTTGATCGGATATCGGTGCAGCGGCAAGACGCACGTGGGGAGGCTGTTGACCGGGGATTTAGACGTGGCCTTTTTGGACACGGACATCCTTATAGAGGAAAAAGCAGGGATTCCTATCCCTTCCTATGTGTCTCGGTATGGATGGAGGGATTTCAGGCGTGTGGAAAGGGCGGTCATTGAAGAGATCGCCTCAAAAGACAACAGCGTTATCGCTACCGGGGGAGGGGTCGTGATGGATCCGGAAAATGTGATGAATCTGAGGAGAAATGGCTGGGTCGTGTGGCTTGCCGCCGGGGCAAAGGCCATCAGGGAGAGGATGACCCGAGCTCAGCAGGAAGGGGATTTCCGGCCCCCCCTTTCAGGGAGCGATCCCCTTGAAGAAATCGATTCGATCCTCCGTGAACGGACGCCCGCCTATGAAAGCGCCAGTGATTACCATGTGTGGACAGACGGCCAGACCCC
>JAUPKI010000018.1 GCA_030837545.1 Thermodesulfobacteriota bacterium | reverse complement strand
TTTTTCCTTGACATCCGTTCGTCCGTTTCTTTATTGTCTCTTCCAAGTTCAGGTGCTCATGTGGAGCTTAATAGGGAACGCCGTAAAAACGGGACGGGCCCGCCGCTGTGACCCTCCCCTTGTTTCTTTGGGTGTAAAAGAAAAAGGGAACCCTTTCAGCATATTGCGCCACTTTCAAAACGCCCGGCATACGGGCCTTGATGGGAAGGCCGCTGAGGGGGCAGGGGAGTCAGAAAACCTGCCTGAATAGCGCTGTAGCGGAAGCTGTCACCTTCGCGGAGAGGGGGTAACGGCAGGATCTTGCGGATAAAACAGGGACATCCCCGGATCGATGGTTTCGGTCCGGGGATTTTTTTTTAAACCGGGCCATAGGCGTGAAACAGGAACAGCATGGGGAGGGATAAGGAGGATTTGATATGAAAAGACATTTAGTTATTTCAAGTCTGATGGCCTTGTTTGTGTTTCCTGCACTCTGCATGGCCGAGAGCGGGCAGAAAAGCGATGCGCCGGTGGAAACGCTGGATGAGGTGGTGGTTTCGGCCACAAAGACCGAGGAAAAACGGAAAGATGTGCCGAACGCCGTTATCGTTATTGACGAAATGCAGATCGAGGAGTCTCCGGCAAAGACCCTTGGGGAACTCTTGGCCAATGAGCCTGGCATTGACTGGCGGACCTATGGGGATTACGGCGGGGCGAGGGGAACCATACACATTCGAGGAATGGAAGGTAATGCCACTCAGGTCCGCGTGAACGGCGTTACTGTTAATTCGCCTTCTCTCGGCCCTGCCGATGTCAGCAAGATCCCGCTCAACAGCATTGAACGGGTCGAGGTGGTCAAGGGGTCAGGCTCTGTGCTGTATGGATCGGGGGCCATGGCCGGCACCATCAATATCATCACCAAGCGGCCCAAGCGGGAAAAAACCGACCTCAAGGTCAGCGCCGGCTACGGTACCCAGAGCACCTATCAGGTGTCTGCTGAGCAGGGCATGTTCGCCGCTGGCGATGTCGGGTACTACCTGACGGCCAACCGGTACAATACCCACGGATTTCGTTCCAACAGCGATATGAGCCACAATGACGCCTCGCTCAAGCTGGTGTTGGACAAAGGGGATCTGCTGAATGTCAGTCTCTATGGCGACTATATATACCGGGATTTCGGCCGGCCGGATGTTCAGCCGCCCCCTGGCACCCAGAGCTATTATCTCAACGGAACGGAGTTGACCAACAGCGAATCCGCCAGCCTGGTTGACAGGGGGAGGGACAACGATGCCCATGCCGTCCTCAATCTCAACAGCCGGCCCGCGGACTGGGTGGACCTCAAGTTAAGGGGAGATTATACCTACATGGATTCCTACAACTATGGCCGATATGTCTATTGGGGTATGGCAGGAGGGGCCAGGACCTGGGTGACCAACAAGGTCTTGGGGCTCGAGGGAGATCTTGACCTGAGGCCATTTTCAGGCGCCAATCTCCTGATCGGGTCGGAATATAAGCACTATGACTGGGAGAACAAGAACACCAACCTGGATGCCTTCGGCGCCAATGAGCCGGATTCCACAACCCACACAGACGCCAGCCTACACACGACAGGCGTCTATATGGAAGGGCAATACCGGCCCTGCCAGTATGTCAAGGGTCTGGCAGGCATACGGCACGAGGATCACTCCGTGTTTGGAACGGAAGACCTTCCCCGCTTTGGCCTGATCGTGAATCCTCTGCAGAATACGGCCCTCAAGATCAACTACGGGAAGCATTTCCTGGCGCCTACGCCCAACGATTTGTATTGGCCCAGCGATCCGTACACCAGTGGAAATCCCAATCTCAAGCCCGAAAAGGGGTGGCATCTCGATGCGGGTGTTGAACAAGCGCTGTTTGACAAGAAGATGTTTCTGTCGCTGACCTATTTCAACTGGGACCTCAAGGATAAGATCCTCTGGGGGCCCGACAGCAACTGGGTCTGGAAACCGCAGAACTTAGACAAGGCCAAGGCCCAGGGGTGTGAAATCGGAACCAAAATTGGCCCCTTCTACGATCTGACGCTTGCCCTCGATTATACCTACACGGACGCTGAAGAGGAGAATCCCTATGTGACGCGTCGCGCCACCTACACCCCGAGGGACCAGTTCCGTGGGGATCTCACCTACTGGGCCCCTTTCGGTCTGACCGCTACGGCCACGGTCCGGTATGTGGGGGACCGCTATTATTATGGCTCGGATGAGAGCATCACGGAGCCCTGCAACACCCTCGATGCCTACATCACCATGGATCTGAGACTCGAGCAGCGGCTTTTTGACCACTGGCTTCTGTCTCTGCAGGCAAACAACCTCTTCAATAAATCATACGACACCTATTTCGGCTCCTTCACCGACCAGATCAGTGGACAAACCAGCACAGCCGCCTTTCCAGGTGCCGGGCGGTCCATATTCTTTCAGGTCGCTTATGAGTTCTGATCCTCTCCATGAGGTGAGGGTATGACCATTTGAACCCAAAGAATCGGGCTGTGCGGTTAAGCTCCCTATGCCCTGAACAGGGGCTGACCGCACAAGGCCCAGGACAGACTGAAAGGGAATCGGCATGCAGTTTTACTGGCGTATCATAGAGGAATTGAGATATTTGGGAGAGATCGTGATATTTCGTGACCCGGGCCTTGAAAGGCAGTATCATTGGTGGCTCAGGAAAAACGCGGCAGGCCTGGCGTTTAGCAGGGAAATGGAAGGGAGGGCCGTCATTTCTCGCGGCTTGAGAGACCTGAAGAAACTGACCTCCCTGAATTAGTGTGACAACATTCAAAACCTGGAGATGGTGAGACGCTGGCGCCCGTGTCGTACGGCTCGTGAATGAGGTCATTCGATGAAGGGATATGTTCAGGTATACACAGGGAACGGAAAGGGCAAGACCACGGCGGCCTTTGGGTTGGCGCTGCGCGCGGTGGGCGCAGGCCTCAGGGTCTTTATCGCCCAGTTCGTAAAGAATTCGGAATATAGCGAAACCAAGGCCGTAAAAAAATGGAGCGATGCCATCACGCTCAAGCAATACGGACGGGGGGACTTTCTCAACAGAAAACCGGATGCATCGGATGTCCAGGCAGCGAGCGAAGGGTTGAAAGAGGTCCAGGAGATCATGATGAGCGGCCGCTACGATGTGATCATCCTGGACGAGATCAACATCGCCACGTATTATCACCTCATTTCCGTGGAAGAGCTCCTGGCCTTTCTCAAGGCACGGCCCGACCGAGTGGAAGTCGTGCTGACCGGCCGAAAGGCCGACCCCCGAATTATCGAGGCGGCGGACCTGGTGACCGAGATGAAAGAGGTGAAACACTACTACCGTCAGGGCGTCGAGGCAAGGGTGGGGATCGAGAAATGAGGAAGGGAAGGAGGGTAAGGGCCGATCAGGAAAACAGAGCACGGCCTTCCACAAACCACTTGGGAGGCCTGCGTCGGGTCCACGTTGCGAAGTGTGATTTTTCACCCACATAGAACCTGCGATAGGCTGCGACGGCATTCCCTGGCACTTTGTATGGGTCAGGCATGGCCTGGGCAAACTCCGTCAGCCCAATATCTTCGATGTGAGGAGGCGAGAGGCTTCTCACCATGCCGGCCGACGTGTGATCTGTTGAGACCCGGTAACGGTACCGGTATTCATCGTTTAATGCCAGCGCCAATCGCCGGAGCCACCGCCAATTGGAAAGGGATCGTCCGGCCCACAGGGTACAGGGGTGCTTGACGTGCGTGGATTGATAGGGAGACTTGCCCCCGGCTTGGTTTATGACCGTGCAGAGCATCTGGGCGCTTTCCAGGATCATCTTAACCACGTGTTGATCCGCATGGTACCGCGCACAGTTGCGTATATCTCGATCCAAAACGAATATGTTCACTATCGATCGCCGCCAATCCCCTTCGATTTCGGAATCGGCCCTAATCCTTGAGAAGGGTTTGATTTTCCTAATCTATTTACCGATGCCCGACAGCGAACGGTGACTACCTGTCGTAAGAGTATAGAAAAAGAGAGCTTTCCGGTCAAAGAAATTCAGCGGTGCTGCCTGGGGACTACCGTGATAAATGTTTTTTCTGTCTCTTTCGCGGTCTAAACTTTTTCCGTGAATATCGCGTTGCCGAGCCTTTTCCCCCAGAAATGCCGTTTCATACTATCTTGGACCTTTTCCTATTTCCGACCGGCACAGATCGCCTATGTGCCCATCCCATCTGCATGAGACATAAAGATGCGTAATGTTTTTTTACAGATATGTAACATTATTTTTCAGATGGGCCATCATTAAACGCGCTCCCCAGGAATGCTGCCCGCCGCTGCTTAAGGGTTCCTGCGCAATCAGGACCTGCATTCTATTCGCAGATAAGATAGATAACACATTTATTTTGTTGTTAAAACCGACTGTGAGCAGATGTGGAGTGCCTCTCCAAATCAGTGTCGATGGACGCGAACGCACCTCCTTCTCTTTCATGTTGGCACTAATCTTGCTCATTCCATTCAAAAAATAAGGTGGTTATAAGCAAGGTGCAATATCACGCTTCATTATAGGATCAAGACACAAGACAACGATGCACTCCGAATCCGTTGGGCTGGGCCTCCATCGTATAGAAGTTCTGGTTCACAGCCCCGTGCCGGCTTTCACCGGCACATCTATACCGGAGTTTCCTTCAGCTGTTCCTCCCGATTTGAGACCCTCTTGCGTTGAGCGTTTCCTCCTTGCCGTGGCATCGACGGCAGAATGACGGGGAAAAAGCATCGAAGGAGCAATGAGGGGGTTGTCTGTGGAACGTAGATAAAGAGATTGGGGATTCTTCTTCATGTTGCCCGACTACGTCATCCTTCAATCCGCCGGATCGTTATCGGTAGCGGTATTGGCGTTGATCATGCTGCTCTTGCAGGCGCTTTTCTTTTCGAGGAACTCTCAATTCACATGGTACGCCTGGAGTGCGGCTATCTCATTTTCAGCCCTTATCTACTCCGTCGGCATTTTCATCGAGTATAATACGCCCGAGGGGTCCCTCAACCGTTTTTCTGGGCTGTTGGAATTTACGGCCATTATCTGTTGGATTCATGTGGTGTATGGTTTCACCTTTTCGTATCTCGGCATTTATACCAAGTGGTACCATCCGGTTGCCGGGACCTGCCATGTGCTGATCTTAACCCTTCTTTGGTTCACCCCCTACATTGTCTCTGAGAGTTTCACCACGCGTCGGTTTATGGCGTTGGCCTCCCCGTACGTTGAAGCGGCCCTGGGACCCCTAGGACCTCTGTTCGTGTGTTATGCGGTTGCGGCCGGAGTCAATGCAATGATTATATGGATAAGGCATAAAACGGGTGTTACGAAGCATCGCATCGCTTATCTGGCAGGGGGGAGCGTCTGGGTGGTGCTGGGTATCCATGATGGCCTCACGGCTCTGGGGCTCTCTACGCTCCAATATCTTATGGAATACGGTTTTTTTGCATTTGCCCTGGCCGCGGTCTGGGTTGGATTCAATAGTTATCTGGAAACGGCAGCGGAAGAAAAATATCGGGTAATCACGGAGTTCGCAAATGATTGTATCACGGTGATCCAGGATGGCAAAATCGTCTTTAGAAATCGTGCATGTTGTGAACTGACGGGTCTTCCTTTAACCAATTCAACGGCGAGAGAGCTTCTTGATATTACAGCGCCGGAAGATCGCAAGATGGTTTTTGGGTACTACAGGGCCCTCTTGAAGGATGGCCATAGTCCTCATCCGATTACAGCTTCTATTCGAAGATCGGAAGGGGAACAAAGATTCATAGAAATTTCATCAAGCCTCATACAACACAGGGGCAGAACTGCCGCCCTGTCCATCATGCGGGATATTACCGAACGTAAGCGGGCCGAGGAGATACTGCGGGAAAGCGAAGAAAAATATCGTTCCATGATGGAGGCGATGGGTGATTCGGTCTATATTTGTTCCCCTGACTTCCGTGTTGTCTATATGAATCCTTCCTTGATAAAAATAACAGGCCGCGACGCCACGGGAGAACGTTGCCATAAGGCATTGTTCAATGAAGACAAACAATGTCAGTGGTGTCTCCATGACCGCGTGCAGCAGGGTGAGATTTGTGAAACAGAAATGGTCAGTCCAAAAGACAACCGTTTTTATCATATTACCTATTCTCCTATATTTCATGAAGATGGGTCCGTTTCGACTATGATTATTTATAGAGATATAACGCTTACAAAACGGTTACAGGAGCAGTTGTTGCGCTCTGACCGTCTTTCGGCCACCGGCCAATTGGCCGCCACGATCGCTCATGAGATCAATTCACCGTTACAGGGAATCACATCCCTTCTCCATTCGATTGAGAGAACCCACAACAACGATTTGAGGTTATTGGAAAAACTTGGTCTGGTGAAGAAGGGTTTTATGAGTATTCGAGATACGGTGAAGAAGCTCCTGGACCTCAACCGGCCTGGAAAGGAAGCCAAACAGTCTGCGAATATTAACCGCATCATTGAAGACACTGCAGGGCTGTTGAAAAGCTATTTGGAAAGGAATCGGGTCAAAATTACCCTCACTTTGTCGTCCGCCTTACCCAATGTTACCTGTTCGCCTCAACAATTGGGACAGGTTTTTATGAATTTGATCAGTAATGCTGTCGAAGCAATGGCTGGGAATATCATGTCAAAAGACGGTCTGAGTACCAGGGAACCTATTGAAAATAGAGTAGCCATTACCTCCGATCTCAGGGGCGACGATATCCTGATTGAAGTTGCGGATGCGGGGTCAGGTATTTCAGAGCAGGATATGGAACATCTATTTGAGCCCTTCTATACTCGAAAGAAGGAACTGGGGATGGGCATTGGACTTTCCCTTTGCCACAGTATCATCGAGGATCATAAGGGTACGATTTCAGCAAAGAATTCTCCAGGGGGAGGCGCTGTTTTCACGATCACCCTACCGACAAGATAAGCGGGTAGGCGCCCGAGGCAGATACCCATGCGAAACTATTCCATATTGCTGCTGGACGATGACCGCCTCATTACTGCAGGCACGGGCGGCGACCTTGAGGAAAAGGGTTACGCGGTCACCACTGCAAACAGCGGCGAAGACGGCATTGAATTGTTGAACAAGTCCTTTTTTGATATAGTGATTACCGATCTGGTTATGACGCCGATCAACGGAGCCGAGGTTCTGAAAAATGCAAAGGAGATACACCCGGAAACGATGGTCATTATGCTTACCGGATTTGGCGATATCAACTCTGCGATCGATGCGCTGAGGTTTGATGCTGATGATTATCTCCTGAAACCTTGCGAGCCTGAAGAAATGTATTTTAGGGTGAGCCGCTGCCTGGAGAAGCAGGAACTCAAACGAGCCATCAAGATTTATGAAGACATCTTATCTGTTTGCTGCGTGTGCAAGAAAATAAGGGACGATGGTGGCGGTAAAGGAGGCAAAGGTGAGTGGATGCCAATGGAAAAATTTATCCACGAGAAAGGAGGCATGGTCATAACGTCCACCTATTGCCCTGAATGTGCCAAGGCGTTTGATCAACTGGGCGTTGATATTGGCTTGGATCTTGATGAATGATGAGGATTAGGAAGCCAAACCCGAGCGCTGCATGGCGTTTGAAAGGAACCATCTGGAATGTCAAAGCCTTCATGACATACGGAGGAGAGGCAATTGCGGAAATATTCCATGTTGCTGGTGGACGATGATCCCCTTATTACCGGGGGCATGGGCAGTCATCTTGAGAAAAAGGGTTACGCGGTAACAGCGGCGAACAGCGGTGAAGAGGCCTTGGAATGGCTGGATAAGTCCATTTTTGACCTGGTAATTACAGCTCTGGTGATGGGGCCGACCAACGGAATCGATGTTCTGAAGAGAGCAAAGGAGGTAAGCCCTGAAATTATGGTCATTATCCTCACCGAATTTGGCGATTTATCCTCTGCGATTGATGCACTGCGATTCGATGCCGATGATTACCTCCTGAAACCTTGTGAGCCAGAAGAGATGTACTTTAGGGTGTCCCGTTGTTTGGAGAAGTCGGAATTCAAACGCAAAATCAGGTCCTTTGAGCAGACATTGCCCGTTTGCTCTGTATGCAAAAAAATAAGGGATGACACCGGCCGAGAGCGTGGCACGGGTGAGTGGTTGTCCATAGAAAGCTACATGCGCCGAAGAGCGAAGGTGGATATGACATCCACCTATTGTCCCGACTGTTACAAAAGGGCATTGGAGAAGATCGACCGAGAATTTTTACAATAAATCTGAGCGGTTAACCTGTACCGGCGAGGGGATCTTGCGACATCATAAGTCGTCAGCTCGCTTTAACGCCGGCGCGATCCGCCAAGAATGCCGCCCAGCACGCCGCGCAGGATCTGCCGGCCGATCTGGCTTCCCACGGTGCGCGCGGCCTGTTTGGCCACTGTTTCCACCATCCCCTGTCTCCGTTTGGTTCCCCAGAGCATCTCGCCAAGCCAGCCACGTTCGGAGGTTTTCTCCGACTCAGCCGCATTTGGGCCTGATTCGGCCGCCTGCCTCTCCGTTGCGCGTCGGCTGAGGATCTCGTAGGCCGACTCGCGGTTGACCGGCGTGTCATATTTGGCGCCTAAAGGGCTTCGCGCCCGCACAGCAGCCCGCTCTTCGGGCGTCACCGCCCCCATCCGGCAGCGCGGGGGGCACATGAGGGTGCGCTCCACCGGCATGGGCACCCCCTTCTCCTGAAGCGTCGAAACCAGTGCCTCGCCCACGCCGAGGGTGGATATGACCTTTGCAACATCCAGTTTCGGGTTGGCGACAAAGGTCTCCGCAGCGGTCTTCACGGCCTTCTGGTCACGGGGCGTGTAGGCTCGAAGTGCATGTTGAATGCGGTTACTGAGCTGCCCCAGGATCTCGTTGGGCACGTCGTCAGGGAATTGCGAGCAGAAATAGACGCCTACCCCCTTGGATCGAATGATTCGCACCACCTGCTCCACCCTCTGGCGCAGGACCGGGGGGGCATCGTCGAACAGGAGATGGGCCTCATCAAAAAAGAATGCCAGCTTTGGTTTGTCAAGGTCTCCCACCTCGGGGAGGTTCTCGAACAGCTCCGAGAGCAGCCACAGAAGAAAGCTCGAGTATAGACGAGGCTTCAGGATGAGCTGGTCGGCGGCAAGGATGTTGACGATCCCGCGGCCGCTGAGGTCCGTGCGCATCAGGTCGTTCAGCTCGAGGGCCGGCTCGCCGAACAGGTTCTTCCCGCCTTCTCGGTCCAGCGACAACAGGGCGCGCTGGATGGCGGCTATGGACGGCGTGCTCACCAGACCATAGTGTTCTGAGATCTCTTTGCGGGTGTCTGCGACAAAGGCGAGGAGGGCCCGGAGATCGTCCAAATCCAGCAACAGGAGACCCTGGTCGTCCGCCAGCTTGAACGCGATATCGAGCGTG
Source organism: Thermodesulfobacteriota bacterium (assembly GCA_030837545.1). Lineage (GTDB taxonomy): Bacteria > Desulfobacterota > DSM-4660 > Desulfatiglandales > Desulfatiglandaceae > AUK324. The sequence goes on along the minus strand of JAUPKI010000018.1, from coordinate 8,010 downwards.
CCTGTCTGGATGTCGTTCAGATCAAGGATCCTGGCCAGCAGGCTCGGGCCGATCTCGCTGATCGTGGTCCGCACAGGATGGCCCGCCTTTCCGTAGACGTCCCAGAACAGCACCGGATTCGCCTCAGGGACATAGCCGTCTATCCCGATCTGCTCCACACGCTGTCGAATTCTGTCGCTGGGGATGCCGGGCATGGCCAGGCCGGCGACATCGCCTTTGACATCCGCCATAAAGACCGGCACCCCCAGACGGGAAAATCCTTCCGCCAATACCAGGAGCGAAACCGTCTTGCCCGTGCCGGTGGCCCCTGCGATCAGACCGTGACGGTTGGCGTACCTTGCGAGCAAGTGGACAGGCTTGTCGCCCTTGCCAATCAGTATCTGGTTCATGCACACCCTCCTCTCTGACGCTGCGTCCATATTCCCCCATTTGCGAGGCTGATTCAACTCCAATCTCCTTCAGACCGTTCGGTGTGAGAAGTATAGAAAATTCGTAAGGTTTGGTCAAAAGAAATGATAAGGTGACAGGAAACTGGGGTAACATCTCAATAATCAGGGGCAGACCCCTGGATTCCGGCCTCCGCCGGAATGACGAGCAAGCCAACACCCCGTCATTCCAGCGAAAGCTGGAATCCAGCGCCGTTTGGGAGGAGCTGTCACCCCGATTTATTGAGAAAGGGCTTACGCCTGGAATCCGTATAAGTCCCGCTCCAGCGGGATTACCCGTCAGGGTTTTATCCACTGAATATTGAGATGATACGTTTGCAGTTGAAGCGGCTCATTTCCCCTTCTCATACCAACTTATATGCGATTTTCAACAGGAATGTCAATTTGCAAAGGAGTCCCAGGATGTTGTATTGGGTGTGGCGAGATCTGGGGATATCGGCTTGGTCTGTGAGCTGATCCGTCACCCGTAGTCAACAGATAAAGGCAGCGAGAGGCAGCGAGCTGGAAACCTAAGAACCTCATCACAGGGTCCTATGGACATAGATTACCAGACCGGCCTCTTTCAGGTCTGAAGGGGCGCTTCTGAGATGGAAACCGGTTCAAATGTTACCAACCGGATACTTATCCTCGAAGGTTATGGTCGGCAGCACGAATCCAACTCTGCTGGAATTCTAAAAACGAAACAGCGGGCCCATAGGCCTATTCCCACGGCCCGGCCGGGCCCCAGGGGCCCCAGGGACCCCAGAGACCCCAGTTCATGGAGGCATTTGCATTCATTTCCGCTGCCATGCGCTGTTCTTCCGCTATCTCCTTCTGCAACGCAAGCTGCTGATACCGCTGGCAGGCCTTTTCATTTCCGATGTAGATGCACTGGCATGCGGCAGCATCAGCGTAGATGTAATAGAGCTTATCCTGGTGCTGGTGAGGGACGAGCTTTCGCTGGGTCAGGGTTTGAAGATGAGCAAGCTTTTCCGGGGTATCGGCCAGGCGCATCTGGAATCCTGAGGCGGCGAGCAGACGTTCCGTGTCTATGGCGTTCTGGTTCTGGATGGCCGCACATGCAGACAGGGCGAGGGTAAGACCGGCAAGAACAGCGATCCATTTCAAGGTATCTCTCATGGACAGGGAGCAAACATTGGTTTTGATAGATCCGAGCATTGATTTTTCCTCCTCAAAGATGATGGTCTCGTAAGTCACGAAACGCCATTTCCCGTCATTCCAGTGAAAGCCGGAATCCAGTCCCGCCGCGGCGGGATTCAATCACTTATAAAATCTCTGGACCCCGGTTTTCACCGGGGTGACGACTTTTTACGAGTCCGTCAAAGATGATGGTTGGCCTTTCCAAGGCCAGCCGGATAGTTCAGAAAATCCTGATACGAGGTTTTTCCGCCCGAACGGGATTCAGGTTCTGAGTTTCGGATTTGACCAGCATCCAGCATCCCGGGTCCAGCTATTTCCGCTGACGAGAAAGGATGATGAAGTGGTCCTTGAAACCGATATTGAAAAGCTCCCCCACCTTAAAACCGGTATCGACCAGATGACCCTTTGGGATGAGGATCCCTTCCTCTGCCATTTTCACGGGTCCGGTATCCCTGTAAAGTCCCTCCACATCGATGTATCTTTTGATTCGATAGCTGAGGTGAGCGACCTTTCGCTGAAGTTCCTCGATGGGCATCTGTCCTATTTCACAGATCCTGTCCGCCTCTTTGTATTTCTGTATCAACATGAGCAACTGCTTATCAGAAATCGTACTGCCCCGCCTTTTTTCCGGCTCAGGCGTCCTGATCTCAGCGACCGGCGGTTTGGGTTTGGGCCTTACGGCCTTGAGGTCCACGACCGGTTCCTGACGCACCGGTTCCTCTTTGCGGCGGGAGCCCGTTTCGGGGAGCAGGTCTCTGATCATATCATCCCAGCGATCCAATTCCGGCATGGTGCTGTCGACCTCCTCGTTCAACAAAGAACGGTCATCCCAGACCTCTTCCAGGGCATCCTCTTCCCCATTTTTTTTCAATTCTTCCTCTGCCATCATCGATCTCCTTTCGCCCTTCCTTTTGGCCGCGGTGATAAGACCCGGAGCCAACCCGATGTGGGCCATGGACCTTCGGTCCGGTTTGTGTTGAGATCCAGAATGTTGACCCGACGCATGTGTGCTGTGCCCGGCAACATATCATAGAATATGGGTGGAGTAAAGTGATTCCTAACCGTTCCTGAAATTCCGATATAAGGATTCAACACCCCTTGAATTTGCGCGTCGTTTCAATCAAGGTGCAATCGCATGCGGCATGTATCTTTTTTGGGAAAATCCCCTGCCTTGCCAATTGCTGGATGGAACGGTTAAAGAATATCGTTATCAGGGGTCAGCGTCCAGCAGGGTCTTTCACGAGACTGTCAGACGGCGAGCCGTTACGAAGTCTCATGTCAAGGCGTATGGCCCATGAAATGGGCGGACAGGTCGTTGGCCACGTCTCTAATAAAAGCGGTTCGGCATGGACCCGTGATAAAAACGGTCAGGATAAAGGTTCGACCATCGGGCAGCACTACCATGCCGGCGTCATGGAAGGTGTCCGATGTGGTCCCGGTTTTTGAAAAGACCTTTGCGCCGCTCGGAACGCCCCCGGCGATCCGCATCCTCTGATAGGCCTGCTTGCGGATGTCCCTTTCCATAAGTTCACGCATGGCATCGCAGCTTTCCTTGTTTACCAGGACGTTCTGGGCCAGGAGCTGCAGAAACCTGGCCGCGGCCGCCGCGGTCATGGCGTTGCGATTGAGCCATGGACCGGAAGGCGTTCCATTTCTCAGAAACTGCCTTTCACCGGGCGGGATCGGGCTCCCCCATGTTTTCTGACAGGCGTTGATGACGTCAATCCCCAGGGATCGCAGCCAGCGATTGCAGGCATTTCTCTTGTGGGCAAATTCCTTGTACGCCTCCGGAGATCTCAGTTCATCTCCGGATGTGCCGCTCCACAGATCCACGATCCAGTAGGTGGCCGTGTTGCTGGAGGGGTGAATCATCTGGTGGAGCTTCTGGTAGACCTCCGGGGTTATCTTGAGCTTCCCCGTGCTTGCCAACTGATAGACATAGCCCATGTACACCATCTTGATGACGCTTGAGGGGTATACCGGCTGGTGACCATTGAAGTGGGCGAGTTTCGGCCGGTGCGGTGCGGCCAGATCGATGAGGGCCACATGTAGGTTTTCCGGACTGAGGCAGGTCTGGTTCTGCAGGTTTCGGGCAACAGTGCGGTCCAGGACCTGTTGCAGTTCCTCTGAGGGGAGCGGTTGAGGGGGGAGACCAGGGGTGTCAGCCGTGACGCCGGGGGCCGGCCACAGGGCCCCGAAAATCAGGGAGCACACCACGAGGACGATCCTATTCCAAACAGCGCTGCGGCGACGGGAAACAGGCCTCTTGCCCATACCGATTCCTTCCCCTCCTTTCTTGTTTCAGCCCCTTCCAGACTATGCATCCCTTCTTAGCACTATCACCGGCGAAACATCAAGGATTAGATCCCAAGAAACCCCTTTAATGGCCCCTATAGGCGGAGTTCACGAATGAACTCGCCGTAAGGGTCCACAGGTTCAAGGTCTAACGTTGGGGACAAAGACACAATTGACGATCCGAGGACCAGCAGAAGAATGCTGTCTTTGCTGAATAGGTTCCAATGGGCCACTGGTTTTAGCGCGAAAACGGTGGGCGCGGGCACCTTATATAACACAAAGCGCCTCCAAATTTGGAATCCAGGGGGCAGATCGGAATAAGCCGAGAATATCTTGATCGGTGTTACAGAAATGGTAAGAGAGGGCACAGGGATAAGGCCCTGCATTTTAAGCTATTCGGGTATTCGATTGATCCCCGGGTCATCCAGGATTTTTCTTCGGGTAGCCGGATGGAGCGGGTACGAAGGATCATCAGCTTTTCCGAGTATATTGACAAACGAGTCTAAATAGAGACAATACCGCTTCAACGTGGAAGGAGGGCGTATTTTGGCTGAGAAATTCATGAGCATGAGAAACCTGAAATTTTTGCTGTACGAGGTATTTGATGCGGCCTCGCTGACCCGGTATGACGACTACGGCGCATACGACCGCAAGATGCTCGACATGGTGCTTCAGGCGGCATGGGAATTGGCCCAAGGAATCTTGTGGCCCCATTTCCAGGAAATGGACCGAGATCCGCCGGAACTGGCGGGCGACGTGGTGAAGGTCCATTCGTCGGTCAGGGATGTGTTGAGAACATTCGGCGAGGGGGGATGGATCGCCATGACGGTTCCCGAAGAACTGGACGGGCAGCAACTTCCCCAAATCATCGCGGATGCCTGCCACTTTATCTTTTGCTCGGCCAATTATTCGGCGGCCGTCTATCCGGGACTCTGCGATGGGGCCGCGCGCCTCATTGAAAATTTCGGGAGCCAGGCCCTGTACGACGCGTTCGTTCCCCACATGCGAGGCGGCCGGTGGCAGGGGACCATGGCCCTGACAGAACCTGAGGCGGGGAGTTCCCTGGCAGATATTGTCACAACGGCTGAACCGACCGATGAAGGGTATTACCGAATACAGGGACAGAAAATCTTTATCTCGGGGGGAGATCACGACGGGGTGGAAAATATCGTCCATCTGATGCTTGCCAAAATCAAGGGGGCCCCTGCCGGCGTCAAGGGGATTTCTTTATTTGTGGTGCCGAAAAAGCGGATCAGCGAAACGGGCGATCTGGTCTCCAATGATGTCGTCACCTCCGGGATTTTTCACAAACTGGGTTACCGGGGATGCCCTATTGCCCAGCTCAGCATGGGGGACAAAGAGGATTGCCGGGGGTATCTTGTGGGAGAACCCCATAATGGCCTTCGGTATATGTTTCAGATGATGAATGAATCCCGGATCGGCGTGGGCATTGGGGCTGCTGCCATAGCCACGGCGGCCTATTACGCCGCGCTTGAGTATGCAACCATCCGAAAACAGGGGCGGATGATCCATGAAAAGGACCCGTCCCTTCCTCCGGTGCCGATTATTCAACACCCCGACGTGAAACGCATGCTCCTGTTTCAACGCGCAGTGGTGGAGGGGTCTCTCTCCCTGTTGCTGCAATGCAGCCAATACGTCGATTTGAAAAGGGTGGGCAGCGATGAAGAGACAGAGGCCTATGCCCTCCTGCTGGATCTTCTGACGCCTGTGGCCAAGTCCTATCCCTCAGAGAACGGCATTCTTTCCATCAGTCAGGGACTCCAGTGCCTTGGGGGGTCGGGTTACTGCGATGATTATCCCCTGGAGCAGTACTACCGGGATGCACGGATTCACCCCATTCATGAGGGCACCACCGGCATCCAGGGCCAGGACCTGCTCGGCCGGAAGGTTATGATGAAGGGCGGGAAGGCCTTCAAACTCTACGGAGAGGAGGTGCGCAAGACCATTTCCAAGGCCGTTGGAGAGGAGCGCCTTCAAATCCAGACAAGGGCCCTTGAAGAGGCCCTGGTCCTGGTAGAAGAGGTAACCGCCCACCTCAAGGGCGTGGCTGCGAAGGGGGATGCGGACAAGTTCTTGGCCGATGCCACCCTATACCTGGAGCTTTTCGGGATCGTTGCCATTGCCTGGCAGTGGCTCAAACAGGGGATCGTTATGGTCAAAGGGATCGATGGGGCCGCATCCGAAAAGGAAAAGAATTTCTATCAGGGCAAGCTCTATGCCCTTCGATTTTTCTTCGCCTATGAGCTGCCCAAGACAGCGGGATTGGCAAGGCGGCTCATGAACGGCGACGGACTGACCGTGGAGATGCAGGAGGCATTTTTTAAAGATTAATCCCCGTTGATGGATGGGCTGTTCTTGGGGCCGTTGATCCACCAGTCTGTTTTTTTGTCAAACCACCAGGCGTCTCTTTTTGTGGTCATTATTTCCGCGGCCAGCCGCCTTCCACTCTCGGTCAGCAGTCTTTTCAGGGCAAAGGAGAGCCACTCGCCCGCCTGGGAATTGCCTAAATCGAGCTGTTCCTTGAGTTCGAGAATGAGATCGAGCTGGTCTGCATCCTTTGACAGCCTGGCTTCGAGGGTTCCGATCGTATTGAATTCGCTGATCAGTTGTGAGATTTCATCCCCGAAAGGAAGGCCTTGCACCTGGTCGTGAACGGCCTTTTCTTCGTCGACGATCACATATTTCTTGTTGACGTAATTATGATCGCCGGTCCTGGCTTCAGGGAAATCGTGAAAGAGGCACATGAGGATCACCTTGTCGCGGTCGGCGTCGGGCTCCATGGATGCAAGCACATATCCGATGACGGCCGCCCGAAAGGAGTGGTCTGCCACAGACTCCCCGCCGGAGCCTAAGAATGGGTATCCGGTGCGGGGGCTTCTCTTGAGCATGCCCACCTCAAACATGAATTCCACGATTCGTTTCAGCATGTCCCTTGATAGGGAGGGGATACTCAAAAGTCAAGGGGTTAGCGCAGGATTTGTCGCTTTTGTCGGAGAGCCTCCTTGATTTATTCTGGCGCAGTGTGTAGTATGACGGGACATTGAAGAGGGGGCGAGGCCGTCAGTGCCTGGTGTCGCCAGCCTCGACCTATCCAATGGAAACAGAGCGGGTGAGCGGCCGATGGAAGAGACTGCACATGAAATGAAGATTTACACCTATCCCGACCCGGTTCTCAAGACCCCGGCCGAACCGGTAAGAGAGATCGATGGAGAGCTGCAACGTCTGATCGACTGGATGATAGAGACCATGTACGATGCCCCCGGCATCGGGCTTGCGGCCAACCAGGTGGGGGTACTCAAGAGGGTCATCGTATTTGAACGTCAGCCAAGGGAGAGAAGGAGGAATCCGGGCGTCCTGATCAATCCCGAGATTGTCCTGGGGGAGGACCAGATCAAATGGGAGGAGGCGTGCCTGAGCGTCCCTGATTTTTCCGCCGAGGTGGTCCGGAAGGGCCAGGTAAAGGTTCGGGGGCTTGACCGGCAAGGCAATCCCTCGGATATCGAGGCCGAAGACCTGCTGGCCGTATGCCTTCAGCACGAGGTGGATCACCTGAACGGAACACTCTTTATCGATCATATCAGCGCCCTGAAGCGGGCCCTGTATAAGAAAAAGCTGACGAAAATGCTGAAAGAACAAGACGAAATGGATTGAAAGATTAAGGAATTGAGGAATTCAGGGATTGGGAGATTCACGGATTGAGGGATTGAGTAATTGAGGCCATCGAGAGAAATGCTGCAGGAGTCATGAAACGTAACGAGATGAAGGAGTTCCCCGCAAGTCCCCGTATTGTATTTATGGGGACCCCTGAATATGCCGTGCCCTCGCTGAAAAAACTGGTTGAACATGGATATGTTGTCCAGGCGGTTGTGACGCAGCCGGACCGTCCCAAGGGTCGGGGGAGGAAACTCGTTTCCCCGCCGGTCAAAGAGGCCGCTCAAGGCTTTGGACTTCCGATCCTTCAACCTGAAAAGGCATCGAGCAGGGAGCTTTGTGATATCATCCAAGGATTGGGTCCGGATCTCCTCATTGTGGTGGCCTTTGGGCAGGTCTTGAGGAAGGCCCTCCTGAATATCCCCCGTTGGGGATCGCTCAACATCCATGCGTCCCT
>JAUPKI010000153.1 GCA_030837545.1 Thermodesulfobacteriota bacterium | reverse complement strand
GCAAGGCAGGACTCCGTGATCTGTGCAGGGAGGTCCTGCCACCCGGTCATGGGAATGTCATGATCATAAATATCCCCCTCACCGTTTCTGAGCATCCGATGGGCCTTGACCACATCCGGGATGAGCGTTTCCACATCGCTTCGGCGGATTGAGCCAGGCCCCGGCGCATCAAACATGTTCGTCACGTCCAGCACGATCCTGTTTTCCGCCTTGAATGCCGGCGATTCAAACGGGTTCCTGACCAGTTTTCCCCGCTCCTGCTGCGCCGTTATCGTGAGGTTAGTCCCCACGTCGATCAGTCTCAATCCTTCCATCACACGCTCCCCCCGCGATTTCGCACCGCTGTCTTTTTCCCTGGCCCGGTTTTAGTCGCTGACGCTCTGCCTTCCCATCCCAGGGAGTTCTCTGTCATCTATAGGGGGTAGAATATACGACATTGATGTGGGCCGCAACCGCAAAAACGAACGGTAACCGTTCACGGGTTCAAAGGTTCAGGGGGGTATCACCTTCAGGTTCGCAAAAAAATATCACAAGGTCAAAAAATTGCTTGACAGCGCTGTACTGGAGAATTAATTAGTGGAACAAAACATTATTTAGGAAATCTAATGAAAATAGACGCCATGGGAACCCGCACATTGGAAAAAGACGCTCAAAAACCCTTGACGCCTGCCATGGAAAACTACCTGGAGGCGATCTACAACCTGGACAGTGAGAAGCGGGTCGTCCGGGTCAAGGATATTGCCAAGCGGCTCGGGGTCAAGATGCCCACGGTGACCAATATGCTTAAGACCCTCCATGACCGGGGGTTGATCAATTATGAGCGATATGAATATCTGGAGCTTACAAAAGATGGGGCGGATGTCGGGGAAGAGATCGACAGAAGGCATCACATCCTCAGAGATTTCCTGACGGATATCTTAGGCATCGATTTTGATAAGGCCGATGAAGAGGCATGCAGCATGGAACATGCCATCGGCGCCACCACCATGGATCGGCTGGTTGCATTTATGGAGTTTATCCAGTCGTGTCCGAGGACCGGCGACAATTGGCTGGAGCATTTTGAAGAGTTCCGGACTTGCGGCCATAACCAGGCGAAATGCCTGAAACATATGAAGGCGTTCGCCGATGAATTTGAAGACAGAATGAAGGACATAGAGACAGGAGAGAAAGACGATGACGGATCTCAGCAGGGTTGATCAGGGGAAAGAGGTGACCCTTGTGCGCATCAACGGGGGAAGGGGCATTCGGTCGAAGCTTTACAGCATGGGACTGGTTCCCGGATCGGCCTTTACCGTCTTGAGCCACAGCAGAGGCGGCCCTGTCATGCTGAGGGTAAAGGATGCCAGGCTCGCCATTGGTCAGGGCATGGCCCAGAAGATTTTCGTAGAGTAATTTTTTTTGGGCATTTAGTTAGACTTCTCTAATTGATTTAGTCTCAATGAACAAATGGAGAAGAGAGTTTCATGAGAACGATTAAAATACTTGGCCTGGCCATTTTGCCATCTGTCATTCAAATACTTTTGTCGGCAGGCAGTAGCCTAAGTTACGAGATCAACGACAAATTGAGCATCGGGGGAATTATCGCCGGGGCGTGGCAGTACCAGGGCATCGGCGACGCCCCCGGTTTTGACAGCCAGGGAAGGGGCGCCATGGCCTTTCAGCCGGAGGTTAGTTTTACCCCCACCCGGAATGACGAACTCTTCGCCAAGTTCGGATTCGGCGCCGGCAACGGCCTGATGGCAAAGGGGAAATCGCCCTTCATTTTATGGACGTGGGCCGCCGACCTGGAGGATGACTGCAAGAACATCAACGGCAGAAACCGCGATTACCTGCTCACAGCCTGGTATAAACACACATTCGAGCTCAGTGAGGACCACACTCTGGGGCTCACCGGCGGCATCATTGACGCGACCGACTACCTGGGTGAAAATGCCTTTGCCAATGACGAGTTTACCCAGTTTATGAACCAGGTGCTGACCAATTCCGCACAGGCCTTTTTGCCATCCTATGATGTTGGCGGGGCCATAGAATGGAAGATGGGAAAGTTTTCCGTGAAGGGAGTTGGCATGGCCATGGGGACCAACGGGTGGGAAGGACGGCTTGATCAACCGTACAACGCCTATTTCATGCAGGTCGGGTATGCCGCAGATACGGGCCTGGGCCAGGGAAACTATCGACTCGTCGTGGGCATGTCGAGCGATGCCTATCCCAATCCTGAGGGGACGCACATGGAACGACGCAGGTGCGCCATCGCCTCCTTTGACCAGCAACTGGGGAAGATTTTTGGGGCATGGCTCCGGTTTGGCTGGCAGGATGATGCGGCGGCCATTGATTACAAGTCGATCTACTCGGGGGGACTGAACATCAAAGGAACCCCGTGGGGCCGTCCCTGCGACACCATCGGGATCGGCTATGCCCACCTGAACGGCGGCAACCAGGATGTGGACCACAGCCATGTGTTCGAGACCTATGTCCGTGTTGCCCTGAACGACATCTTTGCTATTACTGGAGATGTGCAGTACATGGAAGACGCCATGAAGGCGGGGGACAGCCCAAATGGCTGGATCTTCGGGTTGAGGGCCACGGCTGAGTTTTAGGCTGCTGTAATGTTTGTAAGCTGGCTCCAACCCAGTGGGTTTAGGTTTCGACTCCTTCTGCCCCTTTAAAATCCGAGACAACGCCTGAGGGAGCAATTCTTACAACGGGGGGGACCACCGGCTGGTGGCGCCGTCGTAGGACCAGCAGCCTGGGAGGGCCTTTCGGGAAGTATAGTGGGGATTTTCTGCCCACGAAAGCATCTGTTCATGGGCATCATTCAGTTTTTTGAATGCCTCCTCGTCTCCTCCCACGTCCGGGTGGTGAACCTTCGCCATTTTTTTGTAGGCCGATTTAATTTTGGCCGTACACCCCTGGGAAGAGAGATCGGCCCTATTGAGTTTCAACATCTCCAGACACGTTGTCTCATGTCTGGACAACCTCGGAAGGGATTTTCTTGCCGGCCGGATACTGTTGGGAAGGATATCCCTGGTGTGGTTCCGGTTGACAAGGCAGAGGGACGCGTAGCTGCGTGATGCATTGTTGTCGACGATCTTGTGCCACTCCTGTCCGAACTGAAGGACCAGGTTTTTCAGATCTTCGGCAGGCTTATTCCCCTTGACCCGTCCATAGACAAACCGGGAGACATGCTTGGACCAGATCGGAAATACATCCAGGATGACACGGTCGTCTGTAAAGGAAAAGGCCGCATATCTGGCATTGACCGCCCTGAGCAGTCCCTTCGAAAGGGAGAGGACCCAGTGGATGTAGTCCCTGCACTCCTTTGAGCAGTAACGCCTTCGGGCATCTATGTTGGGTTTGCCGCAGGCCAGACATCTTTTCTCTCTTGCCCGGGTCTGGTCCCAGACCGTTTTTCTGCTGGCTATCTGTGCTGTAGAGGTTTTCATGGGTTCAAAGGTTCAGAGGTTCAGGGTTTTAGGCTGCAGCGGTATCTGCTTATACCGTAAATCGAATGGCTGATCAAGTGAAACTGGATGCCGGATGCCGGGTGCTGGATAGTGGCTACAGGGTTCATGGGCTTCAGCCTATGTTTCTTCCGGCGTAAACGAAACCACTTGATCGATGTGAGAGGCGTCGCAAAACACCATGGCCAGTCGGTCCACGCCAAGGGCGATACCCGCTGCCTCGGGCATATCCTCAAGAGATTGCAGGAACCGCTCCGGCAATGGATATCCCTCTTTTCCCGCAGCAGCCCTTTGTCGACGCTCCGCCTCAAATCTGGCCCTCTGCTCGTTGGGATCATTCAACTCGGAAAACCCATTGGCGATCTCCACCCCGGCCAGATAGATCTCAAACCGTTCGGCGACGGTAGTGTTTCCAGGTTTGAGTCTCGCCAATGCGGCCAGCGGGGCAGGATAGTCGTACAGGCAGGTTGGCCTGGTATTTCCCAGATGGGGCTCAATCTCCTCGACCAGCGCCTGGTCAAAGCATCCCTGCGAAAGCGCCCGCTCCAGGGTCAGAGAGGCGTATCGATCAAAGGCGACTCTGACCGAGATCCGCTCCCACGGTCCCCTGAGGTCAATGTCCCTACCCCGGTAAGAGATCATCTCCCCCCCGGTGAGACGTTTGGCCAGAAATCGGATCAAGGCCTCGCACTCCTCCATGAGGGTCTGGTAGTCGATGCCGGTCCTGTACCACTCGAGGAGGGTAAATTCGGGCAGGTGCAGGTCCCCCCGTTCCCCTTTTCTGAAGCATCTGCTGATCTGGAATATCCTGGAAAGGCCGGCCGCCAGCAACCGCTTCATGCAGAGTTCAGGTGAAGGATGCAGGTAACGACCGTCTGCACCAATGGCCTCGATATGCATTTCCGGGGCCGGGGCGGAGATGAGCTGGGGGGTTTCTACCTCTAAATAGTCCTGGTCAACAAAAAAGGTCCGGATCGACTGGACCATCTGGGCACGCAGCCGGAGATTCCGTTTCCGGCCGGCCAATCTCGTCTCTTCCCGCAGGTACGGATCACTCTTTGACCCGGGTGACATATTCACCGGTCCGGGTATCGACCGTGATCTTCCCCCCCTCCTCGACAAAAGGGGGCACCCTGAGCACATAGCCGGTTTGCAGCGTCACGGGTTTGGTGTCGCCGGCAACGGAATCTCCTTTGGCCCAGGGGTCTGCCCTGGTCACGGTCAGGTCGACAAAGTTCGGGAGGGTTATCCCGATCGGCCGTTCCCCGAAAAAGAGGATATCCACTTCCAGATTGTCTGTCAGGTAGTTCTTCGCATCGCCGACCTGCTTTTTGGAGAGAACAGACTGTTCATAATTCTCAACATCCATGAAGCAGTATTCATCTTCCTGGTTGTACAGATACTGCATTCTCCGTTCGGTGAGATCGGCAGATTCAAAGGTATCGCCCGATCGATAGGTCGGGTCGATGATGACCCCGGTAATCATATTCTTCAATTTACAGCGGTACAGGGCCTGGCCTTTGCCGGGCTTGACGAATTGAAACTCCGTCACCACATACGGCTCATGATCGATTTGTATCTTGAGGCCCTTCCTCAAATCACTTGCAGTGTACATGTTCTGTTTCTCCGTTTGGTTAGGTTCAAAGGTTCAAGGTTCAAAGGTTCAGGGTTAAATGCGCGTTCGACACTCAGTGCTCTGGGTGCTGGACCGTTCAACCCTCCGGTGAACCTTTGAACTTTGAACCCTAAACCTCTGAACCGTTATCAATGCTTAAATGCCCTTTGCCCGGTAAAGACCATGGTCACCTGGGGATCGGCCTCGTTACAGGCCTCAATCACCTCGAAGTCCCTCAAGGATCCTCCCGGCTGGACAATGGCCCGAATCCCCTGGCGTATGGCCACATCCACCCCGTCCCTGAAGGGGAAAAAAGCATCCGACACCATGCTGGCGTCGACGAGTCCCCCTTTAGCATCCTGGGTCTCCTGATCGATTTCCTCTATGAGGCCCCGGTCCTTCTCTCCCTTGTCTGCCATAATCTCCAGCTCCTTGTAGGAGACTCCATGTTTCCGAAAGCATACGGCATCGGCATATTTGGTATAGGCCTTGAAAATGGCGATCTCGGCAACCCCTACCCGGTCCTGTTCGCCGGTACCGATCCCTACCGTCACCCCATGTTTCACATAAATGACCGAGTTGGAAGTCACGCCCTGCTCCACCTGCCACCCGAAGAGCATATCGGCCAACTCATCTTCAGTCGGTCTTCGCTCGATGGTATAGGTCTTCCCCCCAAACTGACTGCTGGCAAGGGTAAAGTCTTCTGCTGATAGTATCCGATTCAGGGGGGACTGCTGGACGATGATCCCCCCGTCCATGAGGCTCTTGAAGTCCACGAACCGCTGTTGGGCGTACTCGGAGAGCCGGTCCATGCGGGGCACGCGAATAATCCGCAGATTGGCCCGTTTGGAAAGGATTTCCACGGTTCCCTCCTCAAAGTCGGGGGCTGCCACCACCTCAAGGTAGTTTTCCGAGACCCGCTCGGCCGTAGCCCGGTCCATGGGACGGTTAAAGAGGGCGCACCCCCCGAATGCCGCAATCCGGTCAGCCATATCGGCCTTCTCGTAGGCGTCCGCCAGTGTTGCGCCATAGGCCACGCCGCAGGGATTGTTGTGCTTGACAATGACGACGGCCGGGCCTGAAACCAGGTACTTCATAATATTCAGGGCATTGTCTACATCGGTCAGATTGATCTTGCCGGGATGCTTGCCGCTCTGGAGCATATCCGCTTCTGAGATGGCGGAAACCAGGCCGGATCCCGGGCCAATAAAGCGGCATTTGCCGATGTCGAGGTTCCCATCGAGAAGCTCATACAGGGCCGCCTCCTGGCCGGGATTCTCCCCATAGCGAAGCCCTTTTTCAATCAGTTCGCCGGTCGGGTCAGGGATCCTCCACGTCCGCTTGCGATAGGTCAGCGTCTGATCTCCGAAAAATATTTTTATCTCCGGAGGGAAGTGGTCGTCCATGACGGTCCGGTACATCTTTTTCAATTCATCGCCCATGTTTTATCCTCATCCCTTGCGCAAGGCGCATCGAACGGCCTTACGCGGTCTCCTTTGCTCCCTGCTCCCTGCTCCTTGCCCCCTGCTCCCTGCTCTTTGCGCTATGCCCTTTCCGCGTCAGCTATTGTGCTTTTCAATATAGGCATAGGCATTATGGTTGTGTATGGATTCAAAATTCTCGGATTCTACCGAAAACCAGGTGATATTGGGGTCGTTCCCCAACTTCACCGCGATGTCCCTGACGATGTCCTCGACAAACATCGGATTCTGATACGCCTTCTCGGTCACATATTTTTCGTCTTCGCGCTTGAGAACGGAAAACACATCACTGGAGGCCGATTCCTCCACCAGCTTGATCAGGTCCTCGATCCACACAAACTTCTTGAACCTGACCTTCAGCCGTACCTCCCCCCGCTGGTTGTGGGCCCCGAACTCGCTGATTTCCTTTGAGCATGGGCAGAGGGTTGAGATGGGGACATGAACCCCTATGACCAGATCGCTTCCCCTGTTCAAGGACCCCTTGAAGGTGCACAGATACTCCATTAGCCCCTCAGCGCCGGTCACGGGTGCGTGTTTGTTGATGAAGTATGGGAAGCTGATCTCCATATGGGCGCTCTCCGCATTGAGCCGGGTTTTCATTTCCTCAAGAATTTCAGAAAAATTCTGGAGAGATATCCGTCGACTGTTTTCATTAAGAATCTCGACGAAACGGCTCATATGGGTGCCCTTGTAGTAACGGGGCAAATTCACGTACATGTTGATCTCGGCAACGGTCTGCTGTTCCCCCTGATCCTTGTCGAGCACCGTAATGGGATACCGGATTCCTTTGACGCCAACCTGGTCAATATCTATATTTCTGTAGTCCTTATGGTTTTGAATATCTTCCATCAATCGTATCTTCCTGTCTAACGTCCTGCCGACCTGTGAAAAGCCCTCGTCCTATCGGCGGAATTTACAGCCCTCGCGCATGAGGTGACAACCGCAGGAATGCATGAGGATTTCAAGGGGTAAGATCCGAATGTCGTGAAGAGATCAGGCCCGTTCCCCGGAGAGCAAAGGAGGTCGCTTTTAAAGTGCTTGAGTAACCCTGCACTATAGTGATCCTCAGAACAAAGTCAACAGGAAGATGTCTCTTGTCACATCAAATAGTCCTTCAATTTTTCCTGGAGCGAATCGGGCCAGACCTCTTCAAACAGGAATGCTTTGATCTCGCTTTTCGTGAGACGACGCAGGATTTCCCCGGGCAACTCTCTCAGCGCCTCCATCCGTTCCGGCATCGGTTCCTTCTTGTTCTCCTTTTCTGATTTCATCCTATCTTCTCCATGGTTGATACCATTTTATGGAATTCCTCCTATGGTATCCATATCCAAAATTTCAGATCACCTCACCCCTTTAACATCTATTGACCCTGATTGCAATCACCAATGGAGGCGCAAGGCACAAGGCGCAGGGGGCGAGGCAACTGAGCTGTTGAGCTGTCCACTCGCATATCGTCCATAGGCCAAGAGCTATCAGCTATGAGCCATCAACCATCAGCTATATTACCCCAGATATGCCTCCTTGACCCTATCGTTCTGGAGCAGGGCCGCTGCCTTATCCTCAAGCACCACCCGGCCCGTCTCGATCACATACCCGTCATCTCCTAACTCCAGGGCAGCCTGGGCGTTCTGTTCAACTAAGAGGATGGTCACCCCGTCGTCCCGTATCTTCTGGATGATGCGCATAATTTGAGCCACCACAAGGGGGGCCAGGCCTAAGGAGGGCTCATCTAACAGGAGTAGGGACGGCGTTCCCATCAAGGCCCTTGCAATAGCCAGCATCTGCTGTTCCCCGCCCGACAGGGTACCACCCAACTGCCCGCGTCGTTCCTTGAGAATCGGAAAGAGGTTGAAGGCATTTTCCATGGATTCTGCCACCTCTTCCCGGTTGCGACGGAGATAGGCCCCCAGGGCCAGATTCTCCTTCACTGTCAGATCGGAAAAAATGCGCCGACCCTCCGGGGCCTGAACCACCCCTCTTCGTACAATCTCCTCGGGCGGCAGTTTTTCGATAGGGTCGCCCCTGAACCGGATGCTCCCTGACGAGACCGGCTGGATCCCGCTGATGGTCATGAGGAGGGTCGATTTGCCGGCCCCATTGGCCCCGATGAGACAGCAGATGCTTCCCTCCCGAACCCTCAGAGAAACCCCCTTGAGCGCGTGTATCTTCCGGTAATGGCTGTGCACCTCGTCAAGTTGCAGCATGGGCCATGCCCCCGCCTAAATAGGCGTCTATCACCTTTGGATTGTTTCGTATTTCATCCGGGGTCCCCTCGGCAATGAGCCTGCCGTAGTCAAGAACATAGATATGATCGGCCAGACTCATCATGACCCGCATGTCATGCTCGATGATCAGCACGGTAATCCCCTTTTGGCGGATATCGAGGATGAGCTCAATCAGCCGGGATGATTCCCTGGGGTTCATCCCGGCTGCCGGCTCATCCAGGAGGAGAAGTCTGGGTTGGGCGGCCAGGGCCCGGGCAATCTCCAGGCGGCGCTGCTCCCCATAGGCCAGGGCGCCGGCCAGATCAAAGGCGCGGTTTTCAAGACCCACAAAGCGGAGGTATTCAAGGGCCTCCTTTTCGGTTAAGGATTCCTCCTCCCGCTGACCCTGCGTTCTGAGAAGTGCACCTAATATCCCGGTACTCATCTGGGCGTGGCAGCCGATTTTTACGTTATCCAGAACGCTCAGATTGAAAAAGAGACGGATGTTCTGAAAGGTCCTGGCCATGCCCATCTGACAGATGGCGTCGGGGCTCGGCCTGAATCCATAAAGCTGTCGCACCTGAGGCATGCATAGCTGGATGATAAGGTAAATGCTGAAGGGTCCCGCCGCCATCCCCCACGGCCATGCAACATATCCCAGAGGGATGTGGGTACCCGCAAGATAAACCTGAGAAGAGGGATAGATCAGCCACCAGGCTGAAAAAAAGAGGTCAGACAGGAGGAAGAGAAACATGAGTCCCCAGGCCCATATCTGAAGCCGCATGAGCCCTCGAACAAGGAGAAGCCGCATGGCCAAAATAAAGATGCCCAAGAGAATCAGTTCCAGCTTGAATAGGGCTTCCGGCAGAAAGAACGACCAGAAAAGCGGGAGCCAGATCAGACCTGAGGCCATGAAGAAAAGGGCGAACCGTCGGATACGTCTCGCCTTTCCCTCAGAAAACTCGGGGACAATGGGTCTTCCCTGAAACTGAATTTGACCCCGGGTCGGATGATAGAGACCGGCAAAGCAATTGAACAGGGTCGTCTT
>JAUPKI010000152.1 GCA_030837545.1 Thermodesulfobacteriota bacterium | reverse complement strand
GCACCGGGGCATATGGAGACAGGTTAAACGTAGTCTGATTAGCCTTGAAAAGGTGTAAGAGAAAGAGAGAGAGAGAGAGAGAGAGAGCAAAATGTGCGCCATGAAATGATCGGACATGTCGATTCACCTCTTGAAGTGTTGCCCGATTGGTCGCTCACGGCCCTCGACCGGTCCGGTATGGAGGGACGTGGTTCGGGCGTGTGGTTGTTGGGATAGGTGTTCCTTTTTTCAGGTAAAAGCATAGAGACAATGTTCTTGCCTGTCAAGGGGAAATGTGTTCGGAGAGATGCGGGTTGGAGGCGAAATGCGGAAATGCGGGGATGAGTTCCTGCGTCACGGATAATTCAGAGGATTAGGAGGAGAGGGAAGCGGATGGGCTGAAGCAGTTCTTGCCAGATGCACGAAGGCGCTTCAGGTAGGTTGCCTTGCTGTCGCCGGGGCCGTAGAAATCATCCAGTACGGATGCCTTTGAATATCCGCACCGTTCATAGAAGAGACGGGTGCTTTCATACTGGGTTTTGGAAGAGGTCTCCACGTAAACCCGGTCCCCGCCCATTTTCCGAATCAGCCGCTCGGCCTCACAGAGCAGGGCCTTTCCAAGCCCCCTCCCCTGAAGGTGTGGTTCAACGGCGATCCAATACAGATCGTAAGACGAGATCGTACAGGGGATGGGTCCATAACAGACATAGCCTGTAAGCCGCCCCCCCTCTTCGGCCATGACGAAATAATACCCGCTCTCCGGCCCCCGGTTCAGCCTCTCCGTCACCAGCTCGGCCGCCACCTGGATCTCGTCTTCCCGAAAAAAGCCGGTACGCGCCACCAGACTGCGCACCTCCTCCACATCCCGGGGCAGGACCTCATAGCGAAAGGCCATTCCTTTCAGAATCGCTTGATGGTTACATGTAATGGCAGGCATGTCTACACCGTGAAAACAGGTTCCAGGGTTCAGAGGTTCAGCCGTTGGGTTTCGCTGCGCTCCACCGAACGGCCTCTGATCAGTTGCAAGTTGCAATTATCGAGTATCCAGCATCCGGCATCCAGCACCTCAACCCTCAATCGCCAATCATCAATCATCAATCCCAACCGCCTCCCGCACGATCCGATCCACGGCCTCCACAAAAGGGATCCCCGCCTGCTCCAGGGCCGCGGCAAAGCCGGCGTCCGGCGAGAGACACGGATTGGTATTCACCTCCAGGACCCATGGCCTGCCCTGCCCATCCACGCGGAAGTCCACGCGGGCGTACCCCTTCAACTGGAAAACCTTCCAGCAGCGCAGGGCTCTTTCCGTTAGGTCCCGCACCAGAGGGGCATCCTCTGACCCGTGCGCGAATCGCCGGGGGGTATTCTGATAGGCATGGGAGGCCGGGTCCCACTTGGCCTGGTAGCCCACCACGCGGGGGACCCCGGGCGCGAAGTCCTCAAAGAGGATCTCGGCCGGCGGAAGCACCTGCGGGCCTTCTGGGCCGGTCAGGAGGGACAGGTTGAACTCGCGGCCCTCCACAAACCGTTCGGCAAAGCAGGCCCCCCCCAGGAGTGCCGCCCTTTCGGGGAGGATCGCAGCCACATCCTCTCGGTTTCCTCTGACGATGGATGTCTCATCCAGACCCACCGAGGCATGTTCCCATACCGACTTGATGATCCACACATCCCCTTCATCCTCTTCAGTGACTCCGCATGTCTCGCCCCCACTCCCATCCTGCGGGAACGGTCCGCTCCAAGAGGGGGTCGCGATTCCAGCGGCCCGGAGACGCCCTTTGGCCAGAATCTTGTGGCTGGTGGTCATTACAGAAAGACTGGTTGCGCCCGTGTAGGGGAGGCCCATTGCGTCCAGTAGCGCGGGGAAGAGGTGGATCAACCGACCCGTCTCCTCCAGGGTCTCCACGAGATTGAAGACCGCCTGGCTGTTCAAGACTGAGAGGTCCTGACGCATCTCCAGAAGATTGAGGGTGCAGGGGAGGATGACCACGTCGTGTCCCAGTGCCTCAAGGGCCGAGGAAACGGCCTGGGCCTGGACCAGGATATCCTGTTCGTCGGCAGGGGCCGCCGGCCTGACGGCGTGGTGAACAACGGCTACACGCATGGCTCCCTTGTCACATCCTCTCCAGGGCCGAGGCCACGATCCGGTCGATCAGGACAACGTAAGGGATCTTCAGAAGGGAACAGATGATGGGCAGGTCCGAATGGGCCGGATGGATCCCGGCCAGCGGGTTGATCTCCAGGAAATGGGGTCTCCCCTCGCCGTCGCAGCGCACATCCACCCTTCCCGCGTCCCGACATCCGATGACCTGGTAGGCCTTCAGCGAAAGGGCCTCCACCTGGGCAATCAGGGGATCCTCTTCGGCGCGGCACAAGCGATATTCCACAAGTTCCTCGCACCGCTCCTTGTTCACGTAGGAATACATCCCCTGTTCGGCCTGAGCCCCCAGGACCACCTCCATGGCGCCCAGCGCCTCGGCCTTCACGCCCGTGCCCACAATGCCCACCGTGAACTCCCGCCCCGAAAGGAACCCCTCCACCAGCACGGGCTGCTGAAAATGCTTCGCCAGGCGGGCGCAGACGCCTGCCAGGTCTTCCTCCCAGTGGACCAGGGACTCCTCGGATACGCCCTTTCCCGTTCCCTCGGCCAGCGGCTTGACAAAATAGGGCGGCGGGAAAGGGACGGTTGGAACCGGTTCGCCGGGGTCCACCACGAGGAAGGGCGGGGTAGCTAGTCCCGCATCGCGGATAACCCGTTTGGTCAGCGCCTTGTGAAGCGTCAGGCTCAGGACCAGCGGCTCGGAGAAGGTGTAAGGGATGCCGTACACGTCCAGAATGGCCGGGACCTGGGCCTCACGGCCTATGCCGTGAAGCCCCTCGGCGATGTTGAACACCAGGTCCCATGTAGCGCCGCCGGCCAGGGCCTTCACCAGGGCCCGGGCGTTTCCGATCCGCTCGGTCCGGTGGCCCAGCTCGCCCAGTGCCCCTTCGATGGCCTCGATGGTGTCGTCCCGGTCAAATTCCGCAGTTTCCTCCTCAGTGTACCCCTGGGCCAGGTATTCGCTGCGGAGGTCATAGGTCAGTCCCACATGCATGATCCGGTCTCCGAAAGGTTATTGTAACCGTTCACGGCTTCAAAGGTTTCCCGCTGAGGGATTCAGGGTTGCATTTCTGCCCCCGGATTACCCGTTACGAATATATCCTACTTTGGCAGCTCTTCGGGTCCTCAATTCTATCTTTGTGCCCAACCCCTCAACCTTGAACCCGGACCCTCTGAACCCTTACAGGTTACTGATACAGGCCCTGCGGGCAGGAGACATCCGCCACATCGGGATAGCTGAAGAACTTCTCTTCATAGTTGCGAAGGAGGAGGGCATCCCCCTGCCTCCCCGCCACATAATCGGGCATCAGGGGGACCTTGCCCCCCCCGCCGGGGGCGTCGATGACGTAGGTGGGCACGGCATAGCCGCTGGTAAAGCCCCGAAGCCCTCGAATGATCTCCAGGCCCTTCTCCACCGGGGTCCTGAAATGGGCGGAGCCGGATATCGGGTCGCACTGATAAAGGTAGTAGGGCCGGACCCGCATCTTGAGGAGATGGTGAACCAGCTCTGTCATGGTCTCCACCCGGTCATTGATCCCCTTCAACAGGACGGTCTGGGACCCGAGAGGAATGCCCGCGTCCGCCAGCATGGCGCAGGCCTTTGCGCTCTCGGGCGTGCATTCGTCCGGGTGGGTGAAGTGGACGCTGATCCAGAGAGGGTGATATTTCCTCAGCATGCGCACGAGCGCCGGCGTGATGCGCTGGGGAAGCACGGCCGGGACCTTGGTCCCGATCCTCACGATCTCCACATGGGGAATGGACCTCAGTCCCTTGAGGATCCACTCCAGCTTCTCCTCTCCCATCGTCAGGGGGTCGCCCCCGGAGAGAAGGACATCCCGCACCCTGGGCGTGCCTCGAATGTAGGCCATGGCCGCCTCTAAGCGATCTCGCTGAGGCGTGAGCGATCCATGACCCACCATCCTGGAACGGGTGCAATAGCGGCAATAGGTGGAGCAAAAATCGCTCAGCAGGAACAATACCCGGTCAGGATATCGGTGCACCAGTCCCGGCACCGGGCTCTGGGCGTCCTCGCCCAGCGGGTCATCCGCCTCTCCCGGGAAGGTCATCTGCTCATGGACGGTGGGGATCACGCAGCGGCGCAGGGGATCCAGCGGATTGTCTATTGACAGGAGGCTCATGTAATAAGGGGTTACCCCGAAGGGGAGCGATGTCCCGAGATGCACCAGGGCATCCCGCTCCGGGGGCGACAGGTGGAGCATCATCTCGGCCTGTCCCAGGGTTCGAATGCGGTTGGCGATCTGCCAGTGCCAGTCGTTCCACTGGGAATCCGTCGCCTGGGGATAGAAACGCCTGCGAAAGGCCCGGGTCCGGGGGGTGGTTCGGGCGCTGCGTCTGAGCTGGACAAAGGGTGCGATGGGAAAAGAATGGGCTGGAGTGATAACAAAGGGAGGAATAGAGGGTTGTTGGAGATGCAACGCCCCTCGGCTGGGAGGCTCCTCAGGCTCCTCGCTGCTGGGAGGCTCCTCGTTTTCCTCTATCAGAAACTCAGATGTACTACTCTCTTGCATGATCTCGTGCATGGCATGCTCCTCGTATATTAGGATTCGTCACCCAAATGACTGAAACCGCATTGGCTTATTTCTCTGGCTAAATGATTTCTAAAAAAATCTGTAGCCCATCCGTTTGGAGGGGTAATATAGGACTTTTGCAGCACATTGCAACAAAAAAATGAATGTACTTGACCGAAAGATGCATTTTTTTCACAACGCCCGCCCGATGTGCTTCAATAGAGCCTTCGGCGGAAGAGCCACCCGGCAGTCATTAGGGCCGCCACGCCGATCACGGCCATGGGCCAGTAGAGGTTCAAGAGGAGATCGAACGAGGCGGCCTCCAGGAAGACCGACCGGACGATGATGAGGAAATAGCGCAGCGGGTTGAGGTAGGTGAGATACTGGACTGCCGGCGGCATGTTGGCGATGGGGGTGGAAAAGCCCGACAGGATGATGGCCGGGACCAGGAAGAGAAAGGTCCCCAGGAGGGCCTGCTGCTGGGTGACGGAGAGGGACGAGATCATGAGTCCGGCCCCCACAGCCGACAGGAGAAACATGAACAGACCCAGGTAGAGGGGGAGAATCGCCCCCCTGAAGGGGACATGGAACCAGAATATGGCCATCAGGAGGATAAAAGTGGCCTCCGCCATGCCGATGACAAACCCGGGGAGGGCCTTGCCGATGAGGATCTCCACAGGTCTCAGGGGGGTGGCCAGCATCTGATCAAAGGTGCCGGCCTCCCGTTCCCTGGCCACGGAGAGGGCCGTCAGGAGGAGGCTCACCACCAGGGTCAGAAGGGCTACCAGGCCCGGCACGATGAACCAGCGGGAATCCAGGTTGGGATTGAACCAGAACCGGATGCGCAGGTCTGCCGGAGCCGGGGCGTCGCCGCGGGCTTCGGACCAGGCCCTGTTAAATCCCGTGACAATGCTCCGCACATAATTGAGCACGATCATCGCCGTATTGGAGTTACGTCCGTCCACCACCACCTGGAGGGAGGCCGGCCGGCCCCGCAGGAGGTTTTCCGTGAAGAGCGGGCCGATGTGCACCACGGCCATGACCTTTCGGCCGTCGATGAGGGGTCGGACCTCGCGGTCGCTCTGCACACAGGCTATCCGATGAAAATTGGGGGATGCTTCCAGCCGCGCCAGGAGGTCCCTGGAGGCCCGGCCCCGGTCCTCGTTGTACACCGCATAGGTCACATGCTCGAGATCAAAGGTGGCGGCATACCCAAACACCAGCAATTGGATGATGGGAGGGCCAATCAGGACGATCCGGCTCTTGGGGTCCGCGACAATGGCAATGATTTCCTTGATCATGAGGGCAATGATGCGACGCAGCATGTCTTCACCTATTCCAGCCGCTTCTTCATCCGCCTGCGGACCAGCAGGAGGAAGAGGACGCACATGACCCCCAGGGCCATGGAGTTCCAGGCCACGACCGACCAGACATCCCCCGCGAGAAAGAGGGTCTGAAGAATGCTGACAAAATAGCGGGCCGCAATGATATAGGTGACGAACTGAACGGCCTTGGGCATGGAACCGATGTCAAAGAGGAATCCAGAGAGGATAAAGGCCGGGAGAAAGGTGGCGATAATGGCGATCTGACCGGCCACAAACTGGTTCTTGGCGACCACCGAGATGAGGAGTCCCATGGCCAGGGCCGTCAGGAGAAAAAGGGCGGCCGTGGCAAAGAGGACCGGATAGGAACCGCGAAACGGCACGTGAAAAACCCAGACTGCCATGGCGACGGATAAGGCCATCCCCCCCATCCCCAGGATGAAATAGGGAACGATCTTTCCGAGCAGGATCTCCTGCACCCGGACCGGTGTGACCATCAGGGCCTCCATGGTCCCGCGTTCCCACTCCCTGGCCACCACCATGGCGGTGAGGAGGGCCCCGGTGAGGGTCATGATGATGGCGATGAGCCCGGGCACCAGAAAGTTGCGGCTCCGCATCTCTGCATTGAACCAGATCCGCTGTTCTACCGCCACCGGGATCTCGAGGGGACTCCCCCGCTCCAACGCCAACCGTTCCTGCCATGTCGACCACACCCCTGTCACATAGCCCTCGATGATTCGGGCCTGGTTGGCATCCATGCCGTTGACAATGACTCCGATGGAGGCCGGCCCTGGGCCGAGCATCTCCCTGGCGAAGTTGCCGCGCAGCCAGACGATCCCGTCCACCTCTCGACGCATGAGGGCCTTTTCAGCCATCTGAATCGTATTCATGATCCGCGGGCTGAAATAGCGGGATCCCTGAAAACCGGCCACAAACCCGGCCGTCTCGGTCCCAGCATGCTCCACCACAATGGCAATGGGCACATGTTCCGCATCCAGAGACACGCCGTATCCGAATAAGATCAGAAGGATCACGGGAAGCACAAAGGCGATGGCGATGCTGGAGGGGTCCCGGACGATCTGGTGGGCCTCCTTCTTCATCAGGCCGCTTAGGCGCATGAGGCTTCGACGCGCCGGGCCGCCGGTTGGTTTTGATCCCTTCATGCCGATTACCTTAGACTCTATGTTTGTAATCCCGCCTTGCGGGACAACTTGCGGAGAAGTTGGTGTTCCTTATTGGTGAATAGCCTGCAAATAAAAAATCTTTGCCTTCGTGTCTTTGTGTGAGAAATGTTCGGGTGCCGCTACGCCGCGTTAGGTTGATTCGCCGGATGAGATCATGGCGATAAAGGCATCCTCCAGGCTCGGATCCGGTTGTTCCGGAGTCTGGCATCGGGCCTTGATCTGTGCGGGGGTGCCTTCCCCCAGGATCTCGCCCTGGGCCATGATGACCAGCCGGTCGCAATATTCGGCCTCCTCCATAAAATGGGTGGTCACCAGGACCGTCACGTTGGCCTCGGCCAGTTGACTGATGCGCCGCCAGAATTCCCGTCGAGCCAGCGGGTCTACCCCGGAGGTGGGCTCGTCTAAGAAGAGGATGTCAGGCTCGTGCATGAGGGCCGCGGCAAGGGCCAGCCGCTTCTTGAAGCCCAGAGGGAGATCCCCGCTGGCCATGTCCGCCACAGGACCCAGGCCGAAGGAGTCCATGGCCCACGCCATGCGGTCCTTCTGGCGTTTCCCCCACAGGCCGTAGGCGCTGCTGAAAAACCGAAGGTTCTGAAGCACATTCAGGCCACTGTAGAGGGAGTACTTCTGGGCCATGTAGCCGATGCGGGCCCGGGCCCGGGCAGGAGCGGTCCGAAGGTCTACCCCGGCCACGGTCAACCTCCCCCCCGATAGGGGAAGGAGACCGCACAGCATTCGGAACGTGGTGGACTTGCCGGCCCCGTTAGCGCCCAGAAGCCCGAAGATCTCCCCGTGCCGGACCCGGAAGTTGATTTTGTTCACCGCCACAAACGCACCGAATCGCCGTTCCACCCCTTCCACAACAATGACGTCCCCATCATCCGGCCCGCTTGAAACAGGTGCCGGGACCCTCAGGTCTTCCGCAGGCTGAAATCCTGTTTTTCCCCCAACATGGGCCGTGAGCAGGGCAATGAAGGCGTCTTCAAAACGGGGCGGGACCGGGGTGACCGTGACGGGTGGATCAAGGCTTGGAGCTCGGAGCTCGGAGGTTGGAGAACGGGCCGCTGAGTGCTGACCGCCGGCCTCACGAGAGGCGTCCATAAGAGCTGCGACGGCCTCAGGTTCTAAGGGACTGTCCATGACCAGACGCACCCCTCCCCCTGAGATAATGGCGTCCATGACCCCTGGTTTTCCATGGATCTGCTTCTGAATCTGCCGCCTGCTGAGCGACGGGGACGTGAGAAGAAAGGTCTGGTCCCGAAGCCGGCTGCTGAAGACAGACGGGGCGTCCTGGCCCAGGGCGGTCCCCTCATGGAGGAGAAGGACCTCCTGGCATCGCTC
>JAUPKI010000151.1 GCA_030837545.1 Thermodesulfobacteriota bacterium | reverse complement strand
TTTCCGGCGTGGGAACCGGAGGGACCATTACGGGCATCTCCCGCTATTTCAAGAAGACAATGAAAAGGCCGATTGTATCCGTGGCTGTAGAACCGAAGGAGAGTCCGGTCATCACCCAGAAACTGACAGGAAAGACCCTCAAGCCGGGGCCGCACCCGATTCAGGGCATCGGCGCGGGTTTCATTCCCGACACCCTCGACCTGTCGATGGTGGACCGGGTCGAGCAGGTGGAGGGCGCAGAGGCAGTGACCTTCGCCAGGAGGTTGGCCAGGGAAGAAGGGATCCTGTCAGGGATTTCCTGCGGGGCCGCGGCCGCAGTGGCCGTGCGCCTGGCAAAGAACGACGAATTTGCAGGCAAAAACATCGTCGTCATACTGCCTGACGCGGGGGAGCGGTACCTTTCCACGGTGCTGTTCGAGGGGATCATTTGAAGGGGAGAGGCAGGGAATACCCTGCCAAGCAAGGTGGGATCGCATGAATAGGCCTAAATTCAACCAGTTCAATGCCCCCCCCACCACCAGGGCGTGCCCTGTCCCCATATACAGACCCTTGCCCTATAACTCTGACAGTAGGGAGTTCATATGAGGGGGGTAACAGAAATGAGGAATGCGATTATACCCGATGTCAAATCCGCCGCGCTTATTGATCAACAGGCGAAAGCAGATGTGACGCTGTGTTGGACGTGTGGTACATGCGATGCAGAATGCCCCATCAATACGGCCACCAACCGTCTGAGGCCGAGGAAAATTGTACGAATGGCCACTATGGGCCTCATTGAGGAATTGGCAAACCTGCCGGAGGTCTGGTACTGTATCGCATGCAACCGATGCGGTCAGACGTGCCCCACATTGGTGACCCCCTCAAGAATGATTGCTCGTGTTCGGCAGGAAGCCGTGCTACGGGGGATCATGTCAAGGACTATGCATACTGCTTACATAAAATTCTTCTCCGCCTTTCAACGGGTTCGCTGGCAGGTCGTATCCTGGTGCTTCAACGAGCCGCTGACCCATCTTTCTGATTCCCAGTGGTATGAGTGGCTTAACACGCCCATTGAAAGCGAAAAATCCGTTATCTCAGGGGATGGTATTCTAAAGCGGCAGAGTGCATTGGGCGATATACTTTCCGGGGCGGAAACCCTTTCCTGCTTTACATGCAGCGAATGTACCAGTGCCTGTCCTTTGAAAGGCGAAAGAGGTGTCTTTGATCCCCTTTGGATCACGCGAATGGCAAATCTGGGCCTTACCGATGAGCTACTCAGGTCACCCTCGATCTGGCTCTGTGTGCAGTGCCAGCAGTGTACTGAGTCATGCAGCCAGGCGGTGAAGGTCCATTCCCTCATTGAAGGCCTAAGAGCGCTTGCCATAAAGCAGGGCATTTTTGATCCGGGGTTTCAAACCCGATTAAAAAAGGCCGATCGAATCGTTTACCCGCGTTTTGTGGAAGAAGTTGATCGTATTCTTGGATCCAGCGGTGGGAATGTTCTCTACTATTAGGTCTGCGCTACGGGGTCCTGTGATCGCAAAAATGCATCGAAAGTTTCCCCGCCGTCCTTCTCTGCCCCTTTTCGATGCCGGAAGGTTTTTGATAGGCAATGTAGTGGAGGCTGGATTTGGTTAGAGCTCCGGAAATAGGCTCGTTTCAGACATTTATCTTGAAGTACTCCCTGGTGGGGCAGGCGGCGGTGCTGTTCATCTACTTCGTGCTGCTGCAATACACGGGCATCGGCGGGAGGCTGGCGAGCCACGTGTTTTTCAGCGGCCCGCGGGCATTCCAGTTCTGGACTTTCCAGGTGGCCATAGGCCTTGCCTTGCCTTTTGTGCTGATGCTCTACCGGAAGATGCGGGAGAATGTTTTGGTGTCCTGCATCGCGGCGATTGCGACCCTGATCGGTACCCTGTTCGGCTGCGTCAACATATTCATCGGCGGCCGCCTTGGAGAAAATGGAACGTGGGCGCGCTGCGGACCTGAACCGGAACGTGTCAGACTGATCGGTCCTCCGGAACGGCCGCTGGTCGTCCAGGTCGAGATCATTCCAAGGAAGGAATACCCATTTATAGTCCAGGGAATAGAGGCCAAAGATGGGAAATTCATCAAATATGAACTGGTTAAAACCTGTGACCGGGGGCGGGACCGTTGCGTCATCCGGGTGGAGAATACAAAGGCCGACAAAGGCCGATACCTGGACGTCATTTATGTCAAGACCGACAGTCGTCTTCGGCCGCTGATCCCCATATATGTTACGGGGATGATCCGATAGCATGTCACATGAAGCGAGGAGGAGATGTATGAAAACACTGGGTTTGAAGAGTCTGGAGAATCAGAAAACGACGGATGGGGAGAGGCGCCGATCGCGATTCCATGTCAGGATCGAGGCGTTTTCTGCGGCAGCTATATTTTTTTTCGTGATTGCCGGTTGTCCCATTCCGGCCTCGGCAGGGTGCCCGTCTCAGGCCCAGGTGGAAAAAATGCTTGAGCGGTTGACCCAAAACAAGGTTGAGGTCATTGCGGTTCAAGGGTCCGCTCTGCCCGGAATCTGCGAGGTGGCGTTCCGCCAGAGGTCAAGAGTGCAAATGGCTTATACCGATGCTGACGGCAGGCATTTCTTCTTTGGCAACCTCATTGAGGAAGAAACCGGTCGCAATCTTACCGATGAGTCCCTCGCCGCGATCAACCGGTTGACGGCACAGGAGATGGAAGAGCTGTCTGCGTTGACGGCCTTTTCCATCGGAAGCGATTCGGCGCAGGCACTCTATTATGTAACCGATCCCCAGTGCCCTTATTGCAAAAAGGGCGAGGATGACCTCAAAAACATGGCGGAACAGGGAAAGGTCCATGTCCGCTTCCTGCTATTGCCGCTCGAATCCCACAGAGGGGCCAAAGAGCAGTGTATTTCCGTGGTCTGCGATAAAAAGGGGCTGGAGGATTTTGAAAAGGGGTACCGTTCCGAGAATCAGTGCGAAGACGGCCGCAACCTGGTCGGGTCCACCGTGGATTTTTTGAAGAAAAAGGGTATCAGCGCTACGCCCACGTACATTTTCAGCGACGGCCGCGTTCATATCGGCCTGCTGAGGTCAGCCGATCTGGAGCGGTGGTTGAAGTCGGAAGGCAAGGCGGACAACAAGCCCTGAGATGTTCTTGAGGGCTTCACATGTCGTTCTGACAGGAAACCATAGTTGAACGATAGGGGACTGAGCATAAGCGCAGGTTTGAGGAAATGGGTGATTTGATTGCCATTGTTTCTTTTGTCATAGCCGTGATCGGTGCAATCTCTGCTTGCGGTGAAAACAGAGGTCGAGACGTCTAACACCCCCACTTATTGAGATGATACATTACGGCTATGTATGTTTGGGTCGAGGGAAGAAGGGCTTCATAAGAATCGTAGAATTTTCCCGATAAACTGGTCAGCGGGATATGCTTGGACAATCAACTTGACATAATGCCTGGTTGCGATCGACAGCATGACATACCGAGAGCAGCAAGGTTCGATGCTCCCGATATTCTGCACCCGGTAATGATTCGGAAAATAGAACGTAGGAATATAAGCCGAAACAATATAGACGGTGAGGACTTTATTGACAGGCTTGAAGCTTTCGGCTATAAGATACAGAAAAATGGCTATTCATGGGGTGTTCATGCCCAACATGCCCACACTCTTTTCCGTACCGGGACGGAGCCGCTATCCAGACTCATGAGACGCCTCGTCACGGGGCGGTGGTAAGCTGATGACGATCACATGAAGGATTCGTTCCGAACCGGCATTTCGTTCGGGCTCACATCAGCCGTCATTACCACACTTGGGCTGATGGTAGGCCTGCACTCTGGCACAGGGTCGAAGCTGGTCGTTCTCGGAGGTGTTTTCACCATCGCCATTGCCGACGCCTTCTCCGATGCTCTTGGAATACATGTTTCAGAGGAATCAGAAAGCGTTCACACGGCCAGGCAAATCTGGGGCGCCACCATCGCAACGTTCATGGCAAAATTCATCTTCGCTTTGACTTTCGTAGTCCCGGTTCTTCTTCTGCCTCTATTCACCGCCATGATAGTTTGTCTCGTGTGGGGGTTGTCCATTCTTACGGTTCTGAGCTACTTCATTGCAAAAGCTCAGGGCGAGCGACCGTGGAAGGTAGTTGGCGAGCATGTCCTGATAGCCATCGTAGTCATTGCCATTACCCACTGGGCTGGCGACTGGGTGGCTACACTTGGAGCATGAACCGGCCCCCAACAGCCGGCTCCAGGCGACGGTCTGAAGCCCGTGCCTGAGCGGAAGCGATCTAAGTGCCACATGGCCAGAGAGAGATGATAGCCGACAAACAGCAAGTAGGTTTCATGTCAGTCTTAATTGCGTCATTCGTAAAGAGTGGTGGATTAACCAAACCATGGTAAAGGAGAATTTTCTATGACTAAAGAAATCACGCTCTCAAACCCCATACACACGATCCCCGCCCTCAGGGTCGCGGGTCTAATGTTGTTCTTTGTGACCTTGATGTTGCCTGGCCTTGCCGTGGCCCAAGGCACCGCAGGTGATCAGAAGCAACTGGTCCAGGTTGTACAGAGTCAAAAGTCGTTTCCCGAAACCCTCAAGGCTTTCAAGGAAGAGGTGAGCAAGGCGGGCTGGAGTCTGCTTAACGTTAACAACCTGGCGGGGGTGCTTTCCGAGCGTGGCTTTACCCTGCATCCTGTGGTGGTCTTAGATGTGTGCAGCGGCAAGCACAGCGTACGAATTCTGAGCAACGACGACTACCGCCCCTTTTCCGCCTTCATGCCCTGTCGTGTGAGCATCTACCAGACATCAGACGGGAGGGTGTTCATTGCCCGAATGAATGCCGGCGCCGTCGCAAAGATGATGCTCGCAGAGGTCGCCAAGGTGATGCTGGCGTCGGACAAGGAGATAGCGGAGATCATCGCCAATACGGTGCGCTGAGCCGGGGTGTATTTTGCAACCCGATTTTGTTGAGGACGGTCTATTTATTTGGGATGTTTTTTATCGCTGATCGGGAGAGAAAAAATAATATGACCTTTTAGCCTCAATAGCAGTGCCCTCATGGGATATCGAAAAGCACCTAATACACTGATCGCCATGCTCCTAATCTTGGGCGTTTTCACAAGCAGCGCATTGTCAGAAACCTGTTTTTGCGGAGATGCCTGTTTGCATTATCCTCAACTGGACGCGAAGGCAAATTCTCCCATTCATATGCGTTGCTCGGGAATCCCATGTAAAGGCTGTGAGTTGGAAAGGGGCCAAGCGCTTAAAGCAGTCAACTCTGAGAACCAGGTGTTTGACGAAAAGCTCCTTGAAAACGCATTGTTTCCAGTTACTCACCGCGACTCTGCCTTCACTTCTCATGCCCTTAGGAATTTTGAGCCCTCTGATAAATTCAGAGCAATCCCATCGTCGCCCATCTACCTGCAAAATCTCTCGATTCTCTGTTAATCTTTGAGTCGTCTCTGCCCACTGTAATAAGAGATTGTTCTGTTAAGTCCGGCCTGCATTCATACAAAATTGAGAATTGATGCGGTCGATAAGGAGTTGAAACGATCTGGATCGAAAAACCGAAGGTATGAAAGGGATACGATATGAACAGGATACAGATACATCAGTGGATTGTCTTTTTGTTCATATTTTTTCTGACACCAAATGTGGTCTTTGATGCCGCCTCTGCCGATCATGATGATCATGACGAAAAGCGAAGGTATCAGAAAAGGGAGCGAAGACACTCTGAAGATAATTGCAAACGCAATGTGGCAACAGTGAATAATTCAACATACACAGAATATTGCGGCGCCTGTCATTTCGCTTACCAGCCGGGCCTTCTGCCTTCAGGGTCATGGGACAAAATTCTGAAAGGCCTTGCAGACCATTTTGGAGAGGCCATCGAACTTGATCTGGAGTCAATGAACACAATTGCTGAATATCTGAAGGCCCATGCGGCGGATAATTCCTCTGCGAAACTATCCGGCAAGATAATGAAAAGCATCGGCAGTCAAACACCGTTACGAATCACCCAGGTTCCCCATATTCAGAGAGAACACCATGAAATTGAGCCCCAGGTGTTTGAGCGGGAGGCTATCGGTTCATTCTCTAACTGCGTGGCCTGCCACACAACGGCTGAAAAAGGGGTCTATGACGACGATGCCGTTACGATTCCAAAGTAGCCTGGACAGGGAACAGGAAGAAGGAAGACCAATGATCTGGATAGCGACAAGGGACTACAGAAGAAGGTCTTTTGTTCTGGTGGTTCTGATTTTGCTCGTTTTCCCCGTTTGGCCAAAGGCCATGGCAGGAAACGATCACAAGAGGAGCGAAAGTCATCTCAACCGATACGAAATGGGAATAGAAAACCATGATTACGAGGATCAGAAAAGACCACGGCTGAAAAGAAGAGATGGAGGGAATGAGTTAACGGGTCAAACAGCCGCATGGCTCCTTGTGGCGGCCAATCTGACCGTGGCGCTCAGTATGCTTATGAAAGGTGCGAGCCGCTATCTTCGTCTACGGCCGGAAACAAAAGACGCCATCAAGAGATTCAACCAATTCCAGAAAAAACACCTGATGCGATTTCATTATGTTTTAAATCCCTCAGCCCTGGGCATAGCCGGTCTTCATTTTCTGTTGTCTTCCTGTCGCAAATCCTCCCTTCCTGAATGGGGTCTACTATTCGTGACAATGATGGTCTTTCTGGGATTGATGGTAAAATTCAAAGTAGCTCCCAAGTGGATGGGGAGATTCATTTATCGCTTACATACGTCTCCGCTAGTTTTTGCAGCATTGATTCTGGTGCTGGTCGTGGGGCACCTGATTGTTGGCTGAGGGGTATCTGCGGTGAAAAATGCCATTATCATTGTGGCAATAGGATTCCTGTTGTTTGAGGTTGTGGAACATGTGGTATTTCCTCTTATCTGGTTTATCAAGGACCGAAAGCGAAAATCCATCTGCGGGGTGACGGGTATGCTGGGAAAAGTGGGCGAAATCAGATGCTGGCAGGAATCTGCAGGGCAGGTTTTTGTCCATGGAGAACTGTGGGGGGCGGTCAGTGAGTTCCCGTTGTCGACAGGGGATCGAGTAGTTGTCCAAAAGGTGGACAGACTCACGTTGACCGTGATACCCTCCAAGGAAAGAACTTGGTGACCGTATCACATGTTGTATCGTGGCGATCTTCTACATGGGCCTCAAGAGGATCGGGGTGTTTGCGAGGCTGCATCTGCCGATTTAGCGCGAACAAGGTGATGGTTGTGGGCGGTGAAATCACATCTGATGATTTTCATTTCAATCCCCTGATTTTGGTAAGATCCGATTCCTTGCCCAGGATAATGAGAATATCTTTCTCCTCCACGGTGAAATCGGCATCGGGCACCATGACAAACCGTTCCGGGTCCAGTTCTTTGACGGCGATGATATTGACTTCGTAGCGCTTTCGCAGGTCCAGTTCCCTGAGCGATTTGCCGATGAAGGACGGCGGCGGTTCGACCTGGGCGATGGTATAATCCTCTCCTAAAGGTAAGAATTCCAGTATGTTGGGCGATGTCAGGCGCATGGCCAGGCGACGTGCCATATCCATGCCGGGCCGAATAATTTCCGTGGCCCCCAGTTGTATAAGGATCTCCCCGTGATCATCGTCCTCGGCCTTGGCGATGATGCGGTTGATCCCGAGGCGGCTCAGGTGAAAGCAGATCAGGATGCTGGGCTTGATATTGGCGCCTGTGCTCACGATGACGGCGTCCATCTCGTCGAGTCCCAAGCTTTTGAGGGCCTCCATGTCCGTGACATCCTGCACGATGGCGCTGGTGCAAAAGGGTTCCATGGCCTGCACCCGATCCTTGTTGCGATCGATGGCGATCACCTCGTTTTTGTTTTCATAAAGGGCCCTGGCGACATGGTAGCCGAAGCTCCCTGTGCCGATTACGGCGAATCGTTTCATGTTCACCTCCCGTTATCTATTAGCCGATCATCATGTTTTCTTCGGCGTACTGAATCCCCTTGTTCGCACCGCCTCCGGCGATAATGTAGGTAAAGGCCGGCACACCCACCCGGCCGATGATCATGAGTATAATGATCACCAGTTTGCCGGGCAGGGTCAGCACGGGGGTGACGCCCATGGAAAGACCGACCGTGCCGAATGCCGAGACCGTTTCGAAGAGAAAGCCTAAAAACTGACGATTTCCCTGGACGCGCACACCATGATCCGGGTCGATGAACAGGATCAAAAAGACGGCGATACAGATGGCGGC
>JAUPKI010000150.1 GCA_030837545.1 Thermodesulfobacteriota bacterium | reverse complement strand
TATGTCCAGACCGCTGAGAATAGAATATCCGGGTGCTTGGTATCATGTAATGAACTGGGGGCGACGGGGGGATATGTTTTCCGAAAGAATGAGGATTATCTCCATTTTATTGTCATTGAGGGGAGACAATTTGGAGGAGATCGGCAAGGAATTCAATATTACCCGATTCAGTTCGGTCAGCAGTGTTGTTGAGAGGATGAGTGGGAAGGTATCCGGGGATCGCCAATTGAGAAACTGTGTCGAGGAGATCAGCATCGTCTTACAGATGAGTCAAGAGTAGACCCTTTTATTGTGGGGTCAGGATTGGCTGTTTATTCGCGAGACCTGATCGTTCAGGGTCCAGAGATCGTAGAGATACCCGAAACCGAAAATGCCGCCAGAGAGCAGATACAAAACTCCTGTAAACCACTTTCCCATGTAAAACCGGTGGATGCCGAAGAAGCCCAAGAATGTCAGCAATACCCATGCGACCGTGTAGTCGATCTCACCACTGCGAAACCTGAGATCGGCCTGACGGTCCATGGACGGAATGAAAAACAGATCGATAATCCAGCCGATAAGCAAGAGACCCAAGGTAAAGAACCAGATGGTTCCCGAAACGGGTTTGCCGTAGTAGAACCGATGGGAGCCCGTGAAACCGAAGAGCCACAAAATATAGCCGACGGTCTTACGATGGGTGTCGTTTGAATTTTCCATGCGTATCCTCCTGGCGCCGGGGACGATCCTCATTCAAGAGTGTCCCACTGGGCGCGTATGATCCGGCCATTCCGGCCTCGGCCGGTTCAGAGTGTAATATGTTCCGACGGGATGCTCATCCCGGAGTATCCGGTGACTTCGGAACAGGTCCGTGTTCCCCGACAGACCTCCAGAATCCGTCCAAGCACCCGTTCACCCACAGAGGCAATGCTTTCGCCAGATTCGATAATGGTGCCTGCGTTAATGTCAATGTCGTCGGTCATGGCACGGTAAGTATCCGCATTGCCGGTAATCTTGACAACGGGGACAATGGGAAAGCCCATCGGGGTACCGCGACCTGTAGAGAATAGTATAACTTGGGCGCCCGCGGCGGCCATGCCCGTCATGGACTCCACATCCTGACCGGGGGTGTCCATGAATACAAGGCCCTTCTTGCGGGCACGGCATCCGAAGTCAAGGATTTCGGAGAAGGTCCCGCGGCCGGCCTTGTACACGTTACCGAGAGACTTCTCCTCGATCGTCGAAATGCCGCCTTCGATGTTGCCCGGCGTGGGCTGCGAACCCCGGATGTCGACGCCTGCAATGCTCGAGAGAGTCTCGATCCGCTTGACCATCGACAGAAGCCTTTTCCGGTTGGCCGGATCCGGTGTGCGGGCGGCAAGCAGATGCTCCGCACCGATCAACTCGGTGGTTTCGGACAGGATCACGGTCCCGCCCGCTTCGATCACCCGGTCGGAAACCCAGCCCAGCACCGGATTAGCCGCCAATCCCGATGTAGCATCGCTTCCGCCGCATTCGAGGCCAAGCACCAAATCGCCAAGGCCGCATTCCCGATGCGTCACGTCAACATCCATCGCTGAAACCAGTTTCGAAAGGGCTTCGTGTCCACGTGCAAGGGCCTTTGCTGAGCCTCCCGCGCTGTAGATCTGGATCAGTTCGACGGAGCGGCCGCCGCTCCGGACCGAATCGACAATCCCGTGGTATCGAGTGCCCTCGCACCCCAACGCCACTAAGAGGACAGCCCCGACGTTAGGATGACAGCTGAGTTCAGTGAGCACCCGCTGGGTCCGATCGAAATCCTCCCCTATCTGGCAGCAGCCGCGGTTGTGAGAAAGAGCAGTCGCCGGTTCGCCGAATTCCCTCGCCAGCCGATCAACCAGCGGCGAGGCACATACAGATGCCGATACGACGGCCAGGTGGTTGCGGGTTCCCGCCCGACCGTCCAGGCGGACAAATGCCGGAAATCGAAACTCCGATGCGGACATCACGTTCGCGCTCATGCCAGATCCCCCATCCTTGATGGTGTTTAAGATGGTGCATGTAGACCCATGGCCCCGGCCGGCTGGATAGCGTTCCCCTGTCCAAAGAATACCCGACCGTAGGGATGCTGGTCCGTTGCGCTGCGCCAAATCCTGTAAGCCCCGCGATTCATCGTGTGCTGTAAAACATCAGGTGCGTCCCGCCGAAATGGCCACCCTGCTTCAATGCACGTGAGGGAGGCCGACATTTACCAGACCTCAACAGGCACCCGACCGACCTTGGCTAAGTCTGCGGTATAATATCTCGAACCCACATACAGAAGAACTGCCGCCACGAGATTTAATGCCGGGATAAAGAGCATGGCCTTTTCCAGGCCCAAGACGTCCGACAAGGCTCCGATGACCGGCGGTCCCACCGCACTGCCCAGGATATGTTGAAGAATAACGTTCAGGCTGAGGGAGACCGCCCTCAGACCCGGATGCACTACATCCTGGGTCACGGCCACGGACGCGGAAACAAACCCCACGGCGGTCACCCCGCTGATAAGGAGCACGACATATTGCCCGCCTCCCCGCAGCCAGGCGAAAG
Organism: Thermodesulfobacteriota bacterium; assembly: GCA_030837545.1. GTDB lineage: Bacteria > Desulfobacterota > DSM-4660 > Desulfatiglandales > Desulfatiglandaceae > AUK324. The sequence continues at coordinate 8,231 of JAUPKI010000150.1, read as the reverse complement.
CGATGAACAACAGCCCTCCCGTGACCAGCGACGACAGGGAGGCGAAGAGCATCCGGCTGTCTTTTCTTTTTTCGTATTGTAAATCCGCCAGCATGCCGCCCAAAGGCGCCCCGATAAAGGCCATAAGCATCACGACGCTCCCTTTCAGCCCCGCCTGTGTCATGTCCAGACCTTCCAGGCGATGAAAATAGGTCGGCAGCCAGGTCAATAAGGAGGTGGTGACAAACACATTGGCGGCCATACTCAGATTGTTGAAGATCAGGGACGGCTTCTGCGCGAATTCGGCCACGATTTCCTTGAGGCCCATGGCGCGCGATGCGGCGTCACCCAGCGGGCCGGAGAACTTGACCAGTTCCACGGTCTTGTAATCCCGTACCCAGAAGAAGATCAGGCCGATCAGCATTCCCGGCAGGGCCACCAGCCCGAAGGCATGCCGCCATCCGTAACGCTGAGCCACATATCCCCCCAAGGCCACCCCGATGGCGCCCCCCAGGGGGATGGCTGCGTTCCAAATGCCCAGCATCCGGGCCCGCCGGTTTTCGGGGAATAACGCTGAAATCAGGGCCGATCCGCCCGGAGCATACCCCGCCTCTCCCAGGCCGATGACCGATCGCGTCATGAAAAGCTGGGAGAAGCTGCGGGTAAAGGCGCAGGCGATGGTTCCCAGGCTCCAGATAACGGACATCAAGCCGATGCTCTTTACGCGGCTCCAGCGATCCACCAATATGGAAAGGGGGAGCGTAAAGATCAGAATGGACCAGTACACCGCAGAGATCAGGAGCCCCAGTTGGGTGTCGGAAACCCCCCAGTCCTCCTGGATATAGGGAAAGAGGCTGACCACCACCAATCGATCGATATAATCGAACATATAGAGCAGAAAGAGGAGGACAAAAATGAAATACGCCGAACGTGGAGACAGTTTGTCCGAATCGGTCGAGGTCATGATATTCACGGTCCCTTTCTGCTGCGGCCGGCGGTTTTCAGTCGGGCCTCCGGGCGTGATCTCCCATACCCGAGGGGATAAAGGGTTGTTTGCTGCGGCCTTTCAGGTTAAAGCCTCAAAGGATACTGGCCATATTCATGCACCGCCTGGAACATGGCCCGGCAGTTTTCCGGCTTGACGCCGGGGTGGAGCGAATTGGAGGAACAGATGATCAGACCGCCGCCCTGCCCGGCATCTAAAATGGCCTGGCGGACCGCGGCACGGACCTCATCCGGGCTCCCTTCCGGCAGCAGTTCAATGCAATCGATGTTGCCCAAAAGGCAGAGACGGTCCCCACAATAGTCCTTGACCCGTTTGAGATCCATGCCGGCCTGAGGTTCCAGGGGATTCAGCCCGTCATATCCGGTGTCGAGCAGAATATCCAACAGGGGCCAGAGATTGCCGTCGCTGTGCCGGATGACCTTCAGCCCTTTTTTATGGGCCGCTTCCACCAGACGCCGGTTGTAGGGATTGATGAATTCCTTGAACTGGTCCGGCGAAATGAGGGGAAAGTTCTTGTCGGCAATGTCGTCTTCAATAATTAGCACATCCAGACCGGCCTCCACCAGTAGATCCAGCATCTGAACATTGTAATCGAACGTCATTTGGGCGATCCGATGCACGAAGTCCGGATCGTCGAACATCTTCAGCATCAAATTCTCCATGCCGCAAAGCCGCCAACTCAGGACAAACGTGCCCCGCATCATCCAGAAAACCGCCTTCTGATCCTGGAAACGGGCCTTGGCCGCCAGGAGGAGGAGCAGATTTTCCTTCTGTGGGGCCGGGGGCCGGTAACCCTTGAGGTCTCCCCTTTCGGGCAAGGGATGGCGCCTGGCCACAGGCAGACCAAAACGGTTCAGTTGATACACCACCCCCCATCCGTCGCGGACCTCTTCAGGCCCGATCCGCTGTTCATGGCCAAACTCCAGGGCGGTAAACCCATCCACCCCGTAGTGTTCGTGAACCACAAACAGGGCTTCGAGCATCTTGAATTTTTCCCCGTCGGTCATGTCGTAAAAGGTCTTTTCCGGGTCCGGCAGATCCGGGATCAGGTCGCGGGTCAGGAGAATGATCGGCTTTTCATTGATGGCATGGATATACAATGGGACCCGGTCGGGTTCCCGGTGGCTCAGGGCCGTCAATATCCGTTCTTTGCCGTTCACCGGGCACCTCCCATCAGTTCCAGCGCCTTGACAGCGCCCAGGGCCGCATCCTGACCATAGGCGTCGGCCCCGACGTCATCGGCCAGTTTTTGAGTCACCATCCCGCCGCCGACCATGACCTTGACCCGGTCCCGCAGGCCGGCCTTATCCAGGGCCACGATCGTATCCCGGATGAACGGGGCCGTCGTGGACAAGAGGCAACTGAGGCCGACGATATCCACGCTGTCATCCACGGCCTTTACAAAGGTCTCCGGAGAAACATCCATTCCCAGGTCCAATACCTCAAAACCCTTCCCTTCCAGCATCATTCGAACCAGGTTCTTGCCGATATCGTGAAGATCGCCCTTGACCGTGCCGATCACCACCTTTCCCACCGCTTTGGCCCCGCTTTCGGCCAATAGGGGCCGCAATATTTCCAAGGCCCCTTTCATGGCCCGGGCCGCCAGCAACATGTTGGGGATAAAATATTCGCCGGTCTGAAATTTTTCCCCCACCCTATCCATGCCGGGAATGAGCCCCTGGCTCAAAATGCGGGTAACCGCGATATCCTGTTCAATGGCTTCCCGAACCAACTCACGGACCCGGTCCTGTTGGCCCAGACAAATCTGCTCAACCAGTTGACTTAGAAGATCCATACCTGTGCGCTCCTGTGTGCTTTACGGTTCAGTTCGAAATCATTGCCATTCTTCGGACGAAACACCTCCGGCCATTCGGGGTATGGCGGGCGCATTTCCCAAAATTCGAGCCGGGCCCAAAACAGTTCCAAACCTATCCTTGAAACCGGTTTGAGTCAAGCACAAGCTGATCTTTGAAAACAGGGATGGAAAAATATCCTGCGGTCCATGGCAGGCCGTTTGATGGGTGATGCATTGAACGCATTTTTGCATCCGAGCGAGGGTGAATTGCCGCGAAACAGGGGGACGTCCTTAAATAATCAAATAACGTGACATCGGATGGTTGTGACAGTATGTATTGGAGCATGCCCTGAACCGCACGATTAGATATCCCCTGGCTTCCTTTATCCTGTCACGATCAGAGGAATAGAACGTCGGGAAATCTTCACCGATAATGTGGACCCCGTAGATTTCATTGAACGGTTTTCTGTTCTCCTCGCCGAGATTGGGACCCAATGCTGTGCATGGGGTTATTCTTATCGAACCATGCCTATTTTCTGTTTCGAAAGGGCTTCCAGGGCATTGCGGCCTAGCAGGAAGTCTGAGCCCGGCGCCTGCTCCGGTGAGTTTCTCAATAAAAGGAGGAGAGAAGGCGGCAAAAGAGGCGGGTTTGCGTCTTGATGAGTGACTTATTTAATTACTTAAGGACGTCCCCCACGCGCACATGTGTCCCTGGCAGAGAACATTGACGTCCATCTGACTCAGACCCGTAAGGGAGCTGACATAGGGATAGAAATCGTTGATTACTTTCCCTGTCTGATTATATTTCATTGGGATGAATCATCCCCTTTTGCCCGGTCTTTTCCCTTTGGAGATTTCGGGGCATACTTGCTATGATCTCACCCAAATGTCAAGGCCTATTCCGGATGAGGAAAGGAATCCATATGCTCTTCATTTGATCGAGGGTGGTCGCCACGGTCACATACCCGTTGATTCCTCGGCTGCATATATTTCGATCCTGGTACACGAGAGGCATTAGGAAAACGGATGCCCCTGATGTGGATCACGCGATCTCGTCACTTGCACTATTTTTCTGCCTCCGATTTCATGCGGATCAGAGGGCCTCTTTCCCTGTCTCCCCTGTACGAATACGGATGGCTTCCTCCACGGGCATCACAAATATCTTTCCGTCCCCGATTTCACCGGTGCGGGCCTGATCCTGAATAACTTTTACGATATCAGCAACCATTGCTGCATCCGCAACGATTTCAATTTTGACTTTTCCGACAAAATCAACCTGGTATTCAGCACCCCGGTAGACCTCCTTGTGGCCCCTCTGACGCCCAAACCCTCTGACCTCAGTGATGGTCATGCCTTTGATCCCCACCTCGGACAACCCCTTTTTCACCTGGTCCAATCTGAACGGCTTAATAATGGCTTCCACCTTTTTCATGCCCTTCTTCCTCCTTTCCGCTATCAGATATTGTACGCTGTTTCCTCGTGTTGGGTGAGATCCAATCCGCTCCTTTCATCCCGCAGGTCAACCCGTAGCCCAAAGATTTTGTCCACCAGTTTCAAGAGAAGGTAACTAAGAGCAAACGTATAAACAACGGTGACCAGAATGGCAATGCACTGGATTCCCAGTTGTCCAGGATTTCCAAAAAAGAGGCCGTCAGCGCCTGCCGGATTAATGGCCGCGTTGGCCAGCAGTCCGGTGACGAGGAGCCCTATGACCCCGCCGACCCCGTGGATGCCCACCACATCCAGGCTGTCATCGTATCCAAACCTGTTTTTGGCCATAATTCCCAGATAGCACCCCACACCTGCCAGCACGCCGATGAAGGCCGCGGATATGGGTCCTACAAAGCCCGCAGCCGGCGTCACAGTGGCCAGACCTGCGATGGCGCCGCTGGCGCCGCCCAGTGTGGTGGCCTTTCCAGTTATTCTCCATTCCATTCCGATCCATGACAGGGCCCCCGTGGTGCCGGCCACGTGGGTGGCCACAAAGGCGCTGCCGGCAAGCGATCCTGCCGTCAGGGCGCTTCCGGCATTGAATCCGAACCAGCCGAACCATAGAAGACCCGCCCCCAGCAGGGTCATGGGAAGATTGTGCGGTCGCAACTCCTCAGAGCCGTAGCCTTCTCTCTTTCCCAAGAGAATGGCTGCTGCAAGGGCTGCTACGCCGGAACTCACATGTACCGCCACGCCCCCCGCAAAGTCCAGCGCTCCCATACGCCCAAGCCAGCCCCCGGCCCCCCAGATCCAGTGTGCAAGAGGATTGTACACAAATGTAGCCCAGAGGAGGCTGAACAGCAGAAAGGGGCCAAATCGCATCCTCTCTGCAAAAGCCCCCGTGATCAGGGCAGGTGTAATGACTGCGAACATGCATTGGTAAATCATAAAGACCTGATGGGGGATGGTGGTGGCGTAGACGGTGTGGGGTTCCATGCCCACCCCCCTGAGCCCAAACCACTCCAGACCCCCGATAATCCCCCATTTGTCCGGCCCGAAGGCCATGCTGTACCCCCACAGGATCCATTCCAGGCTTATCAGGGCAATAATGATAAAGCTCTGCATGATAGTTCCCAATGCATTCTTGCTCCTTACCATCCCTGCATAAAAGAGAGCCAGTCCGATGGTCATGAGCATCACCAGCGCCGAACAGATCAGAATAAATGTTGTGTCCCCTGTGTCCATTCCTCTCCCTCCTGTATTTTAGCCGCTGAATATTGAGGTAACAGCAAATGGTCAGCAAGAAGTATACCTAACATGATTGAGCAAAATTATAATAAATAAGACCATGTGAACGCATGTTACATGGCCTTCAGAATGACCATAAAGCTACATTATTGTCAATGAAGGCATATGCTTTCTACAAAACCGTGATTTTTTCCCGCGCTTGTTTCCTTAAAAAGGGCCCCATACCGGCATCAGGGCCGTTGGCCGGATTTCAATCAGAGCTGAAGGTATTTACAGACGCGCGGAAATGGAGTAGCCTCGTTCCGTCGAGAAATGCCCATAAAGGGAGCAAAGGCCTTGGGAGGGTTGGCGGACGTCTATACTCTTATGCGTTTCATCGGGGAACGGGTATGACAGAGGCCGCTTATGCCTCGGCAGGCCTGCGACACTGGCCGTGGAACTGACCGACTTATCGGTGTTTTATTCGCAGGGTCCATCCGCTACGCTGAGGAGACGCTCAAGAACAAGATCAGCAAGATCGTCGTGGAAAGGGCCGGAGGGCGGGGGGAGATCTGAAGAGGAAGTGCAAATACCCAACTATCTGAAGGTGACTGGCCATCCAGTGGGATTGGTGATTAACTTCGGCTCTCCAAAACTTGAACGGAGACGTGCGTGCCCACGCCTTCTCAACGGGTGGTTCAACACGCCCAAAATCTTCAAAGAGAAATGAGGGTAGGCGATGAAGAAAGTATGGGGGCTTATGTTGGCGGTTTCTTTATTCTGGATCGGAATCGGTTTCGCTCAAGACGGTCCGCCGGTTCCGGACGCACAAAAGGTGCAGCAACTCCTGGCAGACTTTGAAGCCTATGCCCGGAAAGGGATGGAGGAGTGGCAGATCCCGGGAATGGCCATTGCCGTCGTCCAGAAGGATTCGGTGATATTCGCAAAAGGTTTTGGGGTCAAAGTCAAGGGCGGTAGCGATCCCGTGACGTCTCACACAATCTTTCAAATCGGCTCCACCACAAAGGCATTTACCGCGGCGTTGATTGCCGTGCTGGTCGATGAAGGGAAGATCAAGTGGAAGGATCGAGTGATGGATTACGTCCCTGATTTCAGGATGTACGATCCCTGGGTGACCCGTGAATTCATGATTGAGGACCTCTTGGCCCAGCACAGCGGTCTGCCGTCGTATTCCGGCGACGCCCAGGCCTTTTTCGGTTTTGACCGTCGGCACATCCAGAAGTCTCTGGCGTTCATCAAGCCTGTCAGCAGCTTTCGTTCGGAATTTGCGTATGTCAACCACCTGTTTCTGGTCGCGGCAGAGGCTGTCGAACATCTGACAGGCAAATCGTGGGAAGAGAACATCAGGGAGAGGATCTTCCTCCCCCTCAAGATGTCCGAAAGCTCGTACGACAGAAAGGCCCTCATGGAAGGCCGAGATGTGGCCACAGGTCATAACGTGCAGGACAACACAGTGACTGCCGTCCCCAGAGATTTGAACTGGCCGTATATCTATGGCCCTGCCGGCGGCATCAATTCCAATGTGATGGATATGACCCAGTGGCTGAGGCTTCACATCAATGACGGGACTATCGATGGGGTGCGGCTGGTCAGCGAGGAGAACATGAATTTTATGCACTCGCCCAAGACAATAGCGACATATGATGCTAAAAAGGAATTGGGAGCGTATTACTGCCAGTCATGGATCTATGTGGACAGCCGGCCGTATCCGTTTGTGTGGCATAACGGAGGGACAACCGGATACCATTCGATGATTGCCTTTTGGCCTGAGCCAAAAATCGGCATGGTCATCCTCACCAACGAGTCTTCCAACAAGCTTGCCGAGGCCTTGCCGAACTATTTTGCGGATCTATATTTCGGTAATGCCAAAAAAGACTACAGTCAAGAAGCGCTGGATGAGGCGAAAAAGGCGAAGGCCGAGGCTGATGCAACAGCGGCGAAGCAACCTGAAACGGTGAGCCCGTCGCTCCCGTTGAATACCTACGTGGGGGTTTACTCGAACCCCGTCTATGAAGATGCACGGGTGGCATTGAGAAATGGGGCGCTCACCCTTCAGATCGGCCCGGGAAAGGTCGAGCTATCCCTTAGACATTGGAACAGAGACAGCTTTGTTTATTCTGTCCCGTTATTGGGAGATGACGACGATGCTTTTGTCCGTTTTGTGCAGGCGGCAGATGGTTCAATCAAAGAGATGACCATTGATATGTTAGATGGGGATGGCTGCGGAGTATTTGAAAGATCAGCAGTTGTCTCTTCAAGACAAAATTGAGTGGAGTGGTGGGGGGAGGAACGGCGCAATATCGGATTTTCCTTGACACGGTGGACGGTTTTTACCATGCTCCCCACCTGAAAAGGTGAGGTCTATCACCCGTATATTCCCCCATAAAAGATGAGTCCTATTTCCCAGTATCCAAGAAAGGAGTCTTCTCATGAATTACGAGAGCATTATCGTGGAGGTTGGCGATGATTGGGTGGCGGAGATCACACTCAATCGACCGAAAAACCTCAATACCTTCAATGTCCCCCTGGCCACCGAACTCAACCATGCCTTTAACGAGCTGGACGCCAGAAAGGAGGTGAGGGTCGTCCTTGTCAAAGGGGCCGGCAAGGCCTTCTGTGCCGGGATCGATGTGAGCGATTTCGCAGGGAAGAGCACCCTGGAATATCGGGACTGGATCGATTGTATGGAGACCCCCCTGGTGACCATCAGCCGCATGAGCAAGCCGGTCATCGCCCAGGTGCACGGGGTGGCTGCGGCCAATGGCGCGGGTC
>JAUPKI010000149.1 GCA_030837545.1 Thermodesulfobacteriota bacterium | reverse complement strand
TATCCGGAGAGTCATGAGGAGCTTAACTACGTTATCACAGAAATGCAAGTTGAGGTGTGGACCTACAATTTAGGGAGAACTCAATTTGTTCGATATCTCACATTTAGAAACGGCAGGTTAGTGGGCATGGAAACCGGGGGTTATGGCTATTAGAAGGAACCTCTGAATATTTTCTTTCTCAGCCTTTTTGGGCAATAAGATGAGGTGGTTAAATTCGTTATTGACTTACAAATAGACATCCTATACCCCATTATCTCAGAACGCCTTTTGAACTCATTTGCAGCCAAAGGTGACCTATCCCCTCAGCCATGAAGGTCCTTCTCATCCAACCCCCGGTCAGGGATTTCTATCAGACCCGGATCAGAACCCAGCCTATCGGCCTGGCCTATCTGGCCGCCTCCCTGCGTCTGGAAGGCTTTGAGGCGCTGATCCTGGATTGTCAGACCGGCAGACAACACGCCATCCCGCTCCCCCCCCAGTTCGCCCATCTTCAGGACATCTACCCTTCTGATGACCGAAGTCCCTTCAGACTGTATAGCGGTTTCTATCATTTTGGCATGGGGTGGGAAGAAATCCGCCAGGCGATCGATGCCTCTAAACCTGACGTCATAGGCATCTCTTCCCTGTTCACTCCGTATCATGGCGAGGCCCTAAAGGTGGCCCGGATCGTCAAGGAGGGAGGGCCTTCGAGGGTTGTGGTCATGGGCGGGCCCCATGTCAGCGGGGATCCCGAAGGGGTTTTGAACAGCGGACGGGTGGATTATGTGGTCCTGGGGGAAGGGGAGGTTCGGCTGCCGCGGCTGTTGAAGGCCATTCGAGAAAAGGGCTGTGTCAGTGACATGGAGGGGATCGGATACTGTAACGGGGGAAAGATCCGGATCAACCCGGTCGAGGGATCCATTGACCATGTCAACAGCATCCCCTGGCCTGCCAGGGACCTGCTCGAAATGGACCGTTACCGCATCGGCAAGCGACGTTCCACCATGCTCGTCACCAGCCGGGGCTGCCCCCATCACTGCGCCTACTGCTCTGCCTATCTGGTCATGGGGAATCGTTTCCGGCCCAGATCGCCCGAGGCTGTGGTAGAGGAAATGGTGGACTGCCAGAGACGCTACCACATCACCTCCTTTGATATCGAGGACGACAATTTCACATTTGATCTGGGCAGGGCAAAGGATCTGATGAATCTCATCATCGAGACCTTCGGGGAGCGGGCACTCTACCTGTCAGCCATGAACGGGGTCTCCTTTGCGTCCCTGGACGCTGAACTTCTCGGACTAATGAGAAGGGCAGGGTTTGGGGCCGTCAACCTGTCATTTGTCAGCACGGACGCGCTCACCAGGAAGACTATGAAAAGGCCCGGCGCCGACCCGGCCTACTTCGATCAGATCGTGGAATCGGCGGTTCAGGTGGGACTCGCGGCCACTGCCTACGCCATTTTCGGTCTGCCGGGCCAGACCATCCCCGAGATGGTGGACACCCTGATTTACCTCATGGCACGCCGTGTCCTGATCGGCCCCAGCATCTACTACCCCTCACCGGGAACGGCCCTCATGGAGCATTGCAGGCGGGAGGGGTTGCTCCCGCCGGACATGAGCCAGTGGCGCTCCAGCGCCTTCCCCGTAGAAACCAGGGACTTCGACCGCCTCGACCTGGTCACCCTCTTCCGCCTTACAAGGCTTATCAATTTTATCAAAGGCCAGATGGGGCATGGCGAAATACCAGATGGGTTATCGTGGAGAGATCTCTTTCTTTGGTCGAACAATATGGGGCAAGAGGGACCTGACTCCTGGCCTCATCTCCTGCATCTTTTTTTTGAGGAACGCTCCTTTTTTTGCCTCATCAGGGGTCCGGGCGGCGATCTTTCTGTAAAGAGAATCCCCTCCTCACGGAGGGTGATAGACCTCTTTTTGGACAAAGGACTGGCCCAGATCATCTTGATGGCATGATCCCTGAGCGCCAAAAAAAAGGCGGGACAGGTGCAGGAGCTTGACGATCCGATCGGTGACCCTGTCAGGATTTCCCATGACCTGCATGAGCCTTTCCTGGGTATCGACGATAATGAGCCCGGTGGCTTCCCGGGTAAGCAATGATATCTTCGTCATGGGGCGGAATCTTAGGTCAGGGACCTGTCAGTTGCCAAGAGGGAGATGGGGGGGGGCAGGATGGATTTGCTTCCGGCGCAGCATGGATGGGCCGGCTGTGACAGCCGGTCAGGAACCATGATGATGGACGCAGGCGATTTTTCGCAGCGGCACTGCGATCACCATCACAGACCAGTTCAGGTTGTCTTCGACCGGCAGGATTTTGAGCAAGACGTGTTCGCCATTGACCTGAACAGGAAAGGGATCGATGGTTTCCGGGAGGCCGGCCCCGATGTCTTTCAGTACATTGGCGATCATCTGACCTTCGGTCCCACCAAAAAGATCGACAAATCGTTGCCCCAGGAGCCTTTCTTCAGAACCGCCGAACATGGACAGGGCAACATTGTTGGCGAAGATGACCTTCCCTTCGGGATTCAGTTCGAGGATGCCCTCAGAGATGTTATTCAAGATGGTTCCCAAGTGTCTTTGAACGGAGAGGAGTTCGTCGGTAATCCCCCGGCGACAAATTCCCTGGAGATCCGGAGCGCGCTCCTCAGGAGGGGGCGAAGAGGAGCGGCCCGCCTCGTCTACCGCAGCAAGTATATGCCTGGACATCTCGTCAAGCGGCCCCTTGGCGATGCAGGTGTTGGCGCCCAGCTCGGCAAAACGGGTCGGTTCCTCAGCCACGGTTGCCGAGACAACGGCAATGTATACATTTTTTAGATCCGGCGTTTTACGAATAATCCGGCACAGACTACCGCCGCTGATGTTCGGCATGATGAGGTCCAGAAACACCATATCAGGGATATAGGTTTTAAGGATTTCCAGCGCAGTGAGTCCGTCTTGTGCTGTCTTGACCTCGTGGCCCTGTTCTGTCAGCAGGTCGGTCATGAATGCCAGTATGAATCGATCGTTGTCGACTACCAGTATCTTTTTTCGCATTTCACGCCCTCTGTGATGACACGGAGATATAATCCCGCCATTTATTGTCCGCACGGTTCTTGAGACAGGCAGCATATTGAAACAACCTTCCTATAAACCGGCAGTTTCTGTCAAGGGCAATTTGCGCGTCGGAAGGCGCCAACAGCATTATTGAAGCTCCTGCACGATGAGAAGCGCGGCCAGCGAACCCAGCATCGCGATCGCGGCCGATCGGTAGAGAAGGTCAACGGTTCTCCGAATATGCTCCGGGCCGGGGTCGGCATAGGCCTCTCCCAGCCAGGGCTTTATCTTCAGGCCCTCCGAATACCGGGTGGGTCCCCCGAGCCGGACGTGAAGGGCCCCCGCCGCGAAGCTCTCTGGGTGGGCCGAGTTGGGCGAATCATGTTTGAGCCTGTCTCTCAGGGCAACCTTCAGGCCGTCCCTCGCATGAAGCCCGACGATCCACGCGGCCGCAAGGAGTATGACCAGGGAAAGACGCGCCGGAATGAAGTTGGCAAGGTCGTCGAACCTCGCACCGGCCCAGCCGAAGTCCGGGGACGGCCCTGTCTTGTATCCCACCATGGAGTCCAGGGTGCTGGCGACCTTAAATGCAAGCATCAGACAGATGGCCGGCATCACGGGGGACCATCCGAGAAGGAATGCGAACGACCCGCCAGTTACATACCAGAACAGGGGCGACAGAAACCCATCCACGAAATTTTCTGTCAGGGTCTCCACGGCGGCCCTGCTGACGCCCTCCTGATCCAGACATCGGACATCGCGACCCACCGTCATGGCGACGGCCTCCCTGGCCGCGACGATGCGACCGGCCGTTAGGGCCGTGATCACGGGTCGAATATGGACGATCAGGTCTTTGAAGGCAAGGAGCGAATAACAGATGAAGAGGTCAAAGCCAGACCCGATAAGGGGTGAGAGGGCAGTTAGAAACAGGTGCAGGGCGATGTAGGGGCCGAGGGTGCATACGAGGGTCATGCCCACGAGGAGGATGCCGCCCCCCTTCCCATTGAGGCCAATCGTCTTCAGCGCCCTCTCGCTCAGGGATAGGGTCAGCCCAATGATCCTGACCGGGTGACAGGGGTAACGAGGGTCGCCAAGAACCTGATCAAGGAGGTAGGCAGAAAGGATGATGGCGCTCAATTCAAGCACGCGGTTAGCCTCCGGCTCTCACTCATATCGACCGTCCGGGAAAGACGAGATGAGGGAGATCAACTGATTGTTCTCCACGGGGCTTCGAAGACCTACACGGAAGAAATTGGCCTCAAGGCCGGGGAAATTCCGGCAGTCCCTCACATACATGCCGTTCGATAGGAGGTGATGGAGCAGATGGTCGAGGGTCCTGGTTCGGGTCCATTGGCAGAGGACAAAATTGGCGGACGGGCGAAAGGGGGTGATCCCGTCCAGCCCTTCAAGTCGATGAAACATCCTCTCACGTTCCTTTGCATTCGCTATGCGGGTTTCCTGTTCGTACGCTGCGGAGTGGAGGAGGAGGGGGGCGATGGCGTCTGCTACCCCGTTGACGGTCCAGGGTTCTTTGGCCCGTTTCAGGCGTGCAATCAGATTTTTGTCTCCCACAATCCCCCCCAAGCGAATGCCGGCCAGGGCATAAAATTTGGTGATCGAGTGGATGATCAGGATATTGGGCCGCAATGCCTGGGTGAGAAGACTCTCCTGTTCCCAGTTGTCTGCAAACTGGATAAAGGCCTCGTCGATGATGAACCGCGTTTGCGAGCATCTTTCCGACAGTTCAAGGATGATTTGTTTGGGGAAGAGGGTTCCTGTCGGGTTACTGGGCCTTCCGATCCAGACCGCATCGGCGTTCGCCAGTCCTCGAATCAGTGCGTCGGGATTTGAAAGGGAGAATCCGCTCTCCGGCGACAGGGCATGGCGGGTGACCCGGGTCCCGGCCAGGATCGAGCCCCGTTCATAGTCATGGTAAGAGGGGGTAACCACCACGGCGTGCCTAAATCCAAGGGCCCTGGGGACCAGATAGATCAACTCGGTGGACCCGTTGCCGGCCAGTAAGTTTTCGAGGTGAATATGGAATTTCTCCTGATAGTAACGGCCGACGCCATCCCCTTCCACAGGGGGATAATGCGCTATGGTCTCAAGAAGCGCCCCCCACCTGTCCCTGACAATGGCCGGAGGGCCCAGAAAGTTGAGGTTGACGCTAAAGTCAAGGATCGGCCGATCGGGCAGGCCGAACCGATCCAGATCGGATCGAGGCGTGCCGCCGTGCCGGTATGCAATGTCGCTGTTTACCATAACCCTCTTCCCCTGCTTCCTGGAATTCGATGAGGCTTTGTATACCGTTCGGCAAGGTCTTGTCATCACAAAAAACGGAAAGGCGCCACCTCTGATCTCGATCGCGAAGGAATTTGCTCATAAAAATTGCGGTTGTCAAATTATTGGTTTGGGTGTAGAGTTTGCCCAATTCCATCGTCTTGTCAGACCATCGCCCAGGGCCTGGGTCCATGGGGAATGTGTAAAGGAGGAGCAGGATGCTGCTGATCGAAGACCTGAGGGTGCAACTGGGGGACCATCTCATCCTCGCCAATATCAATCTGGAGATCAAGGCCGGGGAGACGCATGTCCTTTTTGGTCCCAACGGGTCGGGGAAAACCTCGCTTCTCATGACCATCATGGGGTATCCCCAGTACCGCGTCATGGAGGGGAGGATCTTATTCAAAGGGGTGGACATTACCCATCTGCCCATCAACGAACGGGCGGACCTCGGCATCGGCATGTCCTACCAGCGGCCGCCCACCATTAACGGCCTCAAGACTCGGCAGATGGTGGAGATATGCGCCAAGACAGAGGGGGTCGCTGAAGACCTGGCGCGGTGCGTCAACTTCGTGGAGTTTCTGGACCGGGATGTCAACGCCGGGTTTTCCGGGGGTGAGATCAAACGTTCGGAACTGCTCCAGCTCATGGCTCAGAACCCTGACCTGATCCTTTTTGACGAGCCTGAATCGGGCGTGGACATGGAGAATATTACACTGGTGGGAAATACCATTGCCTCTCTTCTTCAAAAGGGGTATGCATCATTCCTGGACGACGGTGGACCGTGCAAAATGGAATTGAGGCGCAGGCGAACCAAGATGGGCCTGATTATTACCCATACCGGGTATATCCTGGAGTACGTGACGGCGGACAAGGGCCAGGTGCTGTTCAACGGCGTCCTGAGCTGCACCAACAATCCGCGGGAAATTTTCAAACAGATCAGCAAGTGCGGTTATGGAGAATGTGTCAAATGCATGTCGGAACGGAGTTGAGGAGGCAGGCCGAAGCAGCGAAAGACAAAAAGGGGTCCATCGGCCCGGATGTGGACCTGGGCGCATATGAAAAGGGACCTGTGCCTCACGCATATCTGTCTGACAAGGGGATGCAGGACCTTCCCGAGGAGGAACAGGCACGGTTGTTGATGTCCGGGCTGGACATCTCCAAGAAGGGGAGGGGGGGGACCTTTTTTCAGAAGGACACAGCCGTTGTCCACTGCGGAAGCGATCAGGAAGGGATAGAGGTCATGCCGATCCGGGAGGCCCTTGAGACAGAGGATTGGATCCAGGACTATTACTGGAAATTGATCTCTGTCGATACGGACAAATACACGGCGGCCGCGGAACTGGATCTTCATAACGGGTATGTGATCCGTTCCCTGCCCGGGACTCGAAGCGTCTATCCGGTCCAGGCCTGTCTCTATCTGGATAAGGAGGGTCTTCAGCAGACGGTTCACAATATTATCATTGCGGAAGAGGATTCAGAACTCCATATCATCACCGGATGCGCCACGTCCCCGCACCTGAAAAAAGGGGCCCATCTGGGCATCTCTGAGTTCTTTATCAAAAAGAATGCAACCCTGAGTTTCACCATGATCCACAACTGGGCCGAGGATATGATGGTGAGGCCTCGGTCTGCTGCGAGGGTGGAGGAGGGGGGCCTGTTCCTCAACAATTATATCTGCATGAAACCTGCGAAGAGCCTTCAGATGTATCCGGTCACCCATCTGGTCGGAGAGGACGCGGTGGCCCGTTTCTACAGCATCATCGTCGGGAGTCCGGGCTCTGAATACGATGTGGGGGGCCGGATCTTTCTTCAAAAGCCCCGAACTCGTGCGGAGATCGTAGCGAGGACCATCAGCAACGGCGGAAGGATCATCTCCAGAGGCCATCTCATCGGGGAGGCGCCGGAGATCAAGGCCCACCTGGAGTGTAAGGGCCTGATTTTGAACGGGGGCGTCATCCACGCCGTGCCGGAACTGGAAGGTCATGTGGACGGGGTGGAGATGTCTCATGAGGCCGCTGTTGGGAAGATCGCCCAGGAGGAGATTGCGTATCTCATGTCGAGGGGCCTTGATGAAGACGCGGCCACTTCAACGATTGTGCGTGGTTTTCTAAACGTTGACATCCCCGGTCTTCCCGACCAGTTGAGGGCCGAGATCGATAAGGCCATCGACACGGGCGACAGGGAGATGATGTA
>JAUPKI010000148.1 GCA_030837545.1 Thermodesulfobacteriota bacterium | reverse complement strand
GACGACCTGCACGCTGCAAACGTGCCGCTCTCCCAACTGTGAGCTACACCCCCAACGACATGGTACTCCAGCAAGGGCCGTTCAAGACCGGCGCATTGACCAGCGATACTGCTGCGCGTACCGGCGACCCTGCTGGAGCTTTATTACGATACTCTTTGCTGGCGCGGGCGTCAAGAATCCCTTTTGTGGTTTTTGTCCTTTAAGGATTAAGAATTGAAAAGCAGGAGATGGACGATTTCAGAAAGGCCGGTTTCCAGGTGTGGGGCTGGCCTTTTTTGTGCCCTAAAAACGGAATGGTGGTACTATTTTGGTACTCTTTGGGGGTTTTCAAGAAAAGGCGCTTTTGTGAATATGCCGGAACTAATTGATTTTGCTGGTGGGCCGTGCGGGAGTCGAACCCACGACCAACGGATTAAAAGTCCGCTGCTCTACCAAACTGAGCTAACGGCCCAAGCTGAAGCCTGTACCTTAATACCTCCCAGCCTTTCTGTCAAAGTGTTTTTCACCCAATCAGGCGGCTTTACTGAAAATATGTCCCCTGATCAGGCCGATTTCTTCCTCGTTGGGAAGATAGGGGTAGTTCCACTGCCTGACATCGGGAAGACAGTTGCCAAAAGGGCGGTTGCAGGCCACTTGGCCGTCGGGACCCAGGCATCCGGTGGTCATAAAGGGTGTGCCCGGGACGATGATGTCATCGATTCTCTCGGGTGAAAGCCCAAAGTCAATGATCCGGCCTGCTGCGTCAAAGCCCATGTCGCTAAATCGGCTCAGGCCTTCTTCGATCAGGTAACGCGCCAACTGGATTCGCAGATAGGCAGACCAGGGAGGCTGGGGCATGTGGGCCAGTCGGGAGCCCTCCTCGGCAAAAAAGGAGAAGAGGTGGTTGACGATCCCCATCCGCCAAACCCGGTCCATGAGCGATGTCATCTCCTGCTCGGTCTCTCCCATGCCGACCATGAGGTGAGCCCCCACATGGGTTGTTCCAAAGACCTCTATCCCTGCCTCGGCAATCTCCCAGTATTTTTCCCATTTGTGGGGTCCTGACACCCCTGTTCCCCTGTATTTGTCAAAGAGCTCGGGGGTGGCGAGGTCAATGGCCACCCCGATTTTGTCTGCCCCGCAGTCCTTCATAGCGATAAGGTCTTCTTTCTTCAGGATGGTGGGACTGATGAGGATGGAGACAGGGATGGCGGTCTCCTGCGTGAGGCGTCGCGTCATATCGAGGGTATGGGCCCTGCATTTTCCGTTGGTGATCATGGAGATACAGGTCCGCGTCACGTAGGAAGGGGCCTGGTTGATGGCGTCGATGATGGTTTTCATCGAATAGATCGGCCATTCCACGTGGATGAAACTCTTCTCCCTGTATGTTCCGGGCCGTTTCTTGGCGAGCCCGCAATAGGCGCAGTTAGCGGAACACCCCTCGCGATAATGGACCAGGAGGTTGACACACCGGTTGACCGCCCCCCGATACATCCGCCCCTTCATGAGGCCGAGGGAGAGGGCGCTCGCATGGCTCATCTTGGCATAATCAGGACTCTGTTGTTTGGACATTTCTGGATACTCGATACTGGATACCGGATACTCGATACTGGTCACTTACAGCTTTCAGCTTTGAGCTTCGAGCTTTACGTCGCCCCCTGCTCTGTGCCCATTGCGCCTCACGCCTTGCGCCTCACGCCTAACGCCTCCTTCACAGCCTCACCTGGTTTTGCTTGGCCAAGAGAATGGCGTCCGTGAGGGTGGATACGTCGATGCCGTAGATCATATTGTCGTGCCACACGGAGGCGATGTTGGATTCGATGCTTTCTCTGAGGGCGGATGTCCATTTGAGGGCGTTTTCGATCCGGTGAATATTTTCACTGGTGGAGAAAAAATCGCCTGTAATAAGGATATGTTCTATAGAACCCCCCGAAAGAGAGAGGTATATCTCCAGAAGGCCGCCCCGGGTCTTGAGTTGACCGACGCCCATCCTCGTCCTTGGGTGCCGGTGGGAGAATATCCATTGGTCTTGCGTGAATCTTTCCTCAATAAATCTGTGGATGGTGTTCTGTTCCCAGTCATCCGGGCTGTCTTCCCTGAAGGCGATGCCGAATTCCTCTTCAAAGGCGGTCTGAATCGCCTCCATCATCTCTGCGACAGAGAGGTTACGGCCCAGTTCATGGCGAACCGTGGTCATGCGCTGGCTGAAGCAGTTGTACCCTTTGTCTTCCAGCTTGATGACCGGGGTATTCATAATGTCGGTCATCAGGGCGATATCGAAATCCACAAGAAGGCTGGTGTGAAAGAGGAGGCAGGTGTCTGCCTCGGATGCGGCCGACAGCCCGGCGATCTTCCTCCCCTTTACCTCCAGGTCATTTTTGGGCTGAAAATGGGCTCGAACACCCACATGGTCCAGGGCGCGGATGAGGACCCGGCTGAGCGAGTCGAATACGCCGCCCACGCCCTTTTTGAGTCCGGGATAGTCCACATTGATCCCCAGGCCCAGGGCGACGATCTCCGGCCCCATAATGACGGTGCCGCCGCCCGTGCTCCTTCGATTGTATTCAATCCCCCGCGCTCTGCACCGTTCGAGCCGCAGGGCCGCTTCGATATCCTGATATTTTCCCACGATAACGGATGGGATAAATGTATAGAGATGGAGGATGGGTGGAGAACCGTGCCGCGCAACAGACTGAGGTAGGGCGTCATCCCATGCCAAGCCCTCGGCAGTGGAGACAGAATGCGTGAGATTCTTGAAAAGCCGCCATTCCCCGGACCCGGCCCTGTCCGATATCGACCCCATGACACATCCCCTGCCTATCCCTGTTCGGCCTTGGCGCGCTCTTCCTCTGTCCTGGCGATTTCCCGGTCCACAAAGGCGGATACCGCGTCGCCGTGGATCAGGTTTTTCAGCTCGGCCTGAAGGTCGTCTTCATCCTCCGCTTTGATGACCAGGATCCAGCCGTCCCCATAGGGATCCGAGTTGATCAGGCTCGTGTCCTCCTCCAGTTCCTCATTGATTTCTGTGATTTCTCCGGAAACAGGCGCCACCAATTTCCCGATCCATTTCCTGGACTGAATTTTTCCGCAGGTCTCCCCCTGACTGACGTCATCTTCTTCCTCGGGCAGATCCACAAAGACAATGTCGCCCGCCTCTTTCTGGAACATGTCCGTCATACCGATTGTCACCTTTGTGCCCTCCACCCTGGCCCAACTGTGTTCCTCATGGTAGTAAAGCTCATCCGGCATGTTGTATCCCTTGATCTCAGCCATCGTTCAACCCTCCTTTAATTTTAATATTGCCGCAAAAAAGCGCAAAACACACAAAAAATAAGCCCATGTGATACTGGATATTTGATGCTGGATACTGGATGCTTCCCTCGTTCCCATGCTCTGCGTGGGAACGCATTTGCGGGTCGCTCCGCGTCCTATTCCAAATTCAACGCCACGCGCCTTCGGGCAGTTCAAGCCCGAAGTTTCTGTCTGCTCTAACTGCCCTTTTGTCGGCCAGAGGCGGCGCTCCATTGCATGATCAACTATCCACAAGATCCGGTCGTGGTCTGTCTATTGGAATCGGGCCTTCACCGCCCGGGCATGGATCGGAAGCCCTTCGGCTTCGGCCAGGGTTATGACCGTGTCTTTCAGACTGGCGAGCCCTTCTTTGCTCAGATACTGGAAGGTGGGCTTCTTGATGAAGTCGTCTACCGAAAGACCCGAGAACATGCGGGCGCACTGACCGGTGGGGAGCACATGGTTGGTGCCTGAGGCATAGTCGCCCACCGGGACCGGCGCATAAGGTCCCATGAAGATAGACCCGGCATGCTTGATCCGGTTGAGGGTGATAAACGGGTCCCGTGTCAGGATCTGAAGGTGTTCTGCGGCGTACTCATTGGTAAACTCAATAGCCTGCTCCATGTCTCTGGCAATCAGCAGATAGGAGTGCCTGGAAAGAGAGGATTCAAAGATCTCTTTACGGGGGAGTGTGTCATATTCCCGTTCGATGATATCGCAGACGGCCGCGGCCAGTTGTTCGGACGGAGTCACCAGGACGGCGGCAGAGTCGGGATCATGTTCGACCTGGGAGAGAAAGTCAACGGCGATCAGTTCAGGATCGCCTGTCTCATCTGCCAGGATGAGGGCCTCGCTGGGCCCTGCCGGAGAGTCAATGTCCACCTGTCCGTAAACCAGCATCTTGGCGGCCGTGACGTATTTGTTTCCCGGCCCCACGATCTTGTCGACCCTCGGCATGGTCTCTGTCCCGAATGCCAGCCCCGCGACCCCCCATGGCCCCCCGACCTTGAAGATCCGATCGCAGCCGGCAATGTCAGCGGCCACCAGGGTGGCAGGATTGGCGACCATCCCTTTCCCGGGTGGCGTGACGACCACGATTTTTCCGACACCCGCCACCTTGGCCGGGAGCACGGTCATAAGGATAGAGCTGGGATAGGCGGCCGTACCTCCCGGTATATAACAGCCTACGATATCCATGGCCCGTCTCACACGTCCCGCTAAAATCCCCTCTGAGACCTCGATGGCCCACATCTCACGTTCCAGTTGGGCGGTGTGAAACCGGGTGATATTACGCGCGGCGATCTTCAGACATTCAACGACCCTCGAATCCACCTTGTCGTATGCCTTCCGGATTTCAGCCCCTGAGACTTCCAGATCAGCGGGGGTAATATCTGGCTTATGTTTTTGATAATGTGATAGGGCGACTGCGTTGCCGCGCTTTTTGACGTCATTCACAATGCCACGGACGTCTTCAAATATGGACGAGATGTCCTCCATGGATCGCTCCATGACCGATTTCCGTCGCTCAGGGCCCAAATCATCTATCTTTTCCGGCGTTATTCTCATCGTTGTTGTTTTCTCCTAACCTGCGTCATCTCCTGTGAAACTTCAGGTTATTTGGGTTTATTGGGTTCGTTGAGCTATTTGGGTTTGTTCTTGCGTGCGCAACCTGCCGCGTAGGCGCTCGTGGGGACGATCACCGTATAGAGCCTATCCACTTCTCATATGAAACTTCACGGTTCAGAGGTTCAGGGGTTCGCGTTACGGGTTGCTGGCTCTCAAATTTAGCTCACTTCAGTCACTTTGGCTCACTTTAGTCACTTGCAATAGTTTCTGTCTTATCTGACTGGCCCCCGGCCAGAGGCGACGCTCATGGTTGGATGGCCATGCCCCCCGGACGAACATCCGCCCGTCAACCAGACATAGTCCGCCATGTTTTTAGTGAGGATCATTCGTCCTGTCAAGGGATATAAGAGGATGGTTGACATCTTCACCGGAATGCGGCGTGAAACCCGGTCCGGGATACCGAATCGTTTGATAATGTGGCCATTCCCGGCAAAGACCACCATCCTGCCTGGGTTGTCTGTCAGGCGCCGGGCGATATTTTCGGCCATGGTGTCTTCCCACACACACTGGGCCTGGTAGAAGTAGTCGAAATTCTTAAGATCATCGTGTGAATGGCCCTTGAATACCTCGATCAGGTACTGGTGATGGGCCTCATTATCGAGGTCGATCTCTTTTGCCACATGGCCGCGTTCTTCCGGGGTCAGGCTGTCAAGGCCTGACCTGGCCACCTTTCGGACCACGCTGCCGGGCAGATTGATCCCAATGAGACGGTTTCCCTTTTCTACGGCGGAGAATACGAGGGGCCGGTAAAAATGGTAGGGGAAAGACCAGCCCCTGGCCCAGTCGACATCTTTGAGGAAGGTGGTTTCAGTGACTTCCTTTTCCATGTAACGGTCCAGGGCCGGCTGTTGGGTGGTTGCGAAAAACTCCATGGCAACGGTCAGCGGACCGTAGCGGGCCGTGAGGGCCTGGAGGATCTGGACCTCTATCAGGTGGTGCTCCGGATGGTCGTGCACCTCGCCCACGAAGATCAGATCGCTTTCCTCTAACTCATTCAAAAGCTCGTCAAACGATATGGATTTGGCGTGGTGGAGATCGATGATCCGCCCCTCGGCAAAGTGCCCCGTCACGCCTTCAATAGAGGCGAGGGGCGGCATTCCAGGCCGGGTGGCTGAACACCCTCCAATCGACAGGGAGCACGCAAACAGCAAAATGGTGGTCCAGAACGGGTTCATATTTCAACACGCCCGGGTAAGGGTAACGGACAATGACCTTGACTGTACATGCTTCTATCATTTACCCTGAAAATATGCAACCCTTTGAGGGAGGGAGTGGATACCTGATTTGCCATCAAATGGTCATGGGTGATCATGGAATTGTCATGAAGTGGTCATGGAATGGTCAGGGTGTGGTTTTGTGTGAGTCCCGCGGGATTGGTTCTGGCTATGCCACATTTGGTATTTTACACTTCAGGCACTTCCAACTCCAAACTCTGAACTTTAGGCACTTTAGCTCACTTTAGGCACTTTAGGCATTTCTAACCATGACATCCATCGAACACGCCCCATATGAACTGGACTCTCAGGTATTGCGCAGCACGCTGCCGGATGCGCCAGGGGTCTATCTCTTCGTGGACTCCGGGGGGAGGGTCATCTATGTGGGCAAGGCCAAGAGCCTTCGGAAGCGGGTCCTCTCCTATTTCAGGAACAATGGCGAGTCCACCAGTAAGACCAGCCGGATGATGAAGCGGGCCTGGGGTCTGGAGTTCATTCTGACCGATACCGAACAGGAGGCATTCATCCTGGAAGGCCATCTCATTAAAAAGCACATGCCCCGATACAATATTATCCTTCGCGACGACAAACAGTATCCATGCCTCTGTCTCGATGTGAGAGAACCGTTTCCGCGACTGGCCATTGTCAGGAAGATCAAGAAAAATGGCGCCCTGTATTTTGGGCCTTTTTCATCCGCTAACGCCGTGCGGAGCACCAAGAAGCTGATTGACCGGGTCTTCAAACTGCGCAAATGCAAGGGCGACATCCTTCGAAAGAGGAGCCGGCCCTGCCTCAACTTCCAGATGAACTACTGCCTCGCGCCCTGCACCGCCGAGGTCCCTTTGAAGGAATACGAAGAGATCGTCCAGCGGGTTCGACTCTTTCTAGAGGGGCGGAATCGTGAACTCATCACGGTTCTGGAAGGAGATATGGAGACCGCGGCCCGAAATCTGGAGTTTGAGAAGGCCGCGACGATACGGGATCAGATTCGGGCTATTCAGAGGACTGTGGAACGGCAGCACGTGGTGTCCCCTCGAATGGAGGACCAGGATGTCATCGGTCTGGCGGAAAAAGAGGGGCTATGGCAAGTGGTTATCCTCTTTATTCGAAAAGGATATCTGACAGGGACCCGTAATTTTCTGATCAAAGAACCGAATGCGCTTTCCTCAGAGGTGATGGAGGCCTTTCTGAAACAATACTACGGGCGCGAGGCCTTCATCCCCAAGGAGATTCTCATTTCAGAGCCCATCGAGGAACTCATACCGATCACGGCCTGGCTGTCCGGTTTGGCAGAAAAAAAGGTGGCGATCCAGAACCCTCAACGCGGCGAAAAGTGGAAGCTTACCGGAATGGCCATGGTCAATGCGGAAAATCTGCTGGTCGGCCATGCCGCAGCTCAGAAAGAAGATCTCCTGACCGCCGCCAGATCTGCCCTGGGGCTTGCGCATACCCCAAGGCGGATCGAGGGGCTCGACATCTCCAATTTTCAGGGGGACATGGCCGTTGGGACCATTGTCTCTTTTGTAGATGGAGAACCCCACCGGGCCGGATACCGCAATTTTAGGATCAGGCAGGGGGGGACCATCGACGATTACGGGATGATGGCCGAGATGGTGAAAAGGAGAATCGCCAAAGGGGCCTTGCCGGATCTCTTTTTAGTGGACGGGGGCAAAGGTCACCTTGCCACGGTCAGGCGGGTGTTGGATCAGGAGGTCCATCTTCGACGCCAGGCGGCCGGTTCCGGGGAAACAAATGACGATTTCCCTATGCCCGAGGTCATATCCATTGCCAAACCGGATAATCCTTCTCATGACCCGCGCGACAAGATTTATCTCCCCGGAAGGAAGAATCCGCTCATGCTGAAGGCTGACCATCCGGTACTTCTCCTGATGATGCGGATCAGAGATGAGGCGCACCGACGGGCAATATCCTACCACCGGAAGCTAAGGGAGAGACGCCTGACGCGCTCTGAATTGGACCGAATCCCCGGCATCGGGAAGGGAAAAAAGGCCCAGTTGCTCCGTCACTTCAAAGGGATCGAGTCTATCGCCCATGCGGCAGTGGAAGATCTGGTCCAGGCGCCCGGGATCAGTCGGGCACTGGCGGAGACCTTATTTTCGCATTTTCACAGTTCCCGAGACGTCGGGGCAGAAATAGAAGGGAGTTGAAAATTCACAGCGAGCGCGTTCCCCATTGCCTGCAGCCGGGGTCTTCAATCATTAGGGGTAGGATGCTGCTGTCAGGATCCATCTCCTTCAGAGATGGGGTGTCTCAGCCGCTTTAACTCCTTGAGGATCATTCGGTTCGGCAGGGATCGGTCTTCTATTTCACCCACCAGGTTCTTCAATGGGATTTCAGCCCGGGCAGCGGTCTTATGGCCGCCCGCAGAACCTCCCCATCCCCCGAAGAGCCTCTGTGCCGTCTTGCCCGCGTCGCCTCTGAAACCTGCATTTCTCAGGATGACAATCAGCCTGTCCTCATATATGCCGGCAGCGACGCTCCATTCGGCCTCAGCCAGTTTCATAAAAAAATCGGCGATGATGACGAGGACATCGGGGTGTGCTACCTCTTCCATGTTGATGTAGGCAATATCCTTTATAAAGACCACCTGTTTCATGGCAAAGCGGAAGTGCTTCAAGGTTTCCCTGCTCATTTCCGAGGATTCGATCTTCTTAATGGTATTCATATTGGCAAGGGGATAGAGATACCGGAATGCATTCATGTCATTGGGCGACGATTCCCTGACAAAGTTGTCGGTGTCTGTTTT
>JAUPKI010000147.1 GCA_030837545.1 Thermodesulfobacteriota bacterium | reverse complement strand
ATGATAGCGCTACAAGAAGCCGAGGGACTTATTTCCTCGATGACGCCGGGTGAAAAGGCCCAATTGCTTCGGTGGATAACTCGTGATTTCGATGGTGCGTTTCCCGGTATAGAAAGCGATCCGGAAGTAGCCGGGGGAGAACCCTGCATCCTGCGTACCCGAATCCCGGTATGGGTACTTGTTCGAGCACGGCAATTGGGGGCCAGCGAGGCCGAATTATTGAACAATTATCCTGGGTTGCGTGCTGAAGACCTGGTTAATGCCTGGGGATATTATCGGCTGCACAGAGACGAAATCGATCAGCAGATCGATGAGAACGAGGCGGCCTGACAATGAGTCGCCTTCTCGCCGATGAAAATTTTCCCCTGCCTACGGTTCAGGAATTGCGCCGGCTTGGACACGACGTCGTCACGGTTCAGGAAAGAGGAAAAGGCAATCAACAGATGCCCGACAAGGAGGTTTTATACCTCGCAATCGCAGAGAACCGCGCTGTCTTGACGCTCAACCGAAAACATTTTGTTCAGTTGGATCAAGCTGTTCCAGAGCATACAGGGATCATCGCGTGCACCCTTGACCTTGATTACGTCGGACAGGCGAATCGAATCGACCACGCCATCAAAGCACGCATCACCTTGGAACGGCTGCTCATTCGAATCAATCGCCCGGGTTAACTTCTTATACCGCTTTGAGCTTTCAGCTTTGAGCTTTCAACAAAGAAACGCCCCATGAAAACGATCCTGCCCGCCATCGCCGCCGCCGCCCTTTTTCTCCTCCTCCCCGCCACTGGTTTCGGTGGCTATGTCATCTACCTCAAGAACCCGGCGACCGCATGACGCCATAACATGCCAAAAAACTTGTTATTGTATGATCTTAAAAATCCGGGGTAGGTGCGGCTTCAGCCGCACAGGGACCGTGGGCCGTGCGCCTGAAGGCGCACCTACAGGAACGGCTTTCGGGTCCACTTGCGCTGATCTGCGCAAAGCCATCCCCCCGATTTATTGAGATGATACTTGTTATTCAGCAATTCTCATTTCAGGAAAATAGTCATGTGGGAGCGGCTTCCGAGTCCCGCCTTCGGGCGGGATGGCAAGATGCCACTCACACAGAACTTTGACACCAAGTCTCCGTCATAATGAGAATTGCTGCTTGTTATTTTAGTGGGTTGACGTTGACAGCGACAAGGGGTAGACTGAGAAGGCGAAGAAACCGCGGGGAGGTCCAGCTTCGCTGAGGCATCAACAGCCGTCCTACCCGGCTCGGTCGAGGCTCAACTGAATCCCTGAAGGGCGTACCCAAGGACAGTCATGGGAAAAAACAGGGTCGAATACGCCATAAGAATTGGTCCTCGTGATCGATATAGGCACCTGCATATTAAGGAGAGGGGAAAGATTGTGTTTTTCAGGGTTCAATATGAATCAAAGATAAATCAGATATGGTACCCTGTTGTCAGATACGACACAGCGCACGGTTTTGCTCACAGAGATTTGCTCAACCATAAAGGCGATTCCAGGAAGACCCCTTTGTTTAATCAAGACTTAAACGATGCCTTAACCTTTGCGGAGAATGATCTGAAAACCAACTGGGAATTGTACAAAAGGAGATTTCTGGAGGGGATGCGTGATGAACAAAGACAAGGAAATGATCGAACGTAACATTGAGATCAGCGCAGAATTCAGCCGGTATCTATTCGAACATCCGGAGTTGGAAGAAAAACTGCCGATCGGCGCTGAGGTCATTCTCCTGCCGGAGTTCGATAGAGAATTGAAGGAATACAATCTCAAATTGGGGAAAATCATAGAATCCGAGCAAGGGGAAGTGGTGTATATAGCGATTAGAAGCATGCGGCCCAAGCTCTTGTCAAGAATCGATGATGTTGGATTAGAAGCCGTGGGATAATTGACCGTTATGCGTGGCACGTTATTAAGCCTCAGCCTTCCCGTCGGCCAGGGATGGCTCCCAACTGAATAACTGAAGAGCGTCCCGGCACCCGGATACTATTTATCAGACAATTGTGAAAAGGTAGGCAATAGATGAAAAGTCCAATGGAACTCGTAAGCCTGGCGCCCGATGAGCGAAGAGCACTAACCGCTCTCTTGGGGGCGTTGCGCAAGAGATTCCCTGACACGATTAACCGTGTCGTCCTTTTTGGTTCCAAGTCTCGCGGCGATTCGGATAGTGAATCAGACATCGATCTGCTCATTGTGGTCAATGACTATAGCTGGGCGCTTGAAAAGGAAATCAGTCGCCTTGCCACTCAGGTGGACTACGAGTATCAGGTTGTAGTATCGGACCACATCGTCAGCGACACACGGTTTGAGCAGATGGCGGCTCGCCGGGAACCGCTCTATTGTCATATTGAACGCGAGGCGATTGACCTATGGAAACCGGAAGTCGCGTCGATTATCTGAGGGCAAAAGCAGGGAATCATGAATGGTATGAACAAGAAGGACCTTACGATCGCGAGGGAGCTGAAAAAGAGACTGGCCGAAGTCATTGACGTTGTCAATCTGATTGTTTTTGGATCGAGGGCGCGGGGCGACGCAGACGAGTATTCGGATATGGATATATCCATAGAGGTTGGTTCAGTCGACAGACGAGTCCAGGAGAAGATCGCCGACATAGCGTGGGAAGTAGGTTTTGAGAACTCTATGGTTATTTCACCGGTTATCTTTACCACGGATGAAATAAGGAATTCCCCGTTAAGAGCGTCTCCCTTTTTGAATAACATTGCAGATGAGGGTGTAAAATTATGACGGACAGAGAAGTAGGTGCATAACCCCGGATAGGCCCAGGCAAAAAACGTACAAAGTCTCCGGATTTGTGCGAAAACGCGCTTTGAGCTTTCAGCTTTGAGCTTCAAACTCCCAAAAAGGAACGCCCCATGAAAAAATTCCTGACCGCCATCGCCGCCGCCATTTTTCTCCTCCTCCCCGCCACTGGCTTCGCCGGCTATGTCATCTACCTCAAGAACCCGGCGACCGCATGACGCCATAACATGCCAAAAAATGTGTAATTTTAGAGGGTTGACTTTGACAGCGACAAGGGGTAGACTGAGAAGGCTAAGAAACCGCGGGTACGTCCCGTTTCGCTGCGACATCAACAGACTTGCCATCGGGCTCGATCCGCACTTAACTGAATAACCGAAGAACGTCCCGGCCTTCCACTGGGGTGTGAAAATAAAACAGGAAAGGGGAATTGGGATGGTGTCAACAAATGACAGAGTTGTCGAAGAAGCCTTATCCCTTCCGGCGGATGTTCGCATGGACTTGGTTGAGAAGCTCCTTAGGAGCCTCAATCTCCCCGTCGATGAGGACATCGATCGCCTTTGGGCAGAGGAAGCCGAACGTCGTGTTGCCCAGATTGCAGAAGGCAAAGCCGAACTGGTCCCCGGTGAAGAGGTTTTTGCAAAAATTCGAGCAAAGTATGGGAGATGAGATTCTTTTTCCACGAGCAAGCGGAAGCGGAATTCGACAGCGCAGTTGAATACTATGAAAGCTGCCGTCACGGCCTCGGTATGGAGTTCGCTCAGGAAGTCTATGCAACCATTGACCGCATTATCCAATACCCCGAAGCATGGACGCAAATGTCCACCCATACCCGTCGATGCCTTGTCAATCGGTTCCCATTCGGCGTCATTTATCAAGTCAAGTCTGGTCTTGTCCGAATCATTGCAGTTGCCGACCTACGACGTCGTCCAGGTTACTGGATGGGGAAGGTGTAACAGGAGCGCCCCATGAAAAAGATCCTGACCGCTATCGCCGCCGCCCTTTTTCTCCTCCTCCCCGCCGCCGGCTTTGCTGGCTATGTCATCCACCTCAAGGACGGCACCAAGTTTGTCACGGACCAGTATTTCGAAGAAGGGGACCAGATCCGATTCAAGCGTTACGGGGGCCTTGTCGGCATTGAAAAAGACCGCGTAAGGGAAATTGTTGAGACCGATGCAGTTCTACAGAATGGCATTTCCACTCTCGAACAGCCCGCTGTGGTACCCCCCGAAAAAGCAAAATTGGAGAATGAAAAGGATAAAGAAAAGGGTGTCGATATCAAGGAGGAACTTGATCCGGATCTAGTCTATAAAGAAAGAAAAATCGAGTTAGTTAAGAAACTGCGAGAGGCACTTCAGAGTTACAAGAGGGCAAAGGAAATCGGAGAAAAGAATATTATTGATGAGGAGTTTCGCAGGACTTCTCAGATGTCAAGCGAGTTATCGAAGTTGGAAAAAGAGGTAAAGGCCAGACATGATGGCATCCTCCCTGGCTGGTGGGATGAGACTGAAAACGTCGAGTGATTGCAAACACCATATAAAAACGTGCTCAACACAGGCCACTGGCATCATTCGTCACTGCTGCTGTTCACAATCCTTTTCGGACATAACGAATTTTTTCAGACATTCTTCTAAGTATTGTGTCTCCAACTAAGTAGCTTGAGTCCTGAGACGGGGCCAACATTCTGGAGGGCCTCATCATAGTGGACATCCCCATTCCCTGATATACCTATTCTTCGGCCAATTACCGCCCCATAAATATCGCCATTCCCCGTTACGCTCACATTTGCGGACGGGGCATAAATGGCGCCACTCAGGTCTCCATTACCGCTAATGCTCACGCTATTGCAGGTTGAGGTGCCGTAGATTTGAAGGTTGCTGGGGTAACTGGTATTGTTGCTGATCCCATTTCCGCTGATGCTCACGGATCCCGAAGCATAAATTGTCAGCGAACTGCCTGCCGGGATGATCAGCCTTCCATTCCCTGAAATGGAGATATTTCCGGTAACGTAAAGGGTAACGTCGCCGCTGATTGTGGCTGTGGCATTTCCGCTGATGTCTATGCCTGGGAGACGATAGGTTCCGGCCGATAGCGTGTCGTTGGTATTCGCTGAGAGATTCCAGGCGGGAAGGTTTGTTCCACCTCCAGGGTCGGACATCGGAGTCATGTCCTTGCTTTCATCCGCAGCCAGTTTCTGTCCGGGTGTGACTACTGCAGCATTCCCGCTGGTAGTGACACCCGTGGCTGGATTGCCGCCTGCCCCAACCATAGCGTCGCCATAGATTTTTGCGTTTCCTGAAAGACTGATGGCCCCTGCGGTTAT
>JAUPKI010000001.1 GCA_030837545.1 Thermodesulfobacteriota bacterium | reverse complement strand
TCGAGATCTTTCCCCTGTTCAAGCAGGAGCACGGAATGAACCCCGGAATCGGCCAGGGTCAACGCGGTAAAGATACCGGCCGGTCCGGCCCCGACAATGATGACATCGTATTCCATGGGTTTCTCCCTGGATGCTTTAAATAAGGACCACTTCAATGGACGGCGGTGAGGCCAATAGTCCCTTTGGGTCTCTTCATGAGAAAAGTCATCGGCACCAGGATCGCGGTCAACCACGCGAAGAGCCAGAAAATGTCATTAAAAGCGAGCATGTTCGCCTGACGCAGCACCTCCCGATAGATCCCCGCAAGGGCGCGTGTTGAGCCGGGCCCGGAGAGGTCGAAACCGGGCATGAGTTGGAGCAGATGCTGGCCATACTCCCTCAGGGAGGGACTGTAAGGGGTGACCCTTTCCGTAAGGAAGGTCTGATGCAGTTGTGATCGCTGCGAGAGCAGGGTGGTGGCGACAGCGACGCCGAAACTACCGCCCAGATTACGGAGCAGATTAAAGATACCGGAGGCATTGCCCATCTGTTCCCTGGGGATGTTGACATAGGTTGAAGCAGCGAGCGGTACGAAAAAGAGTCCCAACCCAAATCCCTGAAGAAAGCGCGGCAGAGCAATAGAAGAAAAATCGGCATCCAAATTGAGACCGGACATCAACCAAAGGGAAAAAGCCATGGTCAAGAGTCCCAGCGCCAGCAGGTGGCGCGGTTTTGCTCCCCTTTTCATCAGGATGCCGCCGATGGGCATAATGAAGAGGCTGGCAATGCCTCCCGGACCCAGCACCAGCCCGGCCCACATTGCCGTGTAGCCCATGAGCGTTTGCGCATAGAGCGGAAGTAAGACGAAGCTTCCAAACAGGCAAAAGAATCCCATGAACATCATCAGGTTGCCGACCGCAAAGGTGCGATCCTTGAACACCCGCAGATTCACCACCGGATGCTCGACGCGGAGTTCCACAATGACGAACAGAATCAAGGCGACAACCGCGATGATGCTCATCATGACGATGAACTCCGACGCAAACCAGTCCTCCCGCTCTCCCTTGTCGAGGACAATCTGCAGGCATCCAAGCCCTACGGTAATCAGGAAGAGGCCCCAGGAATCGATATGAATCCTGGCGCGGCGAATATACGGCGGATCATGAATGAGAAAGGCCGCCATTGCCACGGCAAGAAAACCAACCGGAAGATTGATGTAAAAAACCCAGCGCCAGGCCCAGTTGTCGGTAATCCACCCGCCCACGACCGGGCCAAGGATTGGAGCAAGAACCACGCCCATCCCAAAGACCGCCATAGCCATGCCATGCTCTTTCTGCGGAAAGGTTTCGAGCAGGATCGCCTGGGAAAGGGGCTGCAGCCCGCCACCCCCCAGTCCCTGAAGGATTCGCCCCAGAACCAGGAACTCGAGCGACGGGGCGGCGCCACAGGCAAGTGAGCTCAACGTGAACAAGGCAATAGAAAAAATGAGATAGCGTTTCCGGCCAAAGATGCCGGCGAGCCACCCGGTGATGGGAATGATGATCGCATTGGCCACGAGATAGGACGTCAGCACCCACGTCACCTCATCCACGCCGGCGCTCAAAGTGCCCTGCATGTGCGGCAAGGACACGTTGACCACACTCGTATCCATGACCTCCAGAAAGGTCGGCAGGATGACGGTCAACGCCACCACCCATTTATTGGTTGGCGGAGGTGCGGAATCTGCCATTGGGCCTCTCCCCGACAAGTGGCGCACGGGGCCGGGAATGATCACCATAAGATCGAAACAAAAACAGTTTCGGCGGGATGCCCTATTTCAGAGCAACACCTTTGAAAAAAGTATAACAAAAGACACCGTCGAAGGCTGTCGTTCGCTGCAAGGCGCGAATGCCTTCCTGCCAGGTCTTAGGATCAATGATCCCCTCATCCAAGGCCTGCTGACGGACCCCCTCAACCATCGCTATGAAGGTCTGCCGGGTGAACCCTTCGACCAACTCCGGCTTGCTTGAATCAACGTAGACCATCCTGGGTGAAACCCGAACCTCGCGGAACCCTGCCTCAGCCATCAGCGGGTACAGCCGGCGACCGATCAGGGCATTGCCTCCCAGCCTTGCCTGCAAATCGACCAGGCACTGGATGGCACAATGGGCCTCAGGACTGTGGGGATGGAAATACGTCGAACCATGATCTCCTTCGATGACCGTGATGCTTCCTCGTTTCTTCAATACCCCTCGCAAGCGTGCCAGCGCTTCACCCGGGTTTCGAAGATGTTCCAGGACAAAACACACAAAAACGTGGTCAAAGCTTTCTTCCTGAAACGGAAGATCAAAAATGTCGCCACGGCTAAAGGTCACATTCGTGAATCCCTCTGCAGCAACCCGCTTCCTCGCGGAGTCCAGGGATGCTTCCGAAATATCCACCGATAAAATCTTGGCTTCGGGACTGTTGCGCGCCAAAGTGACCGTCTGGGCGCCGATTCCACATCCGGCCTCCAGCACGGAGCACCCCCCGGGGTAGGACGTGTCTGCATGCAGGAGTTCGACGAGTGTTGTCGCTTGATCGATAAGCCTTCTGCCCTCTTGTTCCGTGTACCCGTGCACATATTCATGTTCAGCCATCGCTCTCCCTTCGGAACCCACGGTGGAACTTCAAATCAAATCTCCCAATCAAAGCCAAATCAACCAGTCGACGGACGGCATCGTAAAGACCCCTTCTTACCTCAACCGAGTGTACGAAATAAAGCGGAAGCTGGCAATGCGTTGTTCGTCTGTTCGCTTGCCACAATTACACCCCCTGATGGTTCACAATCAAAATGTTTCCGGTTAGGATATAAATGGAACCTAAGGTTGAGCGGTTAGGTATTAGCTATAAGATTTTAAAGGGTTAGCTGATTTTGAAGCTTACCTGTCG
>JAUPKI010000146.1 GCA_030837545.1 Thermodesulfobacteriota bacterium | reverse complement strand
CGTGGATGAAAATTTCCCTGTGAGAGTGTCCCGCCCTGCGGGATTGCCATCCCGCCCAACGGCGGGATCGAGGCTGGATCCCGCAGGGCGGGACTCTCACAGGATATTCAGAGACGTTATCTATTTGTGTCATTCGCGTGATTCAACTGATTAAGAACGTATTTTCATGGTAACGTGTTACCGGGATTTCAAAATGCGAATCGTACTTGTCCATCCAACCGGGTCCAACTGGATGCCGGGCAAACGGGACATCACGCCCACGGCCAATCGAATGGCGCCGCTGGGCCTCCTCTCCATCGCCGCATGCCTGGAAAGGGCCGGGCACCAGGTGTTTGTCCACGACTGCCTGGGGCCCAAAGTCCCTCAAGGGAATACGGCCAACGCCGGGATCATCCTTGACTACCGTCCCGACATGGTCGGTTTTTCTGCGACCACATCCGGATTCCTTGACGGATACGAGCTTGCCACACGGATCAAGGACGCCCGGCCCGAGATCAAAACGGTTTTTGGCGGGGTGCACATCTCTGCATTGGGCGCTGACCTCCTTGAGGACTACGGCAATATTGATTACCTCTGCCCGGGCGAAGGGGAAGGGACCCTGGAAGCCCTCGCATCCGGGGAGGACCTTCACCGGATTGATGGCCTGATCTTGAGGGATCACGGCCAACCGGTAACCAACCCGCCGAGGGCCCACATCCCGGACATGGATGCGCTCCCATTCCCGGCTTATGAAAAACTGGCGGGCTTTCCAAAGGGGTACAACCTCCCCCTGTTCAGCTATATCCTGGGTCCGGGCGCGACCATGATCACCAGCAGGGGATGTCCCTACCAGTGCTCATTCTGCGACCGGTCCGTGTTCAAGAAGGGGTATCGCTACAACTCGGCCGAGTATATTTACGAGCACATGCGCTACCTTCGGACGCGTTTCAAGGTCCGTCATATCAATATTTACGACGATCTGTTTACGGCCCACCGCCGGCGCATTCAGGAACTCTGCGAGCGGCTGATCTCAAGGCCCCTCGGCATGCAGTTCAACTGCGCGGTGCGCGTGGGCCATGCGGATAATGATCTCCTGCACATGCTCAAAGATGCCGGCTGCCTCCAGGTCTCCCTGGGCATCGAGAGCGGGGATCCTCAGCAGATAGAGGTTTTTAAGGAGGGGGTGAGCCTCGAGGCGGTGAGGGATACGGTGAGACGTATTCAGGCGACAGGCCTCAGGGCAAAGGGGCTGTTCATGATGGGGCTCCCCGGCGACACAGAGGACTCCATCTTAAGGACCGGCGACTTTGTCATGTCGCTTGGGCTTGACGACATGAACATGTCCAAGTTCACGCCCTTTCCCGGGGCCCCCGTCTGGTCCACCATATTCGACCAGGGGACGTTCGACAATGACTGGCGGAAAATGAACTGCCTCAACTTTGTTTTCATCCCAAAGGGGATCGCGTCAAAAGAACGGCTCGATGAACTTTACAATCGATTTGTCAAACGATTCTATTCAGATCCGGGTTGGCGCAGGAAATTTCGAAAAAGGCTCTGGCAGCACAGAAGGAGCCTCTGGCATCTCCTTGTCCACCTCCCGACATTCCTGGCGGCCATGCGCAATTTCGAGCCCACAGGAGAGGATGAGAGCCCCGGTTCCCAAGTGCCACGCAAGGAGTGAAGGTGTTTTGTTGGGCTTATGCAGGTCTATGTCCTACAGGAATGGATGAGACTACGAGACTATATGATGTCTTTTTTAACTTGACTTTAAAAATATCCATGCTATTTTTAAACCATGTTTGAAAGATGGCTCGAAATACCCACCCAAAGGAGTTGTCTCATCATCGGTCCCCGTCGCTCCGGTAAGACCACACTGCTGAAGCAACGGTATCCGGAATGGCCTTATGCCACCTTAGATGACCTGGATTATCTGGAGTGGGCCAAGCGGGATCCAAAGGCTTTGATCCGTCATCTCGGCCAAGAGGCAATTATCGATGAGATTCAGCGCCTCCCCATGCTCACCGTGGCCGCAAAATATGCCATGGATAACGAAAATGCCCGGTTTTTGATGACCGGTTCGAGTACGCTCGGCCTCCTGGATGCTGCGGCCGATTCCCTGGCCGGCCGGATCGATATGATATCCCTGCCCACTGCATGCTGGGGCGAGGAACTGGGCGGTCCCACCCATTCCATTCTGGATGACCGTTCCCCCATGCCTCAAATCAAGGAGGCCGGCCGCCGCCTCTCCCAAGCCATGACCTACGGCCAGTTTCCAGAGGTGGTCATGCAGGAAAGAGACGACGACAAACAGGAAATCCTGGTCAATTATCGCAATACGTATTTTACCCGGGATCTGATGCAGTTGTCCAACATCGAGAACCTGGACGGACTTTTGGCAGTATTGCAGCACCTGGCCCGATCCCTGGGGTCGCATCTTGACGTCTCCAACTTTGCACGGGAGGCCGGCATCAGTCACCCCACCGCCAAAAAATACCTTAACTCCCTGCACCAGGCCCAGTTGACCTTCAAACTTTACGGTTACCAGTTTGGCCCTACAAAACGATATGTCAAGGCCGTCAAGACCTATTTTGTGGATACGGGGATTATCCGCAGCCTCAATGCCCGCGTCAGCACCGGTCAACTCCTCGAGAGCTTCGTCCTGGCAGAGCTTGAAAAAAGGAGAAGACTCGGGATCATTAGAGCAGATCAATTCTGCTATTACAAAAGCACCGGCGGTCACGAAATCGACCTGGTCTTTGAAGCGGACAACAGGATCTATGCCATTGAAATCAAATCGACCCAGCGACCGTCGCCCCGGGATGTGAATAGTCTGGCACAATTCAGCGACCGCTTGAATCGGCCGGTGCGGCGCTATCTTTTCTACCTGGGAGACGAATACCGCACCATCGAAAATGTGCAGCTCCTTCCGGTTTCAGCCCTGTTCAGGGGGAAATAGACAAGAGATTTTCTGTTTTGGCGGCCATGTTGCGTGGTCCAGGATGGTCCGACAAATGGACCGTCGGCAGGCTGATTTTCGTTGATTTTTTAATGTGTTTTACTATGATTCCCCACAATTATCCAATTCCCAGCACCCTTGTGCTTTGAACCTTGGGCTTTCGGGGTTGTCCTTTGCGCTTTGACCTTTGAGCTTTCAGCTTTTTTTCTTATGAATTATCCTCTCAAATACATACTACCCGTCTCCTGACAGGAGTCTTTTCAACCTGTCGGGAGCGAAAATCCTTAAGCCACATCCGTAGATCTCAACTTTTGCAGGCCAAACTCAATTCCGGAATGGGCCGGACCACTTGAGTGCCTGACATCTATCAACAGAGTTCCAACATGGCAACACACAGCCATCTTCCCAAATACAATGAACTTCTGAATCCATTATTTCAGACCCTTCATGACCAAATAGCGGTCAACAGCGGACCTGACCGCTTTTCAACCATATTTATTCACTATGCAAGATTTGACACCCAACGCCATGCCAACACGTGGCGGCGTAAGCCAAAGGACCGAAATAGCGATTTCCTGTTTACATTTCCAAAAGTATGCCCTATAAAATAATATAATTATCTGATCAAAAGGAGATAATCATGAACTATCTGGCAGTGAAAGATCTTAAAAAGACCCGTTCATTACGGGAACGCCTGGCAAAGGAACGGGAATTGATCCTGACAAAGGACGGTCAGCCATTTGCTCTGCTGATTGGAATTCCGCCGGAAAACGTGGAAGGGTCCCTTGCTGAAATACGGCGGGCCATGTTTTCTGCGGCAGTTATGGAGGCACGAAAAAAGGCTGTTCCAAGCCCACCGGGTCCGGGCGTCATTGAGGATGAAATTATTAAGAGCCGAAGGGATCGTGACCTAACATGAAGATCGTCCTCGATACCAACGTGTTGATTTCCGGCATGCTGAGTCCCTCCGGCCCACCCGGGAAGATTATCGATCTATTGAGATCCGGTGCATTGCAACTTGTTGTCGATGATAGAATTCTGAGCGAATATACGGACGTCCTTCGCAGAGAGTATTTCCTCCGATATTTCGGGAGATCCGAACGCGAAAATGTGATCGAGTATCTGGTCAGGAATTCCTATTACACGTTGTCGCGCGTCGTGGCCCATGACATCCCTGACCCAGGCGACATCCCCTTTCTTGAAATCGCCCTGACTGAAGGGGTTCCCTTGATCACCGGCAATCTCAAGCATTATCCTGAGAAGGCCAGGATGGGATGCATGATCGTATCGCCCAAACATTTTATAGACCAGCTTGTTGCAAGAAGAGATGATGACGCTGTTCCCTCCTGCACGCCGGACTGAAAAGGCTGCAAGATCGATTTGCAGTGACTTTCCCATAGGGAATGGAATCTGAAGATCTTGGGGGCGTCGTTCAGTTTCATATCCCTTTTGTCTCAGTTTTTACTTGACATACCCATCAGTTGCACTATTATCCCCCACAATCGCTGAATTCACAGCACCCGAGCCTCATCGGGATTTTCATGAACCATCAGCCATTAACCTTGCGCCTAATCGAAAATTCCGCGTCTTCTATCGGGTCGCCTTCAGTTTTCAGGGTAGACTTTAGCCTTTGAGCTTTCAGCTTTCAGCTTATGAACCATCCTCTCAAATACCCCATACCCATCTCCTAACAGGAGCCTTTTTGGCCTGTTGGGAGCAAAAACCCTCAGCCTAGATCCGAAGATTTCCCTTTCACAATCTTACAAACAGAACGAGACTAATCCCGAGATGGGATATTCTTTGTCAAAACCCGGCATCTGACTTCGGAGCCTGATCATGGCAAAACACAGCCATTTACCCAAATACAATGAATTTCTGAATCCATTATTTCAGGCCCTTCATGACCAAATAGCGGTCAACCGCGGAACCGACCGCTTTTCAACCATATTTATTCACTATGCAAGATTTGACACCCAACGCCCCCAACGCCACTTCTGAGGTATCCCTCAGGCCAGCGCGGCTGGAGGTTCAGCGGGGCCACGCACCGACGAGTTGTTTGAGGCATATCATCCCTCCTCAATTGGGGTCATATGCGTCATGTTCGCATATTAGATTATGGGCTGTCAAGCGCTTTTTTGAGGCATAGCATCCCGAGAGGCGTAAAAAGGGATGCTATTTTTGAGGCATAATACTATGTTATACTTGAGGTTGAAAAATGCATTCTGAAAAAATCAATCTATTGGACAAGTTTAGAAAACTACCAGTAGGCGACTATGCAGTAGGGTTGATTGCCAAAATGAATGACTATGAATT
>JAUPKI010000145.1 GCA_030837545.1 Thermodesulfobacteriota bacterium | reverse complement strand
GAGGCTTCCAGCCTCGATCCTCGCGGCGAGGACGCCGCTCACACAGAGTATGGGATTCCTGATTAGGGAGCAGCAAACTTCCACCATGACAGTTTGGTTGCGGCCGTCAGGCCGCCTTAGGAAGTTGCCATAGGATCAGATTGAGGATATGGTTTTCAATTCCTCAATTCCTTAATCCCTCAATTCGCAATTCCGCTTTATCCGGCTTAGGCATTTCTAATTTTAGGCACTGACTCAGTAAATGACCCCCACCAAAGCCCCGGTCATGCAGGTGGCGATGGTCCCGGCCACAATCGATCGCAACCCCAGCCCCACGATTTCATCCCTCCTCTCTTCTGCCATGGCCCCCATGCCGCCGATCATGATCCCGAGGGAGCCGAAATTGGCAAAGCCGCACATGGCGTAGGTCAGGATCAGGCGGCTCCTCTCACTCAGTGCGCCTTTTGGCAAGGCGGCCAGGTCGATATAGGCCAGCAGTTCATTGAGAACGGTCTTGGTCCCCATGAGAGAACCAGCGGTCACAGCCTCTGACCAGGGGATGCCGATGAGCCAGACAACCGGCGCCATGAGATATCCCACCAGTCGCTGAAAGGTCACAGCTCGACCCAACAGATCCGGCAGCAGGGCGAGCATCAGATTCAGCAGGTGGACCAGGGCCACGAAGACAATCAACATGGCGACGATGTTGAGAAGGAGACTGATGCCCGCCACGGTTCCCCGAGTAATGGCGTCCATGGAACTGCGTGCCTCTTTCGGCAAGGCTACCGCTTCATTGGAAAGAGGGGATGTCTCCGGGATCATGAGCTTGGCCACCGTAATGGCTGCCGGGGCGCTGATGATGGATGCCACCAGGAGGTGGCCCATGATGCCGGGCACGACATCCCGCAGAATGGATGCGTAGAGCACCATCACGGTGCCTGCGATGGTGGCCATGCCGCAGACCATGATGGTAAAGAGTTCGCTCCTCGATATCTTTTGGAGATAGGGTCTGACGATGAGGGGCGATTCCACCATGCCCACAAACACATTGACGGCAGCGCCCAGGCCTTCGACCCCGCCGATGCCCATAACGCGCCTCAGGACCCATGAAAACCCATTGACAATCCAGGGGATAATCCTCCAGTAAAAGAGGAGGGACGACAGGGCGCTGATCACCAAAAGGAGGGGGATCGCGCGGAATGCAAAAACATAGCTCATCCCCGGTGTCTTTTCGTCAAACGGAAGGGGCGCCCCCCCCAAATAGCCGAAGACAAAACCGGTCCCTGCCCGGGTGGCCGACTCGATGGCGCCGACCGCCTTGTTCAACCAGAGAAAGACCTCCTGGCTCCCCGGAAATTTCAACAGAATCAGGGCCAAAACCACCTGAAGCCCCAGGCCTGCAGCAAGGGTCCTCAGATTCACTTTTGTCCGGTTTTCAGAAAAAAGCCATGCCAGAAAGGCCAGGGCCAGAAACCCTATAAAGCTCTGGAGTCGGGGCAATTTTTCCTCTCGAAGGCAACATGGTAAGGCACGATGGAACTCCTTTGGAACAAAGAGAATACCAAAACGCAGGTTTGACGGTCAATTTTTTAGTGGAGCTTGGCAACACATTAGGGATAGAATGGGCTCTCTAACTTTCGCCGCAGCGCCACTGCCCGGCGGCAAACGGCAGGGCGACCCCCTGAACCCTGCAATCCATGAAAGGTTTTAAAGTGGCAAGGCATCTCATCTGGATCGATCTTGAAATGACGGGGCTGGATCCGGACCGTCACGTGATCGTTGAAATTGCATCCATCGTGACCGATAACCAGCTCAACGTGGCAGCCGAGGGACCGGACCTGGTCATCCACCATCCGGAGGATATCCTTTCCGCCATGGAACCCTGGAGCCTCGAACACCACCGGGCCTCAGGACTGCTGGACCGCATCCGTTCCTCCTCCTGCACCTGTCGCCAGGCTGAAGAAGAGACGCTTCAATTCCTGTCGCAATACGCTCTAAAGGGGACCTCGCCGCTCTGCGGCAACTCTATCGGCCAGGACCGACGTTTCCTGTTCAAACACATGCCGCGCCTCGAGGACTTTTTTCATTACCGCAACATCGACGTCAGCTCGGTTAAAGAACTGGTCAAGCGATGGTATCCCAACCTCCCCCCCTTCCCAAAAGAAAAGCCCCATCTGGCCCTGAGCGACATTCGAGAATCGATCAGCGAGCTGATCTATTACCGCAGCCACGTGTTTGTCCCCTGAGCCGCAGGTTGTTATGCCCGTGTCTGTTCAGCCGGATATCCCTTTAGGGGTTCAGAGGTTCAGAGGTTCAAAGGTTCAGGGGTTCAGGGGTTCAGGGGTTCAGGGGTTCGCGTTGTTCGTTGCTGATGGATTCGACGTTGGGCGTTCATGGGTTCAAAGGTTCCCCGTTCCCCGTTCCCCATTCCCCGTTCCCCATTCCCCATTCCGCATTCGACGTTGGGCGTTCGATGTTCGATGTTGGACGTTCATCCCTCGATCACCGACCTCCGACTTCCGACCTCTACTCCTCTCTCTCCTTGCTACATCACCTTATCCCCCGGAAGGAGGTCGCCCTCGACCGTGGCGATCCCGAGGCGGTCGTCGCCGACCCCGGCCAGGACCATCCCCTCGGACAGGCCGAAGCTCATCTGCCGAGGCTTCAGATTGGCGACCACGATGACCTTTTTCCCCACCAGGACCCCCGGATCGGCATAGGCGGAACGGATGCCGCTATAGACCTGCCGGAGCCGTCCCTCGCCCAGGTCCACCATGAGCCGTATCAGTTTTTTGGCCCCTTCGACAAGGCCGGCCTCCCGGACCACCCCGACGCGCAGGTCAACCCTGGCAAAATCGTCTATGGCAATCTCCTTGCCGACCGACACCGCCTCCCCGCCTTTTCGGTCGAGCGGGGCTACCCCTTTCAACTCGCCAGTCTTTGATCTCTCCCCGGTCCCGGCACGCCCCGGCTGGGTCTTTTCGATCTTGGCCCAGGTATCGCGCAGGGTCACCGTCCGATTAAACACGGGTCTGTCCGGAGAGGAATCAACGGCGTCCACGCAGAAGTAGCCCAGTCTCAGGAATTGAAAATGGGTTCCCGGGCCTGCGGCCGCCAGACTGGGCTCGATCTTGCAGGAGGTGATCGCCTCGAGCGACTTGGGATTCAGGAGCGATGTGAAATCGGCCCCTTCCTTCGGGTCAGCGGGGTTTGGCGCGACAAAGAGATGATCGTAGAGACGGACCTCCGCATCGGCCGCATGGGCTGCCGACACCCAGTGGAGAGTTCCCTTGACCAGACGCCCGTCCTTTGACCAGCCGCCCCGGGTCTTTGGATCATAGGTGCAATGAAGTTCCAGCACCTCCCCGCTATGTTCATCCTTCACCACTCGATCGCATCGGATGTAATAGGCATGCTTCAGCCGGACCTCGCGACCGGGGGCCAGACGAAAGTACTTCTTGGGCGGGTCCTCGCGGAAGTCCTCCTGCTCGATATAGAGGATGCGGGAAAAGGGGATCTTTCGCGACCCCATGGCCGGATCTTCCGGGTTGTTCTCGGCATCCAGATATTCCTCCTGTTCTTCCGGATAGTTGTCAATGACGACGCGCAGGGGATGCAGAACCGCCATGACCCGAAGGGCCCGCTGATTGAGGTCTTCCCGAAGGCAGTGTTCCAGGAGCCCGATGTCCACCGTGCTCTCCTTTTTGGCCACCCCGATCCGGTCGCAGAACGTCCGAATGGCCTCGGGCGTGTACCCGCGTCGCCGCATGCCCGACAGGGTGGGCATACGGGGATCATTCCACCCGCTCACGTGCCCCCCGCGAACCAGTTCCAGGAGCTTTCGCTTGCTCATAATGGTATAGGAAAGGTTGAGCCGCGCGAATTCGATCTGCCGCGGCGCAAAGATCTTGAGCTGCCGGATGAACCAGTCATACAACGGCCGGTGATCTTCAAACTCGAGGGTGCAGAGGGAATGGGTAATCCCTTCGATGGAGTCGGACTGACCATGGGTAAAATCGTACATCGGATAGATGCACCATTTGTTTCCGGTGCGTTGATGGGGGGCGTGGAGCACCCGGTAGAGGACAGGGTCCCGCAGGTTCAGATTGGGCGACGCCATGTCGATCTTCGCCCGCAGCACACAGGCCCCGTCCGCGAATTCGCCGGCCCGCATCCGTTCAAACAGGGCCAGGTTTTCTTCGATGGATCGCGTGCGGTAGGGGCTGTCCTTGCCGGGCTCGGTCAGGGTCCCCCGGTAGGCGCGGATCTCTTCCGGGCCCAGGTCGCACACATAGGCCTTGCCGTCTTTGATGAGCTGAAGGGCATATTCATAGAGTTGATCGAAATAGTCCGATGCGTAATAGAGACGATTTTCCCAGTCAAACCCGAGCCATCGGACATCCTCCTGGATCGAGGCCACATATTCTTCCTCTTCCTTGGTCGGATTGGTGTCGTCGAACCTGAGATTGCAGAGGCCCCCGAACTCCTTTGCAACACCGAAATTGAGGCAGATGGACTTGGCATGTCCCATATGGAGATAGCCGTTGGGCTCGGGCGGGAAACGGGTATGAACCCTCCCCCCGTTTTTGTTTGCCTTCATATCTTCTGTAATGATCGTCCGAATGAAGTCCAGGGACGGTGCAGATTCGGGATGGTTCATGGTCATCTTCCTCTTTTCTTTCCTTATCCAATGCGGCATAGCCGCAACCCAAAAATATCTCACACAAAGCCACGGAGCCACAAAGAGAATACGACGGTTCTCCTGCTTTTTGTAACAGAAAACCAGGGGATAGGGGCCTAACGCCGAATAGCCGCAACCTAAAAAAGTTCTCTCGCCGAGACGCCCAAAGGCGCAAAGGATTCTTTTGCAGCGGGTTAAACAGTACTGTTATGCCCGATTCTCTATTACAACAATTCTTTGTAACCGTTCACGGGTTCAGAGGTTCAAGGGTTTAGGGTTGAGATTTGGCATCCGCAGTGTCGTTTTGCACCGCAAGCATGCCATTTCGATCCCAAATTGGGCACTCAAAACAAAGAGATCATGCGAACCGCAGG
>JAUPKI010000144.1 GCA_030837545.1 Thermodesulfobacteriota bacterium | reverse complement strand
TCCCCACTAAGATTCGGGCTCTGGGAACGAATCACCCGGGAAGGTTACCATGAAAAAACATTTTCAACCACGAATCACACGAATGACACGAATAGACAAAAGGTCTGACTATCCTGTGAGAGAGGCTTTCCAGCCTCGATTCTTGTGGCGAGGACGCCACTCACACAGGGGATGTTCATCTGCCGGGGGACAAATCCGCGCTTCAACATGGCAGACGTTTTTGTGTACTGTATACAAGAAGGCCTGTCAAGAGATTTCTCCGTCCTTCCCACGGCCTTTCCTCTGGTAGGCATTGACCGCCCGGTTATGTTCCGCCAGGGTCCTGGAAAACTGATGGCTGCCGTCGTTTTTGGATACAAAATAGAGATAATCAGTATCCGAGGGCCAAAGGACGGCCCGGATGGACGCTTCGCCGGGATTTGATATGGGGCTGAGGGGGAGTCCCCTGATGGCATAGGTATTGTATGGCGTCGGCCGATCCAAGTCCTGTCTGGTAAGGTTGCCGTTGAAGTCTTCGATGCCGTAAATAACGGTTGGGTCGCTTTCAAGACGCATCCCCTTTCTCAATCGATTCAGGAAGACGCTCGCGATGACGGGCCGTTCCTCGCCCTGTCCAGTCTCCTTCTCAATCAGGGAGGCCAGGGTAATGATCTCCTGCAGGGTCATTCCCGAGGCCTCGATTCTTTCCCTGAAAGGGGCTGCTTTCTCAAGAAAACGGCTGACCATGACGTGGATGATCGATAGGGGGGGCTGGCCTCGGGTAAATCGGTAGGTGTCGGGGTACAAGTATCCTTCAAGCGTGGGACCGGAGAGGCCATACCTGCTCGCTATGCCTGGATCTTTCGCAAGGGCGAGGAATTGCGCCCCGTCTGCCAGCCCCTTCGCCTCCAGTGTCTCCGCAATCTGCCTCATGGTGTATCCTTCGGGGATGGTCACGCTGTGGGTGACCATAAGCCCCTTGCCCAGAATATCGAGGATCTTGAGAGGCGCCATGCTGCTGTTCAGTCGATATTCGCCGGCTTTTATAGAGGTCCCATAACCCGTGAGCCTGATCCACAGAAGGAGGAGGGTCTTGTTGGCGATGATCCCCCTCTTTTCAAGCCCGCCAGCAACCTCCCTCAGGGTGGCGCCTTCGCGCACCATAAAGATCTGATCCGGCCCTCCTGTGTTGGCTGGATAAAGAAGATACCGCACAAGCGGGGCCGATAAGAGTAGGCCGATGAGGATAAAGAGGATAAATCCAAAAAAGATGGATCGTTTGGCGTTGATGGAAATCGGCATCATGGGACCCGGAGGAAAAGCGCAGATCCTCTGCGGGTTGGAAGAGGATCCGTTGCTAAGACGTTGGTTCTGTGCATTCCTGAACTGTGTCGGGCTCAGGATTCGCCTGTTACGGATGGATCTTGTATCACGACCAGGCGCTAAGATCAAGCAGGCAGAAATGCTTCGCCCCGGTTCTCCCTGTGAGACAGGCAATCCCTCAACTCCT
Source organism: Thermodesulfobacteriota bacterium (assembly GCA_030837545.1). GTDB lineage: Bacteria > Desulfobacterota > DSM-4660 > Desulfatiglandales > Desulfatiglandaceae > AUK324. The sequence continues at coordinate 5,125 of JAUPKI010000144.1, read as the reverse complement.
CAATCCCATCCACAGATTACGCAGATTACGCAGATATCAATTCCTAAATCCCTCAATTCCTAAATCCCTCAATTCAGGTTGAAATTTAATGAGAATCGGTGTATGGTTACCCAAAGGTCAAACAATCGCAGGGTTGCGCGGCTGACGCTAGGTTGCGGGATCCTTTAACAGGAATGTTCTTCATTGGGAGGTGCAGCATGGAAAATGTCGAGGTCAAGTTTGGCGAGTGGATCGAAAAGGGATTCAAGCTGTATAAAGAAAATTTTGCTATACTTGTGCTGGCCTCCCTGATTGCTGTTGTTCTCAGCGCAGTAACGGTCGGTGTCCTTGCAGGTCCCATGTCTGCCGGTGTCCTTCTCATTATCTTAAGGCTCATGGACAAGAAGGAACCCAGACCGGAGGTGGGGACCCTGTTCAGGGGATTCGATTATTTCCTGAATTCGTTTCTCTTTGTCATCATATGGGGAATTGCCCTGTTTTTGGCCTCAATGATTGTCGGCCTGGTCCCCTGTATCGGCCAGCTTGCCTCTCTGTTCGTGGTTTTTGTCGCCCATGCTCTCCTGATGTTCGGCATGTTTCTTATTGTTGACAGGAGGCTGGAATTCTGGCCTGCTTCTCTGGAAAGTTTCAACAAGGTCAAGCCCAATTTCTGGCCGTTTTTGGGTTTTGCAGTTGTTTCAAACCTGATCGGCAGCATCGGCGCCATCGCCTGCGGCATCGGGGTGGTTTTCACCCTTCCGATCCAGGCCTGTATCCTGACGGTCGCCTATCGGGATGTATTTGGCGTGAATGGGTCCGGGGTTATGCCGGTGAAGGACCTGAATGCGGGCGGGAACAACGATGTGGAGACGAGCGAACCTTCGTAGCGTCTATCACGAGGATAGGGTACGGATGGTGCGGCCCAGAGAGGCAGTTGAGGTAAGAGGGAAGGGGAGGGGAGATCGGGTCTTGCTTTTATCATGGACACGACCTGATTCCTACGGGGATGTGGTGGTCGCACATCTCCCTGTTGCACTCATCACCGGGATCGCATTGATGCTGCCCCACGTGGTTTCGTGCGACGATCTTCCCCTGATGCCATGCACGTTTTTGAGGCTCACCGGGTATCCCTGCCCGTTCTGCGGGCTGACCCGATCGTTCTGGGCCATTGCCCATGGAGATTGGGCCTTCGCTGTTCACGATGCACCGGTAGCCTGCCTGGTATATCTGGCGACCGCCCTCCTCTTTGCCTGGCACTCGACCGCCCTTATCACAGGTCTCAGGGTCAGGAGCAGCCTGTTCCGTCTGCTGAAATCTCCCATTGCAGTCTGGTTGATGGTCACGATGGTGGCTCTCAACTGGGCGTACAGGCTCGCCTCGGGTCTTGATTAATCACACCGATGGATCCGTGAATGCGGATCATTATGATTTTGATCAGCCCCCGGCGAGCATGACCGTCAGGTGGATTTCATCGCCATTCGAAACACTTTTCGCCAGTTCATTCGGATAGGCGCTTGTCGCGTTGATAAAGATCTCGATATTACGGCGAAGGCCTCCTTTCCCATCGAAAAGAGCCTCTTTCATGGGAGGGAATTGCCGGACCAGGTGATCGAGGCACTGTCCCACAGTAGTCCCGTTTGCCTTTACGCACTCCAATCCATGGGTATGTTGACGGTGGGTTTGGTGAATGTATATGTTGACGGCCAATTCATACTCCTTTTTTGATCGAATGAGTCCTCATTTCCAGTCAGACAGTGCCTCAAACCACAGATGGCATGAGATTCACGGCTTCGAGGCAGATTTATCTCACGTGTGATGTTGGCTAATATGAAGAAGATGGTCATTATCGCCAGCTATTTCAAGGGGGAGACCTATGGGTTGTTGGGTCCTCAAATGGCTGCAACAGTCATTCAGGAAAACACCTCCTGCGATTGCATCGTTATCGGCGTCGCGCGAGAGGACGACAAGGCGCTGCTCAAGAAGGCCATGAATGATTATTTCGGGCGCCACAGACCGATCATCGGTTTTTCTTCCCTGGGCGGCAGGCCTGATCTTATCGACTTGGCCAGGGAACTCAGCACTGAGGGCGCATTCACTTTGCTGGCAGGGCCCCAGGCCGACGTGGACTATAAGGGAGAAGTCCAATGGGACGAATGGCCCCATCGCTTCAGGGGGGTTTCGAATGCCTTCCCCGTGGCCCTTCACGGACCGGCCGAGCAGGCCATTGAGCTCCTGAAGGACCTGGAGCGGGCAGGACGGGGGAAGATCCCAGGTCTTCTTTCTCAGAAGGGAGAGACAGACGTGAGTTATTACCCCAGGAACCCATGGGATGATCGGTTTTTGAGCAGGGTCAACTGGGGCAATATCTACCGGATTGAAAATGGGGGGCTCAGACCGCACAGGATCCGTACCGGACAGGTGCTCCAGCAGATCGGATGCCCGCATGCCTCCCAAGAGAAATGGGTGGAGATCGACGCTCCCAACAACCTAACTTCGCGGAATCGCCCACCGGTCCGTGTGCGGTTGAAGGGGTGCAGTTTCTGCGATGTAGCCGCGGATAAGGGTTTCTACGGGGCGCTGGGCATGGGGGCGGTCCTGAATCAGATCCAATGCCTCCCCGAAAGACCCGATGGGAGCAAGATCCCCTTTGAGCTGATTAACGAGAACGCACTTGTAACTCTTCCACGTTTGATAGTGGAGACGGCTCAGGCAGGGATCGGGCTTTCGCAGATCAACCTCACCCTGAGGGCCGACTGGCTTCTGAAGGGAGAGGGCAGACTGCGGGAGGCACTGGACCTGGCCCGGACCATGAGAATACGCATTCTTCTCGCCTCCGTCGGTTTCGAGTCCTTTGACGACGCCATATTGCGCAATCTCAACAAGGGACTCTGTGTGGAGACGAACCTTGCGGCGATGGGTCTGATGCGCCGACTCAAGGAGGAATTCCCGGACGAATGGGGATACGCCAGGTCTGACGGAGCCAACCACGGATTTATCCATCCCACCCCGTGGGACACGGAAGAGACGTGGGCGAATATCAAGGACATCATCGAAAGACACAGACTGGCCGCAGACATCATTCCAGATCATAGCATCCCGCTCATCATCCATCATGCCTCAGGCCTTGGAGACTGGATCCGGGAGGTGGAGACGAGGGAGGGGATTCGATACGGCCGGCTCGGCTCGATTATCGAGTGGTGGCAGGAAATCGGACAGGGTCCTGGTTGACGCTCCATTTGGAATCTGCTAAAGCGGCATAGCCACAATCGGCCTCGTGGATTATGTTTTTGCACCTGAGGAGATAGATGAGAAGATCCGAGGGCTCATCGCGGAAGGGAAACTGGTCTCCAAAAAGGGAAGAAAGGACAAAGAACTCCCCCCTGAATTCCAGTGGATCAAGAACCTGTTTGAAGAGGCGCATGTCGAGGCATGGCTGGAGGGCAGGGATCTTGACAGCAATGATCCGCTTACCGCCAAGATCATTGCGGGAAGGCCCCTTTAGCGCTGAAATTAGCAAACCGGATTATTGATGCAGGTTATGCATTGCCTCTGAAAGAGGGTCTCGCAAAGAGGAGATGGGCCCTTTAAACGAAATTTTTTCACAAGTGTTGATTGCCCTTTTTGATCGTGGAAAAAGATCATTTGTGCAATTCGCCTTATTCGTGGTAAAAGCCATTTGCTTCAGAGTGCATTTGATAGTAGGCTTAAAGGCATGATCAACTACAACACATCGGGGAACGGGAGATGGGAGAGGCATTAGATACCGAAATCGTCAAAGAACCGATGGATGAATTTGCCCTGGGGACAGGACTTGATCCGGCCCGTGAAACGCCGCGACGATATCTGTGGACCGATGCATTTGCCGTGTGCAACTATCTGGGCCTGTATGTTCGATCAGCCGATGAGCAATACAGGTCTTTGGCCTTACGTCTCATCGACCAGGTCCATGATGGTTTGGGCAAACACCGTGTGGACGATTCTCGAACCGGGTGGATCAGCGGATTGGACGAGGATGAAGGGAGAATGCATCCCACACAGGGCGGATTGCGGATAGGAAAAAAGCTGAAGGAACGGAGACTGAAGGAGCCATTTCAAGAAGAGCAGGAGTGGGATCGGGACGGGCAATACTTCCACTACCTGACCCGATGGATGCATGCGCTCCATTGTGTGAGCTGCGTTACCGGGGATGACCATTTCAACGAATGGGCCGTGGAACTGGCGAAAACGGCCCACGCGCGGTTCACCTATGTGCCGCCTTCGGGCGGTAAGGGCATGTACTGGAAAATGAGCATCGATCTTTCCTATCCCCTTGTGCCGTCCATGGGACATCATGATCCCCTTGATGGATGGATTACCTATCATGAACTCCGGACAGGGAACGTCATGAACACAAGCGGTTTGCATGGTTCGAATCTCGATGCGGAGATTGCGGATATGGCGGTTATCTGTGAGGGGAAAAAATGGGCGACCGGCGATCCCCTCGGGCTGGGCGGTCTTCTGGTGGATGCCTTCCGGGTCGCCCAGTTGATCATTCATAAGGAGTTTGAGCAGGAAAACCTGCTGGATACCCTGTTAAACGATTCCCTCATGGGGCTCAAATACTATGCACAGAACAACGCCCTGAACCTCCCGGCCGACTATCGTCTCGCGTTTCGCGAACTGGGGCTGGCTATCGGTCTTAGGGCCATTGAAAGGCTGGAAGACCTGGTTGACCAAAAACTGCACATCTTTAAAAGAGGGCATCAACTCCAATATATGATACATTCATTGACACAATACAAGCCACTCTGTGAGGTCATTACAAAATTCTGGCTGGAACCCAGGACCCGGGTGTCTCAGAGCTGGCAGGACCATCTCGACATCAACACCGTCATGCTGGCCACGAGCCTGGCCCCGGACGGGTATCTCACCATATGTTGAGCGATGGGATCGATCACCGGCAGCCCGAAGTCAGAAAAGACCTCTTATCCTTGTCTGCCATTAAATTGGCCGAAATATAGTATGGCATAGGGCGATCATAGCATAATCTAAAGGAAAGGATTTTTCCCTGTAAGGAATGAACCCCGGAGCGGCGCATCGGATACGGTCTTGCCTCTGACTCGGGTATCGTTTCGGCGCTCCGGGGATTGCGGGGTTATCAGCTCTT
>JAUPKI010000143.1 GCA_030837545.1 Thermodesulfobacteriota bacterium | reverse complement strand
GCGGTTCAGAGGGGAGAGAAGATGGCAAAGGGAAAGGATTATCAACTGGAAGCTTGAGATATTTGAATATTTACGGTCGTCCCCCTTACGCCCATGCTTGCCAGGCATACGGCGTTGAAGGAGCGAACGCATTAAACAAGGGGCTCACTGAACCGATAGACATCGACGATGACATGTAACGCCGCGCTTGGAATTGGAATGGCAGGCGAATTGGGATCTCAAGACAAGACCCGAAATGGAAAGGAGGCCCTATGAACGAGAGCTCTATTAAAATTAGGCTCATGCAGGCAGAAGATTTTGACGCTGTGGTGGGTATTGACGAAAAAGTACTGAAGGCTCCCCGGCCGGAGTACTATGAAATGAAATTTGAAAAGCTCTTTCAATCCAAAGATTATTTACCCGTGTCCCTTGTGGCAGAGGAAGAAAATGGAACTGTGGTGGGATTTGTCATGGGGGAAATTTATATGGGAGAATTCGGTATTTTCCGGGAAGAGGCAACCCTGGATACTATCGGCGTTGATCCCGGTTACCAGCATAAGGGTATCGGCGAACAGTTGATCAATGAATTTGTGGATCATCTGAGAAAAATGGGCGTTCAAAAAATAAACACCCTGGTCGACTGGAATGATTCCAGCCTGATACATTTCTTCAGCGCGAACCATTTCAGCCCGTCTAAGACCATTAACCTGGAGAGAGTCCTTTGACGTCTCTCATCTGGACACGGTCCGAAAAAGCCCCGCAAATTGGCCCCGACGACCGGATCTCACTTCTCTTTGCTCTTTCTGGCGATGGTTCTCTTCTCCTCAGGGATGGGGGGCGGGACCGGCTTTCCGACCATCCGCGTCACGGCGCCAAAACGGGGCGGGCACGCTTCAAAACAGGTTCCGCATTTGATGCATTTGTCCTGGTCAATGACATGGATCCGGTTCTTGCTGCCTTCAATCGCCTCTGCAGGACATTTCTTGGCGCAGATCATACAGGCCTGGCATTTGTCGGGATCGATGTAGTACGAGGGGACGTCGCGAAGCAGGCTGTCGATCTCGTTACTGGTAAAAAACCCGTCATAGTCCGCCTTATTCGTAAGACGGGATCCCAGCTTCTCCCTTTTCGCTATTTTAATGTAAGGGATCAGCCTTGTGATTTCCTCAATTTTGGACTTCAACACATCCTTATCGATTCCTTCGCTGATGCCGAGAGGCCCTAACGACTTCACCTTCTTGCCAAAGTCATTCATGTGTTCAGCGAAAAGGATTCCATCTCCAGCAGACATGAATTGGATGTTTAACCTTTCCGGGTTCAGCCCGATATGTTCCATTATTTTTCTACACAGAAGCGCCATGCTGAGTGCATGGTAATTTCCATGCGTCACATAATTACACTCATTTAACCGGCAACCGCCGATAAACACGCCGTCTTGTCCATTGGAAAAGGCCCTGAGTACAAATTCGAGGTCAATTCTGCCGGAACACATGACGCGAATCAGCCTGACATCCGTCGTATATTGCAGTCTGGAAACTCCAGCCAGGTCAGCAGCCCCGTATGCTCACCAGTGACATACAAAGACTAATATCCTGGGTTTGAATTTGGCTCCTGCGCTCATGAATTATCCCCTCTTCGTTATCCGTCCCCGCTGTGTCCATTGACACGCAGCCGTTTATACGTCTCCAACCGCCCTATCGAATTGCTGAGGCATGTCTTCCTCTGGAACCACTGAATCGATCTGTCTCATGATTTCTTCATCGGTAAAGTGCTTGAGCCGGATGGCCCCCGTCGGACACTTGGCATTGCAGAGGCCGTCTCCTTTGCAGATCACAGGGTTGACCACCGCCTTCTTGCCCTGTCGTATCTCACGAAACTCGATGGCGCCATAGGTACAGGCCTCGATGCACGCCCCGCACCCCATGCATTTCTTGTCATCCACCTCGCAGACAGAACCCGAGACAGTGACGATATCATGGGAGAGAAGGGTCAAGGCCCGACCTGCGGCCCCATAGGCCTGGTTGATCGCCTCGGGGATGTGTTTGGGATAGTGGGCTGTTCCACACAGATAGACGCCTTCCGCACTGAATTCGACAGGCCTCAATTTGACATGGGCCTCCTTGAAAAAATTATCCGGTCCCAGAGAGACCTTGAATAATTGCGCTATCTCCCGGTTTGCTGCGGGGGGTATAACGGCAGCGGCCAGGGCAAGGACATCGGCATCGATGGCCAGCTTCTCTCCTAAGATGGGATCGGTCACGGTCACCCTCAAGACAGGCCTCCCTTCCGCCGTCGTCGCCTCCACCTGCGGCTTATCCTCGGGTTCCCAGCGGATGAACTTGACATCCTTATTGGACGCATCCCGATAATAGTCTTCCCTCAACCCATAGGTCCGCATGTCCCGAAAGAGGATATAGATATCCATCTCGGGGTGAAGCTCTTTCAGCTTCAGGGCATTCTTGACGGCCTGACTGCAGCATACCCGGCTACAGTAATTCCGGTCTTCATTCCGGCATCCGACGCATTGGATCATCACCAGGCAGTGGGAGTTGACGATCTTTTCCTCTCCCCTGGCGATTCTCTCCTCTAACTCCAGCAGGGTCAAGACCCTGTCATCCTCCCCATAGAGGTATTCGGTCGGTTGGTATTCGTCAGCGCCAATAGCGATGACTGTAGCGCCGTGTTTGATCTCTGTGACACCCCTGCCTGATTTTACAAGGGTCACGAAATTTCCCACATAACCGGTCGCCTCCATAATAATGGCGTCCGTATAGACATGGATCAGGGGGTGTTGATAGACCCTTCGCACCAGATCCCGCAGATAGGCCTGGACATCCAGCCCTTCCAGGGTGGTGTGGATTCTCCTGGCCATGCCCCCCAGGTCTTTGTCCTTTTCCACCAGGTAAACCTCATGTCCCTGGCCGGCGATGGAAAGCGCACACGTCATGCCGGCGATGCCGCCGCCCACCACCAACCCCGCCTTGTTGACCGGCAGATCGATTTCCTGCAGCGGCTCTAACAGGGCGCATCGGGCGACCGACATTCGAATGATGTCCCGTGCCTTTCGAGTGGCCTCTTCCGGTTCTTTGGCGTGGACCCAGGAGTCATGCTCCCGGATGTTGGCCATTTCATAGAAATATTGGTTGATCCCCGCCTCACGAAGGGTGTCCCGGAACAATGGCTCAAGGGTCCTGGGCGAGCAGGCGGCGACCACCACCCGGTTGAGCCCCTTTTCCTTGATCATGTCAGTTATTTCTTTGGCGGAATTGGTCGCGCACGAAAAGAGCTGTTCCTGGGCATAGACCACATGGGGCAAAGTCAGGGCATACTCCACTGTACCGGGGACATCGACAATCCTTCCAATATTGGCCCCGCAGTGACATACAAAGACGCCGATCCGCGGCTCCTCGCTGGAAACGTCCTTTTCCGGCGGATAAACCCTTTCTCGGGTCAGTTTCCCCCGTCGGTAGTCAAGGAATTCGCCGCACTGGGCCCCGGCCCCGCTGGCGCTGAAAACCGACTCGGGGATATCCATCGGGCCCTGGAAGGCGCCGCTCACAAAGATCCCGCGCCTGGTGGTCTCCATCAAGTTGGACGAATCGGCCTGACAGAATCCGTGTGAATTAAGTTCGATGCCGAACCGATCGGCCAGGGCCATGGCGTCGGCAGGGGGATTCAATCCGACGGACAGCACCACCATATCGAACTCTTCCTCTTTGACCCCTTCGTCCGGGGTCGAATACCTGACGACGAGATTCTGGGTTTCCGGAACCTCTCTGACGACGGAGGTGTAGCTTCTGATGAAGCGAATACCGGGAAGTCGCTCGGTCCTCTGGTAGTATAGCTCAAAATCCTTGCCGTACGACCGGACATCGTTATGGAATATGGTACACTCGGCCGCTGCGTCATGCTCTTTCGCCAGGATCACCTGTTTCTGGGTGTAGGTGCAGCAGACCGCTGAACAGTAGCTGTTATCGCCCGGAGTCACCCGTCTGGAACCCACGCATTGAATCCAGGCGACCTTATGGGGATGCCTCTTGTCGGAGGCCCTCAGGATCTCACCCTCGTAGGGCCCGGTGGCGCATAACAGCCGTTCAAAGTCAAGGCTGGTGACCACGTTGGCAAACTTTCCGTAGCCGTAGTCGCCCTTTACCCTGGGGTCGAATGGTTCATAGCCTGGAGACAAAAGGATCGCCGCTACGTTAATTTCTATCTTCTCAGGCTGTTGCTCAAGGTTGACGGCGTCATTCTGACAGACCGCTTCGCAGATACGGCATTTTTTTTCTTTCAGGTAAAGGCAGCTTTCATCAATATATGAGATCAGGGGAATGGCCTGGGCAAAGTATATGTGGACGGCCTTATTCTTCGATATCTCCTGATTGAATGGATCCGGGTATTGGACCGGACAATATTCCAAACAGGTGCCGCAGCCTGTGCATTTGTCCTCTTTGATGTATCTGGGCTTCCTGATCAGGGTGACCTTAAAATTCCCTGCTTCCCCCTCTGCCCTCTCCACTTCCGTATAGGTGAGAACCTCGATATTCGGATGCCGGCCGACCTCGACCAGTTTAGGAGAGAGGATTCACATGGAGCAGTCATTGGTGGGATAGGTCTTGTCGAGCTGGGCCATATGCCCGCCGATGGCAGGTGATTTCTCCACCAGGTAGACCTTGAAACCGGCCGTGGCAAGATCGAGGGAGGCCTGAATACCGCTGATCCCGCCGCCGACAACCATGACGTCTCCAAAACTGCCGCCCGCGAAACTTCTACGAAGCTGCTCAATGTGTTCGTTTTCCACTTCTATCCGCCTTTATCAAATCCAAAAATTTCTCACACAAAGACACGAAGGCACCAAGATTTTTTTACAGGCTATTAACCAATAAGGAACACCACCTTCTCCACAAGTTGTCCCGCAAGGCGGGATTACAAACATAGAGTCTAATTATTTCCCAACCCCTCAATTCCTGAATCCCTCAATTCCTCAATTCCGTCTCTAAATCACTTCCGTGATAATTTCCGTGATGTCCTTAATCTCTATCTTTTCGTCCATACCCATGGTAACTCTGCTGTCCTCAAACATCGTCATGCAGTATGGGCAGGAGGTCGCCAGGACCTCGGCCCCGAGCCCAATGGCCTGTTCTATTCTAAGATCGGAGAACCTTTCACCCTTTTGCGTCTCCATCCAGACCCTGCCGCCTCCACCTCCGCAACACAGACTATCGACCCGACAATCAGGCATCTCATTCAACTGTAAACCGGGTACGTTCTTTAGAACCTCCCGGGGCTCGTCATAGATGCCATTATGTCGGCCTAAGTAACAAGGGTCATGGTAGGTCACCTTCTTTGCATACTCCCCCTTGAACTCAAGCCTTCCCTCATGGATCAGCTCGAACAAATACTGGGAGATATGAATCACCTCAAAGTTCACCATGAAATCGGGATACTCGTTCTTGAAGGTATGGTAGCAATGGGGGGATGAAACAAGAATCTTCTTCACGCCGTTATCAATGAAGGTCTTAATGTTTTCCCGGGCGAGGCGTTTGAATACCTCCTCATCGCCTGTCTTGCGGATGCTTTCTCCGCAACAATTCTCCTTAGCGCCCAAAATTCCGAAATCCACTCCTGCCTTGTTAAGGATACTGGCCGTGGCAACGGCTACCTTTTTCAACCGGGGGTCATAGCTGGGATAGCAGCCGGGAAAATACAGAATATCCATCCCCTCGGTAAAAGCATTTACGGAATGACCTTTCGCCCAATCCCCCCTCTTTGCCCGTTCTTCACCCAAGGTGTTGCCTTCACCGACCAGACTTCCTCTGACGGTGCGAATAGGCTGGACCGCCTTGGGAAAAACGCCGTATTCCGTGGCAATCCTGCGCAAGGCGACCCCGGATTCGATCTGCTGGACGTCCCTGGGGCAGTGCTGAGGGCACCTGCCGCAGGTCGTGCACCGCCATATATCTTCACTTTCAATATCCGTCATGCCGAAGGTCGCCTGCCGGACGACCTTGCGCATGCTGAAGACTCGAACCCGATTCCACGGACAGACCACATCGCACAATCCACATTGAAAGCATCTCTTGAAGGCGTCTCCACCGCTCGCCTTGATGACATCCACGATCTCTTTATAATCGGCTACATTCTCCACGGTATTTCTTGTTCCTCTTCTTCGAACTGAATGGTCTATGCCTTCATCGACATGCGGGCAACGGCATCCATAAACTCCTGCGCCCCATATTTCTTGGCCAGTGATTCCAACCCGATATCCAGCTCCTTCGGCGCTTCCACGTCTTCAACGTCCTCTTCCCTTTCTTCATACGTCAGGGCATCCACCCGGCACCACTTCACGCACAAGGGCTCATCTTCGCCCTCGCACATATCGCACTTGAGAGGGAGACCCGAGTCAGGCTCCTTGAAGATGTCCCTGGATGGGCAGGAGGCCCTGCAAAAAGCGCACTCTTCATATTCCTTCCCATCAACCACATATTTGTCTCTCCCCATACATTCGGCCGCCGTATACTCACCCGCATATACGGGGACATAGATGTCTTTGAGCGGGTAACGAATAATCCGGATTCGAGACCTGGCCGGATTATTGCTGCTGTACTTGGGCTGGGCATGAAAGGCCGAGCAGATCACCTCGCAGGCCCGGCACCCATTGCATTTGTCGGCATCGATTTTTATGGTCTTAATGATCTTCTTTTTTTTCTCGCCCACGGCTACGCCTCCTTATCCTTTTCCGCCGAGGTCTCCTGTGCAGGGGCGCCTCCGTTATCTGAATAAACCCCCCTCTTTTCAAAGTCCTCATAGACATAATCCAATCCCAGTTCATGCAATGTCTCTTTGGTGGGGATACCTTGTTTATTCCACCCCTTGAACTGGTAGTAGGTATCGAGGAGCTTCTCTTCAAGCTCGGGAAATCGTTTCTTCCAATGGTCCGCTGGCGGCTTCTCGTCTTTTCTCCGCATCCCTCTTCGGGTATTATTGGCCCTCACCAACGTCCGGTATCTTCGAACGGCCTGCGTCAGTTTTTCTTCATCCATGTCGATGCCTGTCCCTGCAGAGATGAACTTCGGGTAATTGTGAATATGATAGGGGGGCTTCAGGGGAAATGACGACAAACCCGCGCACATCCCGAGGGCGTCGTCGATGTAGTGCATCCGCTCCTGCCAGTCAACGATCTCACAACACATCTCCGGGGTCGGGTAAAAGGGCATGGATTTCTCTCCACGGGGTTCCCAGTCCAGAAATATCTGCTTAAATTTATCATCCGGTACCTGGAACCAGTCCTTCACAAACGCCTCTTTCTCTTCCATCGTGAGAAAAGGCGCCTGGGGGAACTGCCCCTCGATCTGGGTAATGTTGATCTTCTCGCCGGTAGAATACATGAGAAAATAGATGGGATTCAGCATGGACAACTTGAGAGGGAGCTGCTCATGTTTTTTGATAGTGTTATGGGCATACTCCTCCGCGCCCTTTCCGATCTGTTTGGCCGCCCAGTAGGTCCCGTTGGCCAGGACGTCACCGATCCCTTCCCGCCGGACAATCCGGTCAAGGAGCCAGTAAAATCTCCCCTCGTTATCGGCAGGCATTCCAGGGAAATCATTGTCGGTCAGGATGCCTTTCTCGTAGAGTTCAAGGGCGAAGGCCATGACCTGCGGGGTCGAGAATCCGTCCACCCCGTATTCCGTAGCGCTCTGAGCGATGCCCAGACCGAATTCCAGATCTGCAAAGGCCGCCATGGTATAGGTCAGTTTGGAGAAACATTTCATCATATAGGTGGGAAGGCCCGGAGGCGAGATGGTGGCCCCGCATGTCATCGGGCAATTGTAGCAACTGATCAACCGCGTCCGCATGGTGTCCAGGGTCTTGGCCCACTCCCTTGCGATGTCTTCGTTCCAGAAATCCTTTCGGCGGACCCGGGAATTTCCCCACATGAAATTCTCGGTGTGCCACTTCTCGTCGTGCACCTTCATCTCCTGGGGCGACCCAAGACCGGTCAAAATGGCCATGACCCCCGGGACCGGATGTTCATTGCGCCATTTGATGTACTCCAGCACTTCGTTGCAAAGCTCCAGGTATTCCAACGGTCGCGCCACATTGATGTCCCTGGTCCCACGAACCGCGACCGCCTTGACCCCTTTGTCGCCCATAACAGCCCCGATGCCGCCCCGGCTGGCGCTGGACCTCCCTTGCTCGATGGAGGCGAAGTAGACCCTGTTTTCACCGGCCAGACCGATCGCCGCCACCTGGGCCCTGGGCTCCTTCAGCTCCTGTTGAATCAGTTCCGCGGTTTCAACGGCGCCTTTCCCCTTCAAGTGAGAGGCATCCCGTATTTCCACCTTGTCGTTGTTGATCCAGATATAGACGAGATTCGGGGACTTACCGCGAAGGATCACCTTGTCGTACCCCGCATACTTCAATTCGGGGGCCCAGAACCCCCCCATCATGGAAAAGGCCATCAACTGGGTCTGGGGAGAAATGGTGGAAACAATGGTGCGATTGCATCCCGTCGCAGGCGTGCCGCACAGGAGACCGGCGCTGAATATGAGGAGATTGTCCGGAGAAAACGGCTCCACTTCCGGGGGGACCCGATCCCACAATATCTTGGCGTTCGTTCCCAACCCGCCCAGATACAGTTCGGTATCTCTCGGGTCAGTTTCCACCCGTTCAATGTTTCCCCGGGTGAGATCAACTTCCAAATTGAATCCTGTCTCTGCGTACCTCATTTTTGTCCCCTTCTAACTTACCTCAATCCGTGGCATGCTTTTTGACTAATCAGTCGAACTTCCTTTCAAAACTCTCCGGCCGGACCGGAACTGTACAATGGTGATTTCAACGGCCCCATTGTGACCTAAGGCAGATAGCCAAGGCAGATGCGACGGTCAACGACCCAATTCTTTCCTGAGATTAATAAAATTACTCCGGTCAAAACCCAGTGCCTTGAAAAAAGACAACAGGTCAACAGAATCCCAACGAACAGAGGTATAGATGTCATTGATCCCCTTTTCCCGGTATACCGCCAATATCTCCTCTGCCAGCTTCTTGCCGATACCCCGGCCCATGAATTTGGGGTCCACGCCGAGCGTAGAAATCCACGCCCCCTTCTCCAGGCCGAAACCGCCGAATACAATGTAACTGATCATGTAGCCGACGACCTTCCCGCTGATCACGGCCACAAAGCTGGCATCTTCCCCTTTTCGTACCTGATCTTCGATAATATATCTGAAATCGATGGTTGCAGGCGACTGGGTAATCGCCGACTGAATCCTGCTGATATCAGCGGCATCCTCGGCCCGGATTCTCCTGATCTCTAAATTTTCAACGAGTTCATCCATGGCAAATTCAATTTAACTAATTAAGCCTTATAATCTTTACCCGGCAGCCCACCCAGTCCGGGGGAAGATACACCCGACCGCTGTTGCCGCTCTGCCTGACGACCTTTTCGACCATCTCTTCACCGTACACTTCCAGCTTGACCTTGCCGCGGCCGGTCTCCGAAGCGTCCTTTTTCTCTTTTTTGGGTTTCTTTTCGTCGGGCATTTCTGTTAAGCTTATCTCCTAATCTCAGGAGCTGAAAACAGACAGCAACTCATTGATATAAATAGCAATCAGCTATCTATAGTAGTGAAAAATAAGAAAAAATGTGGTTACAATTTAGCTACATCATAACTATGTGTCAAGCAAAAAAATAGCCCCCGAACAAGAGCCTCATCGACGTTTTTTGCGAAAAAAGCGCTCCATGACTCATCCCGGAGGGAATCAAGGAGCAGACATGACGACCCCCGTTGACCGGAAATACCTGGACCCCACATCCATTATTGACAGTGATCACCCCTCCATCCTGGATTATGCCGCAAAGACCACTGGTAAAAGCGC
>JAUPKI010000142.1 GCA_030837545.1 Thermodesulfobacteriota bacterium | reverse complement strand
TTGAGCTTGGCATGGGCCGCGGCCAGTCGGGCGATAGGAACCCTGGGCGGGGAGCAGGAGACATAGGTCATGTGGATATGGTGGCAGAACCGGATGGAGTCAGGATGCCCCCCCTGCTCGCCGCAGATCCCGACCTTCAGGTCCGGCCGTGTTTTGCGGGCCCACTCGATGGTGATCCTCATGAGCCTCCCGACGCCCTTGATATCCAGGACATCAAAGGGATTGTGCTGCAAGATCCCCCGTTCTTCATACAACGGGAGGAATTTGTTCTCAGCATCTTCCCTGGAAAATGAAAATGTTGCCTGGGTCAGGTCATTGGTCCCGAAGGAGATGAATTCAGCCAGTTCGGCAATTCGTCCTGCCCGCATGCAGGCCCTGACCACTTCCACCATGGTCCCGAATTTATAGGGGATCTTGATCTTATACTTCTTCTCTACGTCGCTGTTGATCTGCGTCACGTAGCGGTGGACCCATTTCAACTCCTCCAATGTGCATACCTGGGGGATCATGATCTCCGGGGAGACCTGCCCGCCATCCTTGATATGCTCGGCCGCGGCCTCAAGTATGGCCCTGATCTGCATGGCATAGATCTCCGGATAGGTGATCCCAAGCCTGACCCCCCGATGACCCAGCATCGGATTGATCTCGGCCAAGGACTTCACCTTCTTGAGCATGACCTCCTTGGATTCGATCATGGGACCCTCCAGATGCCTGGTCTTGAGTTCTTCCAGCCCCTGGATGATCACATCCAGGTTGGTGGTATAGCGGTCATGCAATTCGGGATCGAGCATCTTCAGGGTATCGGGAAGGATCGCCATGCCGTCCACGGTCTGTTTCAGCTCCCTTAGGTTGTTGATCTCGTCTGAAAGCTCTTCAGCCGAGGGGAGGAATTCGTGTATGGGGGGGTCTAACAGGCGGACGGTAACTGGGTCGCCGTCCATGAGCCGAAAGATCTCCTTGAAATCCTCTTTCTGAAACGGGAGGAGGCGGTCCAGGGCGGCCTCCCTCTCTTGAGTGGTCTCGGCCAGGATCATCTCCTGAACCACCGGCAGCCTCTCCGGCTGATTGAACATCCGTTCCGTTCGGCACAGCCCGATGCCTACGGCCCCATACTTCTTGGCCTTGGAGACCGCCTCGGGGGTGTCTGCATTGGCCATGATCTGGAGCTCGCTGATCTCGTCCGCCCATTCCAGCAGGACCAGAAGGTCTTCCACAAACTCCGGTTCGATCGTCGGCACTTTGCCTATGTAGACATTGCCCGTGGTCCCGTCAATGGTGATCAGGTCGCCTTCCCTGAGGGTCACCCCGGAGATGACCGCCTCCCTGTTGAGATCGTTGATAACAATGGCCTCGCATCCGGATACACACGGCTTGCCCATGCTCCTCGCCACCACGGCAGCATGCGATGTCTTGCCCCCCCTGCTGGTGAGGATCCCCTGGGCGGCAAAGAATCCGTGAATATCGTCGGGCTTGGTTTCCTCCCTGACGAGGATGACCTTTTCACCTAATTTTGCCTTGCTCTCGGCCCTGTCCGCATCAAAGACCATCTTGCCGGATGCGGCCCCCGGGGATGCCGGTAGTCCATGGGCCAAAACCTCAGCCTTGGCATCCGGATCCAGTCGGGGGTGGAGGAGCTGCTCCAGCATATCCGGCTGGATCCTCAGCAGGGCCTCCACTTCAGAGATGAGACCTTCATTCACCATATCCACAGAGGTCTTGATGAAGGCCGCTGCATTCATCTTGGCGTTCCGAGTCTGGAGACAATAGAGTTTCCCTTTTTCGATGGTGAACTCGAGGTCCTGGACTTCGCGGTAATGGTCCTCCAATGTGTGCCGCAGCTTCTCCAGCTCGGGATAGACATCCGGCATGTCTTTTCTGAGTTCCCGGATCGGCTGGGGGGTTCGGATGCCGGCCACCACATCCTCGCCCTGGGCATTGATCATGTACTCTCCGAAAAATCGGTTTTCGCCCGTAGCGGGATCCCTCGTAAAGGCCACGCCGGTGGCGCTGTCGTTCCCCATGTTCCCATAGACCATGGTGCAGATATTGACGGCCGTGCCGTTTGCCATCTCCTTGGTGATCTTGAATTCCTTCCGGTAATCCACCGCCCGTTTTCCCATCCACGACTTGAAGACGGATTCCACCGCCAGGTTCAACTGCGCGTAGGGATCCTGGGGAAAGGGATGGCCTGTCTTTTCCTTGAAAAGATCCAGGAATCTGCTGCACGCCGTCTTGAGGGACCCGGCATTCAGTTCCACATCTTCCCGCACGCCCTGTTCCTTTTTCAGTTCATTGAAGATATGGTCAAAGTCCTCGTCGCGCATGTGGAAGGCCACGCTGCCGAATAGCTGTATCAGTCTTCTATAGAGATCATAGACAAATCGCTCGTCTTTGGTGAGCCGAATAAAACCGGCCACGGTTTCATCGTTAAGCCCGAGGTTCAGGATGGTGTCCATCATGCCTGGCATGGACATGGCCGCCCCGGACCGGACCGATACCAGCAGGGGATTTTCGGGATTGCCGAATCCCTTTCCCGTTTCTTTTTCCAACTGGGCCATGGCGTCGCGTATCTGTTTGACGACTTCGGGTTGAAGCCCTTCTTTCCCCTTTTTCTGCTCCAGGTATGCCAGGCAGGCCTCTGTGGTAATGACGAATCCCGGCGGCACCGGCAGCCCAATCTGCGTCATTTCGCACAGATTGGCGCCCTTCCCACCCAGGAGTTTCTTGTTCTTGCCGTCGCCCTCGTTAAACGAGTACACGTAGTTAGCTGCTTTCATGATGCGCCTCCTCCCTTATCTCTGTTTCGCACGAACTCAAACAGGTAGGCGAACCCAAACAAGGCCACGCCTAACCCGATGACTTTTATCACCGACATATGGTTAAAGAACAGGCGGGAAATGATCACTGCAAAAATGCCTGAAAGGATCAGCCGGATCACAATGATTCGGGTTTTTTTCATTCAATGATGCTCCAGAGGTTTGTTTCTATCTTCGCTGGTCGGTATTTTTGGAAACGCCAAGGCCCTATGCGGAAGGCTTTTTGAATGGGATGACCGTTCCCGGTTTCCCGGACGCCTTTTTCTTTACGCCGGGCTTTTTGGCCGGCGGCGCTTCCTCTGGGAGGGCCGTTTTTGGGACCCGCTCCAACCGCATGGGAACTCCGCCCATGGTGAACGATTCGCCCTCGATATACGATCCCCTGAGTATCCATGTGACGACCTGGGTCGGCACGGTGAGGAGCAGCAGGGTGATGTGATACCAATCCCTCTTGATATCCGGTTCGATATGTTCCACCCGCGCAAACACTGTGGGTTTTTCCTGTCGATAGATCAGGACAACATCTCCTTCGACGGCCATCGTCACCTCGAGCAAGAAAGTGTTAAGTGTGGAGTTGGAAGTTGACATCAGAGTTCTTTCTTTTCCAACTTTAGGCACTCCGAACTCGTGACTTCAAACTCATTAGATCGGCATTCCTTATTCACTGTCTCTCAGAATAGAACCCGGATCGGTCCTGAGCTTCTCCAGCTTGGATTCGAAACCGCTCCCTAAGTCCACGCCCATCTGCTGCGCCCGCTTTTTGGCCTGAAGGCCGATGTTTCGACTGTCCTTATAAAAGCTGTCACTGCGGCGGGCGCCCGGATCATAACTGTTCAGCCGATCCCTTTCGGACTGATGGTAGGCGACCCTGGAGATCAATCGGTCCAGTCTGCGACTGCCGCAGGTCGGGCATATAAGCGTCTCTTCATCGGACACGCTCATAATCAGGGTTTGAAACTCCCCCTTGCAGCGTCGGCACGCATATTCGTAGATCGGCATAGCCGGTTTCCTCCATCAAGGAATTCAATCGTCGGCAGGTGTTACGCGATTTTTATAGCACATATCCTGGGATTACGCAATCCTGGTGACGACCCCTATTTGCGCTCATGAAAACGGGTCCAATCCAGCATCTCCCCGAGATTCTTGGAAAGCTGCCAGCGGCCGTTGGCAAACACCCCATAATCAGCTCCTCCCATAGCCGAGGCAAGGCGTGTGGAATTGGCATAGAAGAGCCATTGTTCCACCCACATCTTTTCAATGGCCTCGTTGAAGATGCTGTCCTTCTGTGCAAGTCCCCGGGCCATCCCCTTATCCCAGACGGAGAGTAGGATCTGAGTGGCGGTCAGGGTCATGGCATTGGTCGTCTGAACCGTGTTTTCAAGCCGCTCAAAATGACCCTGGACCCATTCGCTGCTGTGACAGGCCAGGCAGACCTGCTGCATATTCGCTTCCCGCCGCTCCTGCTCGTTTTTGTCAATAAGATAGTGGGACGAGGGTTCGCCGGTCAACTCTGTCGGAAGGGGGAGTCCGGCCTTGTTTCGAATGAGGGTGGTATCGGGCGAGGCCGGATGGGGATGCGCATAGATCAGACCGAACAATCGCTCGTCGAGCCGATCGTTCATCTGGTGGGTGCGTTTGGCCACGGTTGATCCATCTGTCGACATCAGGAGACTCACGTGGCAGGCGGCGCAGGTGGGCGCTGTAAAGTCCTTGCCCACAGTCCAGGGGACCGCCTCGAAATCCCAGGAGGAGGATTGGGCTGATGACGAAAAGATATTGCCGTGTTTACTGACAGAATATACCGGATAGGCCGGGACATCCGGGCCTTTATGGCATTGCGAACAGGTATAGGGCTTCCTGGCAACGGCGATGCTATACTGGTGCCTCGGGTGGCACGAGGTGCAGGCCCCCTTGGATCCATCCGGATTGATCCTCCCCACCCCCTGGTTGGGCCAACCGGAGAGGACGGGAAACGACATCTCGCCGAAATCCGTTTCTCTTTCCACGGTCCCCTGCGGCTTTACCTGCGTGCCGTGACAAGAGAAGCAGGAGTCTGCGTCTGTCGCTTCATTGGCATCGGCATAGGACAGCCGCCCGCCGGAAAAGGATTGCTGGCTGTTGACCGAGTTGGCCAGATCCTGATAGACCGCGTTGTTTTTGAGGTTTCCGTAGGCATGGGCCATCAGGTTCTGGTCGTATTCCTTCCTTTCCACAGGATGACAGGTCGCGCAGTCGTCCGGGCTCACCACCACGTGGACCTGGTAGCCGTTGTGCTCGAAACTGTCCGGATGCTTTTTTGAATTGAGGGTGTGGCATTCCGCGCACCCCACCACCACGTTTTTTAAAGAATCTGAAAGGTGATCAAATGAGACCCGCCGTTCGGCCTGAGGCTTCTTCATGGCCTCGGCCGGGGTAATCCTGGCCATGCGGCCCTTTTTCCAGTCCTCCAGACTTCCTGCATGGACCGTGGCATGGCATTCCAGACAGGCCTGCGTATCCTCGCTGATCGGGGCTTCTTTTGCCCAACTGCCTGCGGCTAATAACAGAACCATAAGCGACATGGTGGCCATCTGCTTCATATTCGTTTCCTTTCGTGCACATTCCCTCAGAAGACAATACCCGGTCTCATGGGGTTCATTCCCTGAAAAAACGGTGGGAGATAGGGGTGCCTTTACACCGCAATGTGACGTTATTCTGAACGATTGTCAAGGACCTTAGGCCCATCTTTAGGCAATTCAAAAGGTTATTGGCAACGAAGCGCCGGGGGAGGCATACCATTAGACGGGATGGCTTGGGCGTCTTCCAGCGGCGGACACCTGCCTGGGTCGCAAGGGCCTCGGAAGGTGAGCGGCGTCACCCCCATTCCACAGGGAAATTTCCTTAATTGGAGCCGACCTCCTTTGGGTATAAGGACCCAACCGGGGTGGCGAACGGCCTACAACATCCTGGCCCATTGCCCCAAGGACCGTTCTGAAAGGGTTTTGATCTCATCTGTCACAGGTGGACAATCTCCACATCGCCCCACTTATCGGCCAGATATTCGGCCACAAGGCGACGGTGGCAGTGGTCAGGCTTGTCCTCGCTGCACAGGAGACACGCACTGTCGAACAGGTCCCGGGAAAGGGTTTCCTCGGGCCTTCTTTCCTTCAACAGAAGTTGAAAAGCTTTTTCGTAAGCAGACCAATCGCCTTTTTTTTTCTTGAAATCATCCATGATATCCTGAGTGGGAGCCAGTTCCGGCAGGTGGATATAGTCAATTCCGCAAGTGGCCTTCAGGAAATAGCGAAGGTCATCGCGCTTGGCAAACCCGGCAAGCTGAGACACATTGTTGAGCCGTATGTCGATGATGCGTTTCACCCCGGCCCTGGACAGTCTGGAGAAAAAGGCCTCGGCCGGTTTTTTCGTGAAGCCGATCGTAAACAGATGTATAGCACTCATGGTGTTTCCCTCGTGTGAAACTTCAGGTTATTTGGGTTTATTGGGTGTGTTTATTGGGTTTGTGATTGTGCGCGATCTGCCGCGCAAGCACTCATGGGGTCGATCACCGTATCGACCCTATCCGCCTATCATGTGGAACTGGATACTCGATACGGGTTGCAGGTTTTCAACTTTAGTCACTTTAGCTCACTTTAGTCACTTGCAATCGTTTCTGCCTGATCTGACTGGCCCCCGCTCAGAGGCTGTGCTCGTGCGAACTCTTGTCGTTCTCCCGAACATACGCGATCTTGTCGCCTTGAATATCATAGGCCCGCTCCACCATTTCTTTCGGAGAGGTGAACAGATCGCTGTCAGGCAGCTTCAGCAGGTCCATGAGTTTTTTGATCGTGAGGTCATTGTTTTCCACTGAACCATCTTCCAGGATATGCCGGATCCGTGTTCCTTTTTCGCGCAAATGCCGGCACACGAGGATGGTCCGGTGGCATGTCACCGGGTCTTTTTCCGAACACATCAGGGCAACCCGGTAAGACGCCATCCCCTGCCGGACCCTTCGAAGCCCTT
>JAUPKI010000141.1 GCA_030837545.1 Thermodesulfobacteriota bacterium | reverse complement strand
CACTGATTCGGAAGAGGATTTCCAGTAAAAGCTCAGAGTCGTTGGACCGGTAACCGTTGTTTCAAGCCAAGTGGTTTGGCTATTTGAAATAAGGCCGCTTTGCGCCGCATCGGTTCCATCATGTGAAACATCGGACTGGGAAAACCAATCTGCATTCCCCCCGCATGTCCAAATTAGAGAGGTGTTGTCAACGGCCTCAGCGATTCCTGTGCATGCCGCTACAGCAAAACGCAAATTGCCACAAATCGAAAGAAAGCAAAAAAGACTTATCGAAATGGAAAAGACTCTGAATTTCATTCTAAACCTCTTTCGGACGCGAACTAATGAAGTCTCTGCATATCTCCAAAAAAGGCAAAAAAAAGGTGGTTGTTTTCTGCTGATCCTTGGACATTCTATCTGCATAACTCCACGAATGAGAGGTTAACCAGAAAACTGGACAATTTGAGCTGAAAATCGTCTCTGCCGGAGCAGGCCCCTTCCCATCCCGACACCTTGGGACACTTACCTGTAGCTACGGTCACACATGTTGATGTTGTGTCACCGCCCTTTCCAACGCCATGACGCGGTCCTTGAGGCACGGAGATCGCCAGGGATACTTCTTTGGGTCAGCATTCATGATTAGACGACGAAGCAGGGTTATTGGATTCCGGATGAAAATCCTCCCAACAGGCCAAAAAGGGCCTGTCAGGAGATCCGTATGGGGTATTTGAGGGGATGGTTCATAAGCTGAAAGCTCAAAGCGCAAAGGTGAAAGTTGAAGGCCCGAGGCGCAAGGTTATCCTGAGTCCCTAAAACCTCTATGTTCTTTGGGTAATATGGCTTCGGTAATCGTGGGGAATCATACTTCTAACTTGTAGAAAGTCAAGGAAAATCAGTCGAAATAGCGACGGTATTTATGGGGTGTCCGGCATGAGCTCCTGCATGCCCAATGCCCATTTGCCCAAACCCTCCGGATGGGATTGAATGACAGGGGCCTTCGCGAATCACCTCCTTTGGTCTGGAAATCAGATCCCAGCGTTGGTGATGGCAACATTTAACAGTGCCATGAACACACTATAGTGTGCCATATTTTGAAAAGGGCCTTAAAATGGACCACTATAGTGATTTATTCTTGACAAATCCACATATCAATCCTTAGAATAGACCACTAAAGTGAATTAAATGGGCTGTCCGCCTCGAATGTAGACTACTTGAGGGAACCATGGAGTGTCACATTGAAATATTCATCGACGGCCGCTGGGCAACGGCGGCGGTTTTTGAACCCGATCCCCAGACACTGGACCAGGGCGCTGGGGGCGGCGGCCGGCTGCAATATGATATCGACTATGCTGTCACGTACCTGGGAGACAGGTCGGCTGAGATGATCCCGGGGCTTACAGTAGGCTTTGAATTGTTCAGATCTGAGCAATGGCCGCCAGTGATCCTCGATCTCCTGCCGGGAGGCGCCGGTCGGCGAGCATGGCTCAGACGGATGCAGGCTGAAAAAGACGGGCCGCACATGGATTGGCGTCTCCTCGTAAATGGCGCCGGGGCGCCTCCGGGCAATCTGAGAATCGCTGAGGCCGTTCCTTCTCCCCCGCCCGACCATTTCAAGGTGGGATTTGTGCGCAGCGACATTATCGAGCAGCAGGAACGCTTCCTGGATTATGCCGAAGAACGCGGCGCCTATGTGGCAGGGGCTTCCAGCATACAGGGTGAAGCGCCGAAATATCTGCTCGTGGAGGATGATGGCGGTTTGTTTCATGCAGAAGGCGCCCTGCCCGACGAAAAGGCCCGCAAATTCTGGCTCGTGAAATTTCCTCGCGGCCGTCGTACCGATAAGCTGAATGAAAAGGTTTTGCGCAATGAAGCCCCCTATCTGGAAGTTGCCCGGAGCTTCGGCATTAGCACCGGGGAGCCTCTTGTTTATGAGGAAGGCGCGCTGTTTGTACCGCGTTTTGACCGGAGGGTCTCGGATGGCCGGGTTGAACGCTTCGGAATGAACAGCTTGTATGCCGTGGCCAATATCCCGGGATTCGGCGCCGCGGTGCATCACGACACCTATTGCCGTGCCCTGGCGCAGGTAGCCTCCGATCCGGCACAGGAGTTGCGGGAATACATGCTGCGCGACATCCTTAACCTGGCGCTACGCAATACAGACAATCATGGTCGCAATGCGGCGGTTTTAAGAACGGGGACCCAGGTACGCCTTTCACCGCTTTTCGACTTTGCACCCATGTTTCTGGACCCCGAAGGTATCGGGCGTGTGAGTCGATGGGATGATGAGCGGCCCGGCAGTCAGCCGGAATGGGCCATGATTTGCGAAAAATTCAAAGATCTCATGCCTCCCATTGAAACCAGAAGCTGGTTGGCAGACCTGAGCAAGGAGGTCAGGCGGCTGCCCGACACCATGGAACACCACCACGTCGACGACGACATCATACTGAGACTTGCTGGCTGGATTGACGAAGTTGCAGCAGGACTCGAAGAAGCCCGGCCACAGACGTGGCGATAGGAGACCGCATGAAACGATTGACACCCGCTGAAATGGCACGCATGAAAGAGACGCTTTACCTCGACCTGGCCCGGGGCGATATCGACATGCGTGAAGCCACACGACGGATGCGCAACATTCTTGGAATGAACCAGAAGGAATACGCCAAGCAGGTAGCCGCCATTTCCCCACGGATACTCTCCGAATTCGAAAAGGGCTCAGGCAACCCGACCCTCGCAACACTGGAAAAAATCGCCTCGCCGTTCGGCCTCGAGGTTACTTTCCTGCCGCCTCAGTCCTGGCGAATGAGAGCAGACGAGCAACATCCGGACGCAGGTTTTGACAAGTGAGTCAAGGGCATTGACAACGAATGGCCAAAAATCGGGTCAGCGGGGCGTCACTTCAACGAGATTGCAGTGAAAGGCGCAGCCCTGGCCCATGTCGGTGAGGGCCTGGCTGGTCAATTCGTTGATCCCGTGCCGTCCCGGCATGAACCGGGGCCAGTAGAGCCCCTCGGCCACGGTGACGCCAGGTCCTGTTCGATCGGTGATTCGCGCAAACAGAAAGACCTCGCCCCGGTCATTGAAGACCCGCACCTTCTGATTCTCCTCGATCCCCCGATCTCTGGCGTCATCCGGATGGATCATCAGGGTGGGCGGACCGGCCTGTCGGCGAAGGGCGTCGACTTCATTGAAGGTGGAATTGAGAAACTGATGGCGGGGCGGGGTGATGAACTGCAAGTGAAAACGGCCCTGGCCCTCCGCATCCACGCTGGGATCCCCGTTCGGGAGCGGGTCCAGTCCCTGGGCAGCCATGCTGTCGGAATAAAACTCGATCTTGCCGGATGGGGTCTTGAAGCCTGCCGAGAAGATGTCTGCGGGGACGTTCAAGCGAATGGGACGCCCCTCTTTCAGACGCTCCAGCGTGATCCCCTTCAGGTAGGGCGAATCGGATGCCAGCAGGTCCTCGATGAGTTCTGATTCGGATTGTCTGAAACACGGGTCATTGAAACCGAACCGGCGGGCCAGTTCCTGAAAGATGGCGAGGCTGGGCCGGGCCTCTCCGATCGGTTCGATGACCGGATGGGCCATCTGAAGATAGTAGTGGCCATAGCTCAGGTAGAGGTCCGTGCATTCCATGGAGGTGGCCGAAGGCAGCACGATGTCGGCGTAGAGGGCGGTCTCGCTCATGACGATCTCATGAACGACCGTGAACAGGTCTTCTCTCTTTAATCCCTGGATGACCTGCGAGGAATCGGGGGCCACCACCGCCGGATTGCTGTGATAGACATGGAGGGCCTTGACCGGCGGATCATTCACAGCGGTGAGCGCGGATCCGAGCTGGACCATGTTGATGGTGCGGCCGGGCCTGGGCCCCATCCCTTCCTGACGCACGGCCTCCATATTGAAGGCAAAGGCCGGGGATGTGCTCCGTGT
>JAUPKI010000017.1 GCA_030837545.1 Thermodesulfobacteriota bacterium | reverse complement strand
CCGGCCCATAGGGGCCTACGCCCCGGTGGGAATAATCTATTCTGTATTCGGGGGTCTTTGGCGGCCCGGTCGCTTTGGGTGGAGGTCGGGGCTTAACGTCCCATAATTCCAGGTGGTTGAGGATCTTCTGACCTGGGATTGGGTACGCTTTGTGTCGTTGAAGGCAGGACGGATTGATGGATGGGGGCTACTCCACGAGTTTGAATTTTGCCTTGACCGCCCCGCAGACCGGGCAGTTGTCCGGGGCCGCGTCTTCGCTGACATAGCCGCAGACCTGACAGACATAGTAGACGGTATGTCGATCCGCCAGCATGTCGTTCATGGCCTTTTTGTAAAGCTCGGCATGGCGGCTTTCCACGTCGCGGGACTGGGAAAAGGCATTCAATGCGCTCTCCTTCCCCTCATCCGATGCGTCTTTGATCAGTTTGGGGTATTCCTCCACGTTGGCCTTGATCTCATTCTGAAAAGCCGTCTCGATGTTTTCTTCGGTCGACCCGATCTTGCCGCGCATCAGCCGAAGGTACCTGCGGGCATGGACCGATTCTGCATCGGAAATAGCACTGAAGAGACGTGCGATCTGGGGGTAGCCGTCTGATTCCGCCTTCTTGGCAAAGGCATCATTTCGAACCGCCGCCTTGGATTCAGCGGCAAAGGCGTAGCCGAGATTTTTCTCCGTGTTTTCAGCCATCTATCTGGACTCCTGGTATTATCTCAATAAGTGGGGGTGTTAGACGTCTCGACATCCGTTTCCACCGCAAAGGCGCGGAGAACGCAAAGGGAAAAACAGCTCACTCTGCGTCCTCTGCGTCTGTCTAATCCCCCATTTTTGCCATGTGATCATCGTAGAGCGTTTCAAGGGCCAGTTTGTGTTTGGCCTCTTCCTGGCGCAACAACTTCAATACCTTGAGCAGTTCCGCATTGTCTGTCTTTTCGGATAGGTCTCTATAGAGTTGAAGGGACTTTTCTTCCCGCTTCATGGCGAGCCTCAGGATATCCAGGTAAGACATCCCTTTCTGGTACTCCATGTCCTCGATGTAGTTGCTTCGCTTGATATCGGGGATCCATTTAAATTGATAGTCGGAGAGGGTTTTTTCACCCTTGAGAAGACCCTCCAACAGGGCCTCGTGTTTCCGTTCTTCATTGGCGAACTCCGCAAATGTCTTCTTGGCCCCTGAATAGGTTTCCTGCCGGCTGGCGTCTTCGTAAAAGGCCACCGCTTGCTGCTCCTTCTCGATGGCAAACCGAATAATTTCCTCAAAAGATTGAAAGCTCATGATGTCCTCCTTTTCGGGATTCTCTGTTTGGCCAATATTACGGGAAAATTCCCCGTATGTCAAAAAAATATTCTCCTAAAAAGGAATGTCGGCATGGAAAGGGGGTAACCCGTATGAAACAATGTCTGATTGTCGAACATGACGTGCCCGGACAAGGGCTGCGAAACAGATTTGAAAGGTAGACGGGATGCGTCTTCACCCAACTCATCACACGAATAATACGAATAGACAACAGGAGTGTTTGCCCTGCAAATTTACCTATTCTCCTATCAAAGACAGCCCCCTCTTGGCACAGTCTTTTCCAACTACGCTCAGGGACCGTCAATGGCCGGCTTCCAACATCGCTGCAGCCCATTTCCCCATCGGAGAATAACATGGGTAAATCCGCGGACATCGATACGAAGATAGCCGATGCCATCCTTCACAGTTTGCGTGCACTGCTGCGACATCGACCTGATGCCAGAATCCTTCGGAAAAGCGAAATCGAGCTTGACGAATCAAGACAATTGGGGAAAATAGAGAATTGAGCTCGGTTTCGATTCAAGGAGTGTGGCCGGAATGCTCCAGGATGAGTTACCGCTTTCTCCTTGATCCGCCACGGGGCTGATCAGGCAGCAACAACGAATAACGTCTGTTTTGAGAATGGACATCAGGATACGATATCGGTTTGAAGCGACAGGAGGGATCTCGTATGACCATGATGACGGCAAAAGAGTATGAGGAAAGTCTCAGGAAATTAAGACTGCAGGTCTACATGTTCGGTGAGAGGATCGAAAATGTGGTGGACCACCCGATCATTCGACCCTCCATGAATGCGGTGGCCAAGACCTACGAGCTGGCCCATTCGCCGGAACACGAGGACCTGATGACAGCCGTGTCTCATATTACGGGAAAGAAGATCAACCGGTTCACCCACATCCACCAGAATGTCGGCGACCTGGTCAAGAAGAGCAAGATGGGGAGGCTCCTGGGCCGTGAGACCGGGTGCTGTTTTCAGCGATGCGTGGGCATGGACACCCTGAATGCCCTTTCCATTGTCACCTACAATATTGACAGTAAGTACGGCACGGCATACTACCCCCGTTTTCTAAAATATCTCGAGTATATTCAGGAAAACGACCTGATGGTGGACGGCGCCATGACAGATCCCAAGGGCCACAGAGGACTCGCTCCCCACCAGCAGCCCGACCCGGACGCATTTCTGCGCGTGGTGGAGGAACGGAAGGACGGGATTGTCGTGCGGGGGGCCAAGGCCCATCAGACGGGAGCGGTCAATTCCCATGAGGTCGTGGTCATGCCGACCCTCTCCATGCGCAAGGAGGACGCGGATTATGCGGTATCCTTTGCCTTGCCCAGCGACGCCGAGGGGATTACCTACATCATGGGGCGTCAGTCCTGCGACACGCGAAAACTGGAGGGGGGCACGATGGACCAGGGAAATATCCTCTTTGGCGGACATGAGGCCCTGGTGGTCTTTGACAACGTCTTTGTGCCATGGGACCGGGTCTTCATGTTCCGGGAAGTTGACTTCTCCGGGCAGCTCGTGGAGACATTCGCCGCCTATCACCGCCAGAGCTATGCCTGCAAGGTGGGGGTGGGCGATGTGCTGATCGGCGCGGCCCAGACCATTGCAGAGTATAACGGCGCCGACAAGGCATCGCATATCCGCGACAAGATCGTGGAGATGAATCACTTGAACGAGACCCTCTACTGCGGATGCATCGCCTGCGCCTCAGAAGGCCACAAAGAACCCAGCGGGACCTACTGCGTGAACATCCTCCTCGCCAATGTGCACAAGCACAATGTCACCCGCTTTCCATTTGAACTCTCCCGACTGGCCCAGGATATCGCAGGCGGGCTGATGGTCACCCTCCCCTCGGAAAAGGACCTACGTTCCCCTGATACCGGCAGATGGATCAGGAAATACTTCAAGGCCAACCCGGATGTCCCCGCCGAGAACCGGATGCGCATCCTGCGGCTGATCGAAAATCTGACCCTGGGAACGGCCGCAGTGGGCTATCTGACCGAATCCATACACGGGGCAGGGTCGCCCCAGGCTCAGCGGATCATGATCTCCAGACGGGTGAATCTGGCGGAAAAGCAGCGGGCCGCCAAAAAGCTCTGCGGCATCGAGGATTGAGGGGTGAAACCCCGCGTTCGGATCAAGTACTGCGGGGGATGCAACCCCAAGTATGACCGGGTCGCATTAGTGGAAGAGCTGAAAGCGCGTTTGAGGGGAACTGTGGCGTGGGCATCGTCGGACGCCGATCCTTGCGATATGGTGGTTGCTGTCCAGGGATGCGAAACGGCCTGTGCAGATCTGACGGCATTTGCCGCGTATGAGATTTATCCCATCACCTGCCCTGAAGACCTGGAGCGGTTGATCGAGGAAATGCGTATGAAAGGGTAAAGGGTAAGTTATACTTAGAGAGGCCTGTTGTCGGAGGTCAACGGCCCTTCCCATTTTTTTCCCATCGATACACCCGTACCGGCGGTATGTTGAACAGCTCCACCTCCATCCGCCCTGATCCCAAGAAGGGTTGGCACACGGAAGCGACCTCCTTGCTCACCTGGTATGCCACGAAACACCCGTCCGGGGCGAGGGCTGAGGTGATCGCCTCCATAATCTGAGACCCCAACCCGTTGCGCATGGTGGAAAACGGTATGCCGGAAATGACGGCTTCCGGGGCGCTCAGACCATACATCTGGAGGATTTCTTTCAGCCCGCGGGCACTCCCAAAATGGGCGATGAGCCGATCATCCGCCATGGAGCTTACCAGGGCGTGAAAATTTGGATTGATTTCAATGGTTAGGAGCTTGGCCTGTGGCGCCATGGCGCGCAGTATCGCCCGGGTTGTGCCTCCAGTTCCAGGCCCCAGTTCGACGATGGTCCTGGCAGAACGGACCCCGGCAGTCTGCACAACGCGGCGCTCAAGGAAACGGGAACTCGGAATGATGGACCCGATCTCAAGAGGGTGTTTCAGAAACTCCTGAAAGAAGATGGACCGGCCGTCTATCAGGGCACGACGCAGCTTAGCTTTTGACATCCGCATGACCATAACCCAGACAAATCCATGTATCGGTCATCTGAGACCATCCTGATTCATCATATCCTCTGTTTCGCCTATGCTCATCGCCCGGGTTGGGACGTCAAGTCGTCCCGAAATCTGATGTTTCCATACGCCTTCGGTCGGGCTCTATCACGGCGGCTGATATGGAACTCCTAAGCCGAGGGGTTTTACACCTAACTCTGAAACATATCAAGAAAAAAAGAGGACTCACTGATTCTTACCTATGGGCATTCCGGGAAGATCATTGGCAATGGCCTAACGCGACTGTGTATCCGGGTCTACCTTAGCTTATCCAGCTCTTTCTGTACCACGGCGATATTCGATTTGAGCTTCTGATTGAGCGGAGATGACGGATATTTTTTGATCAGGCCGTTCAGCATGTTGTAGGCCGATTCAAGGAGCTCTTTCTTTTTGGAAGGGTTGCTGGTCTTCCTCGCTGCCAGGAAGAGTTCCGCGGCCCGGTTCCTTTCCTTGTTGATCAGACCTTCCACCGCCTTTTCCTTTAATTCACGTGATTCCGCATCGAGCTCCTTCGACCCTCCCACCTTGCTGAATGAATCGATGGCCGCTTCATAGTCCTCTTTTTCGATCATTTGCCTGGCCGCTTCCTGGGTCTCCTTCAGGGAATCATCTCTCATCTCCTTCTGGGCGTTAAGTCCCGCCTCGTGCTGATCGATCTGTTCGAGTTCCTTATCCAACAGTTCGGCCTCAGGGCCTTCTCCAATTCGTAATCGTTCTCTCAGGATGAGAATCCGCGCCTTGCTATAGGCATGCTCCTGGACCAGGGAATGCACCTTCTGGAGGATCTGATCCATGGTGTATTCGCCCTCCTGCGAGAGGTCATCGGGAACCGGACCCGCTTCGGGTTCAGCAGCGGCACTCTCTCCTGTCTCGCCTTTCCTCTCGACCGCACGGACCTGTTGACCGAGCTCCTGCAGGCGGTCAGCCCGTTGGCCCTCTTTTTCGGTTAACCCCTCATAGACCTGAAGTGCCTTCTCCCTGCTTCCCAACGCCAGTTGCCATTCGGCGGTCCGGGTACGGAGTTCAACGCCATCGGGGAGACGATTCAGCTCATCCGAAATCCCCTCCCCGATTTGGATCGCCTGCTTCAGATCTCCTTCTCTTGCCAGGGACAGAGCCAAGAGAAGACCCATCTCAGGGGTAATGGCATCTGCGCCGAAGTGGCTTTTCAGCTCGCTCGCCCCTTGGATGACCCCTTTATAGTCCCCTTTCAGATACAGATCGATAATGGCTTGCCGCTTCCCCGCAAAACGGGCGAGGCTGTCCTTATCCCGCTGCCCAATCTCCTTTTCGCCATAGTATGCCTCGTCTATGCGGCCCACGGCATTGAGCAGAGAGAGGATGAGCCTCTGATAGCCTTTTTCCCCAAGGCGGGAGGATGCCGACGCCTTGAGTTGTTTGTAGGCAGAGAGTAGCACAGTGGCGGTCTCACGGTCCTCTTTTGACAACGCCTCTCTTTTCAGAACGCCCTCCAAAAAATCGATCTTTTGATCGATCAGCGCCTCGTCGATCTGAAGGGCAGAATGTTCCCTGGTCTCTGGCGCAACCTGCATTCGATCTCTCGGGGAGGTAGCGCACCCTGAAATCCATGCTAAACAAACCAGCAACAGGGGTATGCTCCGTGCTGTCATAGGATTCCTTTACCATGAAAATAGTTCATAGATTCAGTCTTGATGGTCTCGTAAAAAGTCGTCACCCCGGTGAATCCCGCCGAATGGCGGGACGGAGTCCAGAACCACGCCTTGGCGTGGTTAGCTATTTGATCCCGCTTTGGCGGGACTGGATTCCGGCTTTCGCCGGAATGACGAAAAAGGACATTCTCTGACTTTTTACCCATGCATCCATGTTCAAACGTTCAGGGATGAACGTTCTGTGGCTCTAAAACGGGTCAAACTCTCTCTTGAGCTTCCATTCTCCCCGGTCGGCCTCTCCCTCCGTAAGAACGGCAACCCTTCCTGATGAAGAGCTGGCGTCCTCTCCGGACAGACTCAACGGGAGACCGGTGACGGCCGATACCGGTACGCTCCGGAGATTGCCCTGTCCATTCGTAGGGCCCGCCACTGGCGTGCCGAAGACCAGATCAGCCACCTGAATCTCCTTCTGAAATCCAGGGGAGTTGATGACGGCATTGGCTGTGTCGATCCAGAGGGGAAGGGCCCCGGATGCGCCGTATACCTCTATGTGCTTCCCCTTCATGGGACGGTTGTCATCATAGCCAACGTAGGCGGCAATCGTATACCCCTCATCCATGTTAAACAGACTGGCCTCCTTATTGTAGCCGGGTATAAAACCGACAAAGCTGGAATTGGTGAACTCGTTCGCAGTCCCTGTCTTACCAAAGGTCGGGAGGGGTCTGTCGAATAGGCGGACAGCATCCCTGGCCTTTCGTCCGGTCCCGACCTCCATCACCTTCCTCAGGATCTCGGTGGTCAGCGCTGAGACCCTTTCGGACAAGACCCTTTCAGGCTTGGGGGTGAAAGCGTAGATGATCTCTCCCTCTCTGTCAACGATCTTCGTGATAATCGGCACCATGGCAAGGCCGCTCTCAGGAGAGAGGGGATACGCCTTTCCTGTCAAGAGCGTCTCATAGGCCAGGGCAGCCTCCATGATGCTGATGGAATTGGGCCCCAGAGGAAATGAGAGGACCGGATCGAGGGGAGTGGAGATGCCGATCTTTTTTGAAAGATATACCACATATAAGAGATTGACAAGTATCCTGAAATCCCTGATCTTAGAGAAAACCGCCACGCTGTACTGGTCATCGGTGAGGCTCTTTTTGTAATGGGTCTCCGTGTGGTTCTCCAGGCTCTCCAGTACGGCCGAGGGAATCAGACCGTCGATCCAGACATCCCTGGCCATGTTGGCGTCCATCCCCTTTTCGAGGAGCCATGCCGGGCTGACCGGCGTCAGGGCCGCCGGAACCAGGGCCTCAGGATGGTCGGTATAGACCAGACGGTCACCTCCTTCGGGTTCGCTGATCCTGTAAAAACCGCTGAGGGCCTCTGACAGGAGTCGGTTGGTTCCGGCATCGCCGCCCCGGCCCTCCCCATGGAGTATCTGGACAGCCCCTTTGAACTGCGTGTGCATTTGAAGATTAAGACGCCGAAGCCTCTGAAAGTCGTATCGAAAGTTTTGTTGGGTCTCGGGCGCCTCCATACCGGAGTTGCCTCTCCCCAGATCAAACTGGAGGCGGTTTACGTCCCCCAGAACGGCCTCATGGCCTCCAAAGATAATGTCGCTCCTCACCTGGCGCTTGGCCTCTTCAAATGCCCCATCCATCAGGTTGACTCTGTCGACTCTTATGCCATACTGGTCCCTGATCCGCGCCTTGTAGGCCCGAGGGGACTCCCCTTCCTTTCTCCCGAGCCCCACGAGATCCACCACCTGGCGGAACTCGCTCAGGTTCAGGTGGTCGGTGAGGTGGTAGAGGAGCCAGACAGATGCCAGGTTTTCCGATTTGGCGCCGGCCCATGCCATGGACACCGTGTCGCTGTTGGGTTTGTGATCAGGCCGGGGCACATAGGACGTCGTTTGAAATTGATAGAGCTCCGACCTGTTCTTGAGCGGATCGAGGATATTCCATTTCAGCTTCAGAGCCGCGGCATAGACAATGGGCTTGAAGATAGAGCCCAACTGACGCTTCGCATTCACGGCCCGGTTGAAGTGACGGTCAAAGAACCCCCCCACCATCGCCCGTATCATCCCCTGTTGCAGCGCCACGATCCCGCCTTCCACCTCGGGGATGGCCGTTAGCATCAGTTTCGGCCCAGGGTTTTCCTCCTCATTCCCGCCAGGCCTTGGCATGGCCTGAACCGGCGCCCAGTCTCCCACTCGCAAGCTTTTTAAAAAAGCGGGGGCATGTTCCCGGCCGAACTTGGCCCAGGCCCCACGCTTTTCCTTGATCCAGGCCGACCCTATCGCCTCGAAGCCCTCGAAGTCGATGACCCCGCTGCCATTGTCCCACCCAACCACCAGATGGCCCTTTTCCCTGCCTGGGTTGATAGCGGTAATCTGGGCCAGAAAGGGGAGGCTCTCTTCTGTTTCTTTTCCCCTGTTTTCAATCTGTTCCCCGCATGGGTCCCCTTCCCGGCAGGGTCTGTAGCCGTTCAGCTCCACATCGATCAGCGGGAGACGCCTGCGGAGGCTCATGAGGGCGGCATTCTGGATATCCTTATCAACCGACGTGTAAATCCTGATCCCGGACGTGGCAATGTTTTCAACCCCCTGTTCATCAAGGATCTTCTTGAAATAATCAGATTCGAGCTGATTCCGGATGTAGTCCAGAACCACATTGAGCCGATAGGTGACCTTTCCCATCTTGAACGGGACCTCACTTTTCAACGCTTCAGCATATTCCTCCCTGGTGATGAAGCCGAGCTTGAGCATATTGGCCAATACATAATCCTTCCGGGTCTTGGCCAGCCGTCTGGCCTCGTCCTTTTCGATCTGGCTCTTTTTGATGAACGGGTTGTAGCGGTTCGGCCCTTTCAGCGAACCGACGATAAAGGCGGCCTCCACCAGGTCGATGTCCTGAGGATCTCTTCCAAAAAAATACTGGGCCGCTATCCAGAGGCCTTTTCCATAGCCGGTTACAAAAAACTGGTTGGCATACATCTCAAGGATCTCTTCCTTAGTATATCGCCTTTCCAAAAGAAAGGCCTGCATCACCTCCTTGAGTTTGGATATGTAGGACCGTTTTTCCCGCTTGAATATGTTCTTGGCTGTCTGCTGGGTGATGGTGCTGCCGCCCTGAACCACACGACCGGCCCTCACGTTGGCGATAAAGGCCCTGACAACGGACTGGATGTCAAACCCCATATGATTGAAGAAGTCACTGTCTTCCGCTGCAATCAGGGCCTTGATAAAGACCTTGGGGATCTCCTTGTAGGGGACGTGTTTGCTGTGGGTCTGTTCAAAGAAGACCCCTATGGGCGTGTGGCCATCCGCGTAATAGACCGGGCTTTCAGAGGCAATGACGCGGTCAATCGCCCCTCGCTCGATCCGTTCGTCCGCCTCCTGACTCACCCCGTAGTAGAAATAGACCAGAAAGCCGCAGAGGACAAGGATGATGAGGAACAGAATAATGAAGAGAATACGTTTCATAGTGGTTACGGGTTATTCTTTCTTCCAAGTTTGAAGTTACGAGTTTAAAGTGCCTGAAGTCAATAAGGGAAAAATTCCGATTTCAACTTT
>JAUPKI010000016.1 GCA_030837545.1 Thermodesulfobacteriota bacterium | reverse complement strand
AGCATCACCTTTGAGGGTTGCCTGATACGCGGTTGACGTGGGAAAGTCGGCGGAAGTGGTATATCCTGCCAGATAGGCGTAGCCTGAGGCGTCTACAGCTATTCCATACCCAAAATCGGAACCGGTTCCCCCCAGATAGGTGGAGTAGGAAAGGGCGCTTCCAGTTGAGGAAAGTTTGGTGATAAAGGCATCTCCGCTGCCAAAAAAGGGATCAGAGCCACCTTGATAGGTTGTCTGAAACGACCCGGCTGTTGTGGGGAAAGGGTTGGAAGTGGTATTTCCCGTGACATAGGCGTTGCCTGAGGGGTCTACCGCTATTCCATACCCAAAATCGGACCCGATTCCCCCCAGATAGGTGGAGTATACAAGGCTTCCTGCTGAGGAAAGTTTGGTGATAAAGGCATCAGAATAACCGGCGAGGGTTCCCTGATATGCGCTTTGTAAGGGAAAGTTGGTGGAATCGGTATAGCCTGTCACATAGGCGTTGCCTGAGGCGTCTACGGCTATCCCTGTTCCGTAATCAGCACCGGTTCCCCCCAGATAGGTGGAGTAAGAAAGGGCATTTCCCGCTGAGGTAAGTTTGGTGATAAAGGCATCATAGCCACCGGCGAGGGTTCCCTGATATGCGCTTTGTAAGGGAAAGTTGGTGGAAGCGGTATATCCTGTCACATAGGCATTGCCTGAGGCATCTACGGCTATCCCTTTTCCAATATCATCGCCAGTGCTTCCCCCCAGATAGGTGGAGTAGGAAAGGATGGGATCAATGATAAGGGGAAAGGATGGGTCATAGGAGGCGACCTGAAATCCGTACGAATATTTTCCAGCTTGGAATTGGCCGGCAGGGCTCCGGATTTCGAACCTTCCATCCACCGTCCTTACTCCTTCTATCTCCTGATAGATATAGGGCTTCGTCTCCTTGAGTTCCCCGAAGGCGGTCTCTTTCAGAAGCTCTCCTTCCCCGTTTTTGGCGAGCCCTTTTATTCCATTGTAGGTTAATAAAATATCGTCGGGGTTCCCTCCCGGATTTACAATAAATTCATACTCGATGTCCTTGCCGTTTCCAAATACCTTCAGGTCTATGCCTTTGTAAACCTCCCTGTAGACGATCCCTTTATAAGTAGGGGCGCCTGTCTTCCACTGGCTCATGTCGTTGCCTGTAAAAAAGTTGATCCCACCCTCTTGACGGTCCAGACCCTCTATCAAAACCCCTTCCTGGGCATTTTCAAACCCAAGGTTGAACACCAACCGTTCTGTTTTTGCCCTTGGGGTATGACGGCCCTTTTCCGCTCCCTCTGTGCCCTTCCAGGGCGCCTTTTCCGAGCGAAGAAGATCAAATACGATCCCCTCATCTGTAAAATACAGGGTCTGACCGGATGTCTTGACATAAAACCTGACCTTGGAATCAATCTGCCCCTTGTTTTCAATAAAATAGAGCGGCAGGTTTCCGTAGGCCTTCAGGATACTCTCTCTGTCGGCCTTTCCAGATGCAGCAGCCCCTGAAACAGCGAGGAATGAAACAGAAAAGAGGAACAAAACAATGATCGGCAGGAGATTTAATCCAAATTTTGTCTTCATGTTGTCTCCTTCATGTGAAATAGGGATTGTCTATTTGTAACCTAATCTGATCAATCGCAAAATTAGAAAAGTCCTCTACCTCATCTTGATGCATTCGTAAAAAGCCGAAAATACGAATGCATCAAGATAACCCCCCCGCTTTCGCGGGGATGACGCGCTTGGGGCCTTTTTATACTTAAAGTGGGCTATGCCGGTAACACAAAAAGTGAGAAAACTGCCGGCGCCAAAAAGTCTCCAGAACCTCAATTGATGCAGATCTACAGCCCTGTCAAAAATTTTCTTGTTTTTCCTTGTTTTTGTGGTTTTTGTGGTTTTTGTGGCAGCATTTTTTATGTGATAAAATTTTAACGGAGGGACAAAATAAAGTCAATAAGATATTCCCCTAATTTTAAAAAAATCTTGTAATCGTTCACGGGTTCAAAGGTTCAGAGGTTTAAGGTTGCATTTTTGTTCCCCCAATTCCCATTTGGAGGCGCATTGTCCCATGAAAACCCCCGGGCTCACCATTCCAACCCCGAAAACCCGCGGCCCAATGGAAGCCATTTGGCAAAGACAGGATGTTTTGGCAGTTTTTCGGGTCATCAATTCTGCCCCTATTCCCAACCTTGAATCCCGCTGCAGCGGGAAACCCCGAACCTGTGAACCCTTACAAAATCTTATACCCCATTTACAGTTACTTCGTAACGGGATAAAAACTTAAAAAAACCGTGAAAAAATGTGATGCTTATGATAAGGATAGCCAAAAAAATCTGTCTGAATACTGCCGTTCTTGGAGAGAGTATGGCCCAAATGACCAACCTTCTATTTGGCCAGCAGGCCGACAAGGGAAAATATTCAAGTGCGGAAAGGCTTTTCGATCCGTTTCCCATGCCGAACGATGAAGCCCCACCATGCAGATGGGTTCTTCACTGTATCTCGGCTCAAGCCACCCTTGTGGGAGTGGTCAGAGTTAATTGGCTATGCCATCTGAACGATCGCCTACTACGACCGCGCCTGAAATTTTCGTAAAGGTTCAGGAGACGCATTGGGGTTGAACGTCAAAAAGCCATTCGGGGGCCGATCTTTAGGAGCTTGATATCCTCGATTTAGGCAGAAAGCAGGCTGATTGACACCATGAAAAAATTTCTGTTTCTGTTTTTGCTGCTCATTCTTCTCATCGCATCGTTTCGAGGAGGCACCTGGTACAGCCAGCGCTGGACAGGCGAAAAGGACGATCTTGGAGAAGAACGCCTGCTCCTTCACTACGTAGACCCCATGAATCCGGCGAATGTGTCTGAAAAACCAGGACTTGCGCCGTGTGGTATGCCCATGGAACCTGTGTACGATGACCGGGAACCGGTTGGATCGGGGATCATGGGCCCAAAGGGGACGATGTCGCTTGGCACCGTAAAAATAACCCCTCAAAAACAACAGATCATCGGTGTGCAGATTGGTACGGTGGAGAAAGCCTCGGAAACCCACCGGATCCGCACATTGGGACGCATAGCCGCAGACGAGAACCGGGTATTCCCGCTGATTTCCGCGGTGGATGGCTGGATGTCCTACATCCCGGGGAGCACCACCGGCAGCCTGGTGGAAAAAGGCCAGCTCATGGCCCTGATCAAAATCTACGACTATGACTTCTTCTCGTGGCAGCAGCGATATCTTTCCGAACTTACAAACTTAGCGCAAAGGTATTTCCCCGCAACCAATTTTACCGGAGCGCGTCAACCTTTGCCCTATTCGTCCCGACCCTCCGGACCCGCCGCGCCCAAACCCGGCAGCATTTCCTCCACGGAAATGTCGTCTACAGCCATGAAGGCCGGGAAAACACCCTCGGAAGCTTTACCACCACCCAGAAAACAATCTACCTTGGGAATGCCGTTTTCATCTATGAAACCCAAGTTTGCCATGCCGGCAACTCCACCAGGCGCCCTGCCCCAGTCCGAAACCCCTTCGTCCAACAAAACTACGACCCTCGAAACGCAGTCTTCTTCCATGCAGGAGATGGCAGGTCACTCCATGCCCCGTGACGATGAAAGAAGGGCGGGCGATTTAGACCCAAACGATATGCGCGAAGACGACATCTTGTATGCCAACAAGGCCAAATTGGAACTCCTGAATCTGGGCGTTGACGAAACCCAGCTCCGTGAGCTTGCGCAAGAGGGAAAATATATCCCGAACATCCAGGTGAGGTCTCCCGTCACTGGGCTGGTGATCGATCGCGGTGTTTCACCTCTTGAAAAGGTGGTTCGCGGTACCGAATGCTTCAGGGTGGCCGATCTCAGCCGGGTGTGGATTCTCGCGGACGTTTTCAACACCGACGCGAAATACATTCAACCGGGAATGCGTGCTCAGGTATCTCTTCCACGACAAAATAAACCCATTGAAGCCGTTGTGAGCGATATCCTGCCTGAGTTCAACGCGGCGACGCGAACGCTGAAAGTGCGCCTGGAGATGGATAACCCTCAAAATGCGTTTCGCCCGGACATGTTTGTGGATGTGGACTTTCTCATTCCCCTTCCTCCGGCCATCACGGTTCCGGTAAGTGCGGTTCTGGATTCCGGCCGCAGAAAAATTGTCTTCATCGCTCTTGGAGAGGGTTATTTCGAGCCTCGGGAGGTCGTAACAGGCTGGCGGTTTGGCGATCGGGTTGAAATCGTCAAGGGGCTTGCTCCAGGAGAACAGATTGTTATTTCAGGCAATTTTCTCATTGATTCCGAAAGTCGGATGAAACTGGCCGCCGCTGGACTCCTGGCAAAACCCGAATCGAAAAAGGAATCGCCGGACACGGGAAAACCGGGTGCCCCCTCTGATGCGGAGCCCGGGCATGATTAACCGCATTGTTGATTTTTCCGTTCAGAACCGGTTTATCGTCTTTACCGTGATTGGCGCAGCCTGTATCGCGGGCTGGTGGTCCATGAACCATGTTGCGCTGGATGCCATTCCGGATCTCAGCGACACCCAGGTGATTGTTTATTCCCGATGGGATCGAAGCCCGGACATCATTGAAGACCAGGTAACCTATCCCATCGTGGCTGCGATGTTGGGGGCACCACGCGTAAAAGCGGTTCGCGGCTTCTCCGATTTCGGATACTCTTATGTTTATGTCATATTTGAGGATGGCACCGACATCTACTGGGCGCGGTCCAGGACACTGGAATATCTTTCCGGCGTTCTGGCGAAGCTCCCGGAGGGGGTGAAGACCGAACTGGGGCCGGATGCCACGGGCCTGGGCTGGATCTTTCAGTACGCCCTGGTGGATGAGTCGGGACAGCACAGTTTAGCCGATCTTCGATCGTATCAGGATTGGGTATTGCGTTATTATCTGAAGTCGGTTCCCGGTGTGGCCGAGGTGGCGCCCATCGGGGGGTTCAGAAGGCAGTATCAGGTCAACGTGGATCCGAACCGGTTGCAGGCCTACAACCTTTCCATCAGCCGCGTGGTGGAAGCGGTCCGGGGCGGAAACACCGAGGTGGGCGGGCGACTGATCGAGTTTGGCGGGACCGAGTACATGGTTCGAGGGCGCGGTTATGCCACATCCGTCACCGATTTTGAAAATATCCTGCTAACCACCAGCGACGACGGCACCCCGATTCGCATCAAAGATGTGGGGCAGGTGGTTATCGGCCCGGATCTGCGCAGGGGCGTCACGGATCTTGACGGCAACGGTGAAGTTGTCTCCGGCATCGTGGTCATGCGGCAGGGACAAAACGCCCTTGATGTGATTGACCGCGTGAAAGCCAAAATCCGGGAGATCGAGCCCGGACTGCCTGCCGGGGTGAAGATCGTTCCCATCTATGACCGATCGGACCTGATTCACCGGGCCATCGACAACC
This sequence comes from Thermodesulfobacteriota bacterium, assembly GCA_030837545.1. Classification (GTDB taxonomy): domain Bacteria; phylum Desulfobacterota; class DSM-4660; order Desulfatiglandales; family Desulfatiglandaceae; genus AUK324. The sequence continues at coordinate 6,948 of JAUPKI010000016.1, read as the reverse complement.
TGAAGTCCACCCTGGCAGAAGTCATTGTGACCGTTTCGTTTGTGATTCTCCTCTTCCTCTGGCACATTCCCAGTTCCATTATTCCGATGATCACCATTCCCATTGCTGTCTTGTTGGCGTTTATTCCATTCCGCCTGATGGGGCTCACCGCCAATATCATGTCGCTCGGGGGCATTGCCATCGCCATCGGAACCATGGTGGATGCAGCCATCGTGGTGGTGGAGCAGACCCACAAGAAACTGGAGGAATGGGAGCAGAGCGGACGGAAAAAGGAGTATCGGACGGTTATCATCGACGCTATAAAGCAGGTTGCTGGCCCCAGCTTTTTTGCCATGCTGGTGATTGCCGTCTCTTTTCTCCCGATACTCACGCTCGAAGGCGAGGAAGGCCGCCTGTTCAAACCCCTTGCATACACCAAGACCCTTTCCATGTTTGTTGCCGCATTGTTAGCCATTACCCTGGATCCGGCGTTGCGGCTGTTTTTCACCCATCTGAATCGCTATCACTTTCGGCCCAGGTGGCTGTGCCGGGTGACAAATGCCGTGGTCGTTGGAACCATCCATTCCGAAGAGAAACATCCGGTCAGCCGCGTTCTGATCCGAATCTATCAACCCGTTGCCGAGTGGACGCTTCGGTGGAAATGGATCGTGCTCACAGGGGCGCTGATGCTGGTAATCGGAACGGTTCCGCTCTTTCTGCGACTGGGGTCTGAATTCATGCCCCCGCTCGATGAGGGGGCAATTCTTTATATGCCATCAACCATGCCGGGCATTTCCATTGCCGAAGCGCAACGAGTGCTTCAGGCTACGGACCGGATTATCCGGCAGTTTCCGGAAGTGGATCGGGTGCTGGGAAAAGCCGGCCGTGCCGAGACATCCACTGACCCGGCGCCGTTATCCATGTTGGAAACCGTGATCGTTCTCCATCCGAAAGAAAAATGGCGATCCGTGGATACCTGGTATTCGTCGTGGGCGCCGGAGTGGGCCAAGGTCATATTGCGCCGCTTTACCCCGGATCGCATCTCCTCGGAAAGACTGATCAGCCTGATGAACGATGCCCTCCGGCTTCCGGGACTTGTCAATGGCTGGACCATGCCGATCAAGGGGCGGATCGATATGCTCACCACCGGCATACGAACGCCGGTCGGGCTTAAAATTTCAGGTGCAGACCTTGCCGTGATCGAAGAGATCGGATCCAAGATCGAAGCCCTTCTGCCTGCTGTCGAGGGGACCCGCAGCGCGTTTGCCGAACGTACGGGCAGCGGGTATTTTTTGGACGTTGAATGGGACCGTGAGCAACTGGCCTTTTTCGGTTTCAGCATGGACGATGCCCAGGCCGCGGTTTTGAACGCAATCGGTGGAGAAACCGTGACAACGACCGTCGAAGGGAGGGAACGCTATTCGGTCAATGTGCGCTACATGCGCGATTTCCGGACGGACCTGCGATCTCTTGAACGTGTTCTGGTTGCAGATCCGAAAGGGGAGAGACAGATTCCCATAGGACAGCTTGCCGATATCAGGGTGACCAGCGGACCGTCCATGATTCGCAATGAAGACGGCCTGCTGACCGGCTATGTCTACGTGGATCTGGCCGGACGCGATCCGAGCGGCTACATCCAGGAAGCCGGAAGTCTCATCAGAGACAAGATAAAGCTGCCGGCAGGTTATGCCGTTACTTGGAGCGGCCAGTATGTAGCCATGCAGAGGTTCAGGGAGCGCCTTGGGATGGTTCTGCCCCTGACACTGTTTCTGATTTTTCTGCTGCTATACCTGAACACCCGATCAGCGATCAAAACCTGCATCGTTTTGCTGGCGGTCCCGTTTTCCGCCATCGGTGCGGTGTGGCTGCTGTATGGTTTGGGGTATAATATGAGCATCGGGGTATGGGTTGGACTCATCGCCCTGCTTGGCGTGGATGCGGAAACCGGCGTCTTCATGCTTCTTTACCTGGATATCGCTTACGAAAAGGCGAAAAAAGAAGGTCGTCTTCGCAGTCTGAACGAACTACGAAATGCCATTCTCGATGGGGCTGTCAAGCGTCTCAGACCGAAATTTATGACCACGGCCACCATGTTCCTTGGGCTGGTGCCGATCATGTGGTCCATGGGCACAGGGGCCGATGTGATGAAACGCATCGCAGCGCCCATGATCGGCGGGATCTTCACCTCATTTTTATTGGAACTTCTGGTGTATCCCTCGATTTATGAAATCTGGAAATGGAACTTCGAGGTCAAAAAAGCCGTACAGGGTAAAACGTGAATAGTTCACGGTTAGGAGTCTTTAAAAATTACAGCTAAACCAAAAGGAGGGTACGATGAAAAAGGGGGTCCTGTTTGTTGCGTTGTTTTCATTTTTTTTATCCATGACCGGAGCCGTTTTGGGTGCGGATGATGCTCAAGAAGATATTCGAAAGGAGCCAACCTGTAAGTATTGTGGCATGGACAGGGGCAAGTTTGCGCACAGCAGGATGCTCGTGATCTATGATGACGGATCAGAGCTGGGGACCTGCAGCATTCACTGCCTGGCGATTGATCTCGCCCTGAATATCGATAAAACGCCCAGTTCGGTGCAGGTGGGAGACTTCAACACCAAAAAACTCATTGATGCGGAAACGGCATTTTGGGTTATTGGCGGGAACAAGCCCGGCGTCATGACAAAGCAGGCCAAATGGGCCTTCGGAAGCAAAGAGGATGCGGAGAAATTCATCATGCTGAACGGTGGAACTCTGGCAACCTTTAATGAGACGATGAAGGCGGCCTATGAAAGCATGTATGCCGATACAAAAATGATACGGGACAAGCGAAAAATGATGAAGATGAAAGGGCCAGCTCATAAGTAAAGGCATTACGTCAAAAATAGAGAGATCAGGGGACGGAGATCAGAGATCAGAAAAAATGTCTCAGCGCCGTCATTCCGGTGTTCGCCGGAATGACGGTAGCCTCTCATGTTCTTGTGCCTCTGCGCCTTTATCGATCGGAGGAGGTATCATGAAGATTTTTCAAATCGCGCTTGTTGCCATCTTTCTGACATTGCTGGTGGCGCCGGCCGGAGAAGCAACACCGGTTAAGGCCTTAAAATCGGACAAGTGCCCGGTCTGCGGGATGTTCGTCGCAAAGTATCCCGATTTTCTGGCCCAGGTCATCTTCAAGGACGGTGCTTATGCCCTTTTTGACGGCGTCAAGGATCTGTTTAAGTATTACTTTGACATCAAAAAATATGATGCGTCAAGAGATCTCACTGACATCGCCTTCATCTATGTCACGGATTATTATGAATTGACCCCCATCGACGGCCGGAAAGCCTGGTATGTACTCGGAAGCGATATCTACGGACCTATGGGGAGGGAACTCATACCGTTTGAAAAGGAAGCGGACGCAAAGGAATTCATGAAGGATCACGCAGGGAAAACGCTGATTCGTTTCAATGACGTTACGCCCGATTTAATCAAAGGGCTGGATTGATGTTCGAGAGGAAATCGGATATTTTTTTCATCTATCTCACCGTGGGAGTGTCTCTGATTTGTCTGATATTCCTGGATGCGGCCGTCAGCCAGCGTCTTGACAGGGAGGCGGTTCGGGAGCGACGTGAGATCGTAAGGGTGCTGACGCTGACCGATCTATGTCTGTTTACAGAGGCTCGCTACACCCGCCATCCGACTATGGCGGATCTGAATACCCCGTTTCAGGACCATCCCGTGTCCCTCGAACATTTTCCATCGGGCGCCATTATGGCCGTGCCGCCTCATCTCAAGACACAGATGCAGCGGTGAATATATGGGATACATCAATAAACAAAGAAATATTCTTGATTTCACCCTCTCCTCCCTGGGGAGGAGAAAGGGTAAAAATCTTGCCTTGGTGGCGGTTTATACGTTTGTGATCTTCCTGTTGGCCTCGGTCCTGTTTTTTACGCACTCGATAAAAAAGGAGGCATCCCTCATCCTTCAGGATGCGCCTGAAATGACGGTGCAAAGATTGGTGGCCGGGAGGCAGGACCTGATTCCGAAGCGCTATATCGACTCCATCAGAAAGATCAGGGGCGTTCAATCCGTTGCGCCGCGTTTATGGGGATATTACTACGACGCCCTGAGCGGTACAAACTTTACCCTGATGGCCAATAAGGACTTAAAAGACCGCGTCGGAGAGATCATCATCGGCAGCGGCGTGTCATGGCGGAGCGGAACCGGCAAGGGGAAAAAGGCCATCCGGAAAAATGACATCATCCCCTTCAAGACCTATGACGGATCCGCTCTCCCCTTGAAGGTGAAGGGGATCCTCTCTTTTTCATCCGAACTGGTTACCACAGATCTGATACTGGTCTCGGAGACGGATTTCAGAAAGATTTTTGCCATTCCCCATGATCATGCCACAGATCTGGTGCTCCAGGTCAGAAATTCCAAAGAACTTGCTACCATTGCCGCCAAGATCACACAACGCCATCCGGATACCCGTCCGATACTGAGGGAAGAAATCCTCCGAACCTATGACGCGGTTTTCGACTGGCGCGGCGGAATGATCATTGTGGTTCTGTCAGGCGCTGTTTTTGCCTTCATCATTCTGGCATGGGACAAGGCGACCGGATTGAGCGGGGAAGAAAAAAGGGAGATCGGTATCCTCAAGGCGATCGGATGGGAAACCTCGGATATTCTGCTGATGAAATTCTGGGAAGGCGCCGCAGTGTCTCTTTCGGCGTTTTTCATGGGAACATTTTTAGCCTACCTGCACATTTTTCTATCATCTTCCATCCTTTTTGAACCCGTATTGAAGGGATGGTCGGTCATCTATCCCCATTTCAGGCTGACGCCGTATATCGATGCCTATCAGATAGCGACCCTGTTTTTTTTAACCGTCATTCCCTATACCGTGGCAACCATCGTCCCGTCCTGGCGGTCGGCAACGGTTGACCCGGATTCCGTCATGAGGATGTGAGATCATGATTCACCTCCAGGATATTCGAAAGGTTTTCAATGCGGGTAAACCCAATGAATTTGTGGCCATCAAAGGGGTGAATCTCACTATCGATTCCCATGGGGCCACCGCATTGAAGGGACCGAGCGGATCGGGAAAAACCACGCTGTTAAGCATGTTGGGATGTATGGCCAGGCCGACCTCGGGCAGAATCACCCTGAAAGATCGTGAAATCACCAGTCTTCCCGAGCGGTTTCTTACGGAAATCAGACGGGAGACATTCGGATTCATGTTTCAGCAGTTCAATCTCATCAAGGGCATTACCGCCCTGGAAAATGTGATGATCCCGGCCTACCCGAAGGGCGAGAAGCATGTCTCTTTGAAGAAACGGGCCATGGATCTGCTCGGCCTGTTGAATCTTGCGGACAAGGCATTATCGAAGGTGGAGTGGCTTTCGGGTGGGGAGGCGCAAAGGGTCGCGATTGCCAGGGCATTGATCAACAATCCCCCCATCATCATTGCGGATGAGCCGACCGCGCATCTGGATACCCGACTCTCTATGGAACTTATTCAAATCATGAGGCGATTTAAGAAAGATGGGAAAACCCTTCTTATCGCAAGCCATGACCCCATTGTGTATCAATCCGATGTCATTGATCGAATCGTCGATATGAGAGACGGGAAGGTTGTCTCCTCAGGGGATGTTCCATGACGTTTCATCCCGGTGTCCTGGCATTGCTTCTGGGTTCGGTTCTGATCACCTCCATGCTGTGCTACGCGTCCTATGAAGGTGTTCGAATCATCCGCAACTGGGACATCAGCAGCGGCAGTGAGCGTCAACTGGAGCTTGAGCGAAGAACCTATCTGGTTTCAACGGTCATGAATTATGTCCTGGGCTTTCAACTCCTTTCCCTGTTTCTGTTCATCTATACGGCTGATACGATCAGCCCTCTCTTTGTCGGCGCCATGTGTGCCGCCGGAAGCCTCAAGGTGAATGGATTCGGATACCCAGCCCTTATTTTAAAGATCGTCAGCTTTATTCTATGTGGTCTGTGGCTCATTCTCAACTTTACCGACAACAAAGCCCATGACTATCCATTGATCCGAACCAAGTACCGGCTGCTCCTTTTCATCGCCCCTTTTCTGCTTGCCGAAACCATTGTGGAGGCGGGGTATCTCCTGGGCCTCAGGCCGAATATCATCACATCCTGCTGCGGAACCCTTTTTACCGCAGACGCCGAAACCGTCATATCCGACCTTCTTGCCCTTCCCCGTGAACTGTCGGAAACAGTCTTTTTTATCAGTGCCCCAATCACAATGGCATTGGGCCTTTATGTTTCCCTGAGAAGGAAAGGTGCCTATCCCTTTTCCATCGCATCACTGATTCATTTTCTCATATCTATTGTCGCACTCATTTCATTTATCAGCATTTACATCTATGAGCTGCCCACACACCACTGCCCCTTCTGCATCATACAACCGGAGTACGGATATGTGGGGTATGTCCTGTATTCAGCGCTTCTTTTGGGTGCTGTATCCGGAATGGGGACCGGCATCATCATGCCGTTTCGAACAATCGAAAGCCTCCACAACGTTATTCCACGCATTCAAAAAAGGCTATCCCTGATATCGATCCTGTCCAATTTCACGTTCGTATTGATCGCAGGATATGGCATTCTGTTTTCAAACCTGAGTATGGCAGCATATTAGCACTACAGCACCATTTTTCACTTACGCCGTTCCATTAGGATTAGGACATAACCAGAAGTTTGAGCTATTGAAGACGCCTCTTCTGACTGAGTCACGGTGCCAAAAAAGTGAGTATAAGAAAGAATCCATCCTCACCAAGCGTGAGTCGCCTAACCCGTTTTGTGTCGTGTTCTGGCTTCTGCCGAAGAGGAGATGTGGAAATAGGGACGTCTATGCTTTTATGCGTTTCATTGGGGAATGAATATGAAGGAGACCACTTATGCCACGGCAAGCCCGCAACCCTAGCCGCAGAAACGAACATAGAATGAGTCAAGGGCAGACCTGACCCCATT
>JAUPKI010000140.1 GCA_030837545.1 Thermodesulfobacteriota bacterium | reverse complement strand
GATGAGCTGAAGCCCTATGACCGTCACGTCATTACCCAGGTGGCGACCGGGCTTTTCGGCGTGCGGGAGGAGACCATCCAGCGGGTCAGGATCGTGGAATTCAAGTATGCCCAGGGGGCCAAGCCGGGCCTGGGCGGGCACCTCTTAGGCGACAAGGTGACCCCGGGCGTAGCCCGCATGCGGGAGGCCGTGGCCGGTTATCCCCTCTTCTCTCCGTTTCCGTTCCACAGCGTCTATTCGGTGGAAGACCACAAGAAGCACGTGGACTGGATCAAGGCCGTCAATCCCAAGGCCCTGGTCTCTGTCAAGGTCTCCACCCCCACGGATGTGGACATGGTGGCGGTGGGAAGTTATTATGCGGGGGCCCATATCATCCACTTAGACGGGAGCTACGGGGGCACGGGCGCGGCCCCGGACATTGCCAAGAAGAATATCGCCATGCCCTTGGAATATGCCATTCCCAAGGTCCACCGTTTCCTTCAGGAAGAGGGGGTCCGGGACAAGGTCACCGTCATTGCCAGCGGCGGGATAAGGACCCCGCACGATATGGCCAAGATCATCGCGTTAGGGGCGGACGGGATCTGTACCGGGACCGCGGACCTGGTGGCCCTGGAATGCATTCGGTGCCACAACTGCGAGAGCGGGAGGGGCTGCGCCAGGGGGATCGCCACCACCGACCCGGAGCTGTTGAATCTCGTGGATGTGGAGTGGGGGAAACAGCGGATCATCAATATGTTTCTCGCATGGCGCGAGGAGCTGATACGGATATTGAAGAAACTGGGCATGCGCAGCCTGACCGAACTGGTGGGCCGCACCGACTGCCTGGTGCATCTGGATTACCTGAAAGAAGTGACTAAAGTGAGTCCCGCAAGGCGGGATGCCTAAAGTTTGGAGTTTAAAGTTTGGAGTGCCTGAAGTTGAGGCGGACAGGCATAGGCTTTCCGCTGCAGGCCGTTCCCTTAGGTCCCTTATGTCCTTTTGGTCCCTTTAAAGTTTAGGCTAATATTGTCAGGGCAGTAGAATGAGCAAAGAGCAACTGATAACCCAAATCATAAAATCACGCGCGCCCCTGGTGGCCGACCTGCCGGCGAGGCATTGTTTCGAGACCGAGGCCGAGGGGGGGTGCGGGGTGACCGGGTTTGCATGCAGCATCCCGGTGCGGGGGAAGCATATCTTCGAGCCCTCCCGGCAGATGCACAACCGGGGGAACGGCCGCGGGGGCGGGATTGCGGCCATGGGGTTTGACCCGCGAATGCTGGGGGTAACCCGGGAGATCCTCGATGAGGACTATATACTCCAGATCGCTGCACTGGAGGAGGGGGTGACCGACGACCTGGAGGAGCGGTTCATCGACCCCTTTTTCCATGTGGACTTCTCGGAGCGGATTCCCCATGTGGATGATTACCGGGACATCCGGGGCCTGGATGTCAGCCCTCCCGAGGTCTTCCGCTACTTTGTCCGGGTCCGGCTGGAAATCCTGAGGCGATTCATCGCGGAAAACGGCCTGGAGGGGATCGACAAACGAAGGGCCGAGGACGAGTTTGTCTATCAGAACACTTTCAATATCAACAAGACCTATTACGACGCCTACGGCAGGCAGCAGGCCTTTGTCCTGTCCCACGGCAGGAATTTTTTTATCCTCAAGATCGTGGGCTATGCCGAGGAGGTGGTGCAGTATTACAAGCTCGATAATTTCAAGGCCCATATCTGGATCGCCCATCAGCGATACCCCACCAAGGGACGGGTCTGGCACCCGGCCGGGGCCCATCCCTTTATCGGGCTCAACGAGGCCCTGGTCCACAACGGAGATTTTGCCAATTACCATTCGGTGGCCGAATATCTGAGGCAGAAGAATCTCTACCCGCTCTTTCTCACGGACACGGAGGTCTCTGTATTGCTCTTTGATCTCTACAGCCGGACCTACCGATACCCGCTGGAATATGTGATCGAGGCCCTGGCGCCCACCATGGAAAGGGATTTCGACCAGTTGTCGCCCGAGCGGCAGCGGATCTACCGGGCGATTCAGGCCGCCCACGTGCACGGATCGCCTGACGGGCCCTGGTTTTTCATCATTGCGCGGAACGACACGGAACACAACCGGCTCCAGTTGATCGGGATCACCGATACGGCCATGCTGAGGCCTCAGGTCTTCGCCCTGCACGACGGCCAGGTGCAGGTGGGCCTGATCTGCTCGGAAAAGCAGGCCATCGACGCCACCCTCAAGAGTCTGGCCGCGGAAGACCCCCGAGTGGGGACCGTGGCCGACCGGTGCTGGAACGCCCGGGGCGGGAGCTATACCGACGGCGGTGCCTTTATCTTCAACCTGGAACCTAAGGAGGGGGACGCCCTGGAACGGACGCTCACCTGCGTCGACAAGTTCGGCAAACCGGTTACGATCCCCGAGGGCCAGTCCGCCTACCTGCCGGGGCAGGTGTATTATCTGTTGGCAGGGGACGAAGATAAAGACCGTTTTGACATCTCACGGTTCTTCGATCTCCAGAGGGCGGATCTCCTTTATGAATATGTGAGGGACGGTATCCGGGGCTGGGATTTTGCAGACCTCGTGGAGTGCCTGAAAGAGATCAGGGGGTGGGCGCTCCGGGGGGATGCCCATTTCGAGGTGGCCTTGAAGGCCCTGACCCGGCTTATGGACCTGCGGTATCCGACCTATGACAAGAAGCGTCGCTCCATTATGCAGATACTCCAGCAGACCATGGAGACCATTCTGCGTCATTTTCCCTCCCTGTCAAGGGAGGACCGGACATCCGCTTATCGCCTCATCGACTGGGAGACCCGGCAATTCTTCAGGGGGCCTTCCTACGATGAAAAGGTCCTGATTATCGATGCATCTCTCTTTCCGCCTGAGGGGGATCACTGCGACAGTCGGCTGTTGGCCGAGGCCTTTTACCGGGGATGGCGCCGATTTATCGTGTTCGGGCTCAAGGGCCAGCGGTTCCATGGATGCGGGCTCGGGCCGGACACGGGCGGGGTCCGCATCGATATCTACGGGAGTTCGGGCGACTATTTAGGGTCGGGGATCGATGGGCTCTCCATCCATGTCCATGGAGACGCCCAGGATCAGTTGGGCCAGATCATGAAATCGGGGAAGATGGTCATCTACGGCGATACGGGACAGACCTTCATGTACGGGGCCAAGGGGGGCGAGGTCTATGTCATGGGAAATGCGGCCGGCCGGCCCCTCATCAATGCCGTGGGCCGGCCCCGGGTGGTGATCAACGGGACCTGCCTCGACTATCTGGCCGAGTCCTTTATGGCGGGCGACCCCCATAAGGGCGGGGGATTTGTGGTCTTAATCGGCATGGCGTTTGACGACCAGGGCGCGGTGCGGGCCCAGGCAACGCCCTACCCGGGGGCCAATCTCTTCTCTCTGGCATCGGGTGGGGCCATTTATATTCGGGATCCCTACAGCCTCGTCAATGAAGAGCAGCTCAACGGGGGAGAGATCGCGGGGATGGCGGCAAAGGACTGGGACCTGATTCTCCCCTATCTCAGGGAAAACGAGCGATTGTTCGGGATCTCTGTCGAACAGGACCTCCTGTCCGTGGAGGGAAAAACCAGGGATCCGTTGTCTGTGTATCGAAAGGTAAGGCCTCGTCAGGCAGTTGGGGTAAAAAAAGATGGTCTGGAGGAGTATGGAGAAAGCGAATGATGAAAAAGATCGAAGCCATTATCAAACCATTCAAATTGGATGATGTGAAAGACGCGGTGTTGAAGCTGGGGGTCAGCGGGATTACCATCACGGAGGTGAAGGGCTTCGGCCGGCAGAAGGGGCACAAGGAGATCTACCGGGGGGCCGAGTATGTGGTCGATTTTCTGCCCAAGATCCGGATA
>JAUPKI010000139.1 GCA_030837545.1 Thermodesulfobacteriota bacterium | reverse complement strand
GGTTCATCGGGGCGTTTCCAGTAGGTGAGGATGCGCTTCCCGATGATGATCGCCCTGAGCACATTCCCTTCGCAGGGGATATAATCTTGGGTAACAAAGCCCTGTATGCTGGATCTTTCGCGTAGGGCAAGCTGATCCAGTGCCTCCTTCAGTCCTTTCCTGTCTTCTACGACAAATATCCCCTCTGCCTCGTGCCGCTGATCCTCCTTGATCAGAAAGGGAATCTCGTGGGATATGCCCTTTAGGTCCGGATCGTCGTTTTTGAATTGTTTGACCGATTCCCATGGCAATGTCTTAGGATGGGGAAGGTCCAGGTCCCTGAACAGGCGGCTCTGGCCGATTTTCCCAGGATACTGGATGCGCGCCTCATAATTGGGAAAAACCTGTGCACTTGAGGCGATGCAGGCATCGTACAGATTCTGGGTACACGCCTGGGGAAGGATAATGGCATCGGCCTTTTCGATATGCCTGAGAATATCGGAGTCAACCCTCCGGTCCCCAAGGATCATCTGGATATCCGCATCGAAGCATGGATGAAATGAGAGGATCATGGTTTGACTTTGCCCTGTCAGGTGACTATAATTTTTAAACATACCTTATAAAATAGGAGCAAGACAATGCCGATTTTTGAATTCAGGTGTGCAGCCTGCGACGAGGTATTTGAAAAACTCTTCATGGGTTCGGATGAAGAGGTCGATATGACCTGTCCCAAGTGCAAGGCCGAGACCATCGAGCGGGTGGTCAGCCGGACCAACTATTCCATCGGCGCGGGTCCCGGCGGCAACCAGCCTAAGATCAGTTCGAAATCATGCGGCGGCGACAACCAGTGCATGACCCTCGACCTGCCCGGACCGGCCAGATGAGCGTGCGCGATTCCAATCAGCCCTTGATCGCCCCTGAATTGGACGAGGATGACAAGCTACGGATCAGCGAGATTTTTGAAAAAGATATCGTGCCCAAGCTGATGATGATGCATGCGAGAAACGGCACGATTAATTGTGAATTTGCAGGCGAGGAGTACAAAAACTGGATAATTCAATTCAGATCCAGTCGATCTGGGCTCGATATTGTTGGCTTTGAATACGACCCGGATTCCCGGAGTTTTCCTCTGCCGCGTCCCATCCCGTCAGAGACATAAGCAACCATGTTTGAAAGCAAATTTGTCGGAAAAACTACGACCCTTCCCCCAAGCTGCCCCTTCTGCGGCCTTCTGATTGAACGACCCAAGGAATTGACCACGCACAGACCCGGGGAGATGCCGGTGGGATCGTGTGCGTGCGGGGCGGTGTACGCCTGCGACGAAACCGGACACAATCAGGGGGCTGCCATGATCGAGGCCCTGGTGTTCGGGTGCAACATGGACTGGGACCTGGCCTGGAGCCTTCTACCGGACGAGGATTACAAGCAGGAAATTGTCGAGCATTACGACTATGTCAGGCATCTCATCGTTCCGGGAGGGTTCATGGACAGCCGGCGCATATCGGGTGTCCTTTTCTTCGTCCGGTTGCACCAGGATGTCCTGGAGGTTACCGCCAATGGCATTCGCCAGCGGCTGGAGAGGGCCAACACCTCTCCGGGTTCAGCGAGACACCGGAAATCGGGCACGGGGAAGACATCTCTGTCCAAACAGGAGATTGAAGCGCTGGTAAGGGAGTTTCGGGTTGAACCGATACTCGATGTCGCAGGCCAAGATAAAAAACTGATTCGAAATCTTCAACGGCTGATCTATTCGGGCGACGATCTCTTTCGAAAACGGGCCGCGGAGGTCCTGGGCCGGGCGTGCGCCGTTGTTGCCGAGGAAGATCCCGGCGTCGTTTCCAAACTCCTTCAGGGCCTTTTTTACGCTATCTCGGATACAGCGTCCTTTACTTGGGGGGCCTTTGAGGCGATCGGCGAGATCATCAGTTATCGACCTGACTTATTTGCAGGATACGTTGCGCAGCTATACCAGTTTTTAGCCGATGGAACCCGGCGGGCACAGGCACTTCAGGCCATCGGCAGGGTGGCCCTGGCAAGGCCGGATCTCTTGCGCAAACACACCTTTCATTTCTTTGCCTACCTCGAAGATCCCGATCCGACGGTGCGCGGTCATGCGGCCTGGCTCATGGGGAACCTTGGGGCCTATGAGGCAAAGGACGACCTGGAAAAGCTCATGGACGACCCGCGTGAGCTTTACCTCTATGAGAACGGAAATATCGAAAAAATAAGCATTGGCCAGGTGGCATCCGATGCCCTTGGTAAATTGGGCCCCAGAAGCGCGTGAAACTGCATCAAGACCTCCCCTGTAAGATCCCATGATGATCATCGACGATCTCTTCTCATCCCCGGAGGGGGATATCCCCCTTGGGTCTGAAGATCTGGCAAGGCCTTTCCTGGTCGCGCCTTCAGAACCTCATCCATTTCTAACATTGGGAGACTATTTCAAGGCCATTGAAAGATTTGTCTTGAAAGACGAAGGGAACTGTCTGATTAACGCCCTAAGGGCGAGTGCAATTGGCGAAGATGGCCTCGACAGGATCGACAGTATCCGCATCCGGAGTGAAAAGCATGGAACCCTGTACCATGTAGCCAGTGTCGAGATCCTTGGTGATGGCATTTCCATCAAGTTGGCTGTCAGCACGGCCATCTCAGAAGAGGGAAAGGCCTGTGTATCAAACGAATATCATATTCTGGAATTTCTTTATCGATCTTTCAGCCTTTCCTATCTGCCGAAGGTCTATGAGAAGGGAGATGTGATGATTTGTCCGGACGCGCATCAGGCTCATGAAACCCTGACCCTGATGCTTTCCGAATGGTTTGAAGGCTACCATGAATGGCATCTTTCCATGGACAAGGCGGATAACCGCCAGAAGGTCTGCATCTGGGACCTTGAAAAGGGCTATCGTTATGCGACGGAAGAAGAGGCCTTCGAGATTTTCAAGCAGGCATCCAAGATCTTAACCTTCTATTATGACCCCCACAGCTTCAAACAGATCCATCCCTGGCGCCATGCGGCCGGAGACTTTATCGTGAAAGCCGGGGATGAGGGCGTCCAGGTCAGACTCACCACGGCCAGGGACTACCGGTCGATCATGGATTTCTTTTCTGAGGATGCTGTCCATCCAATGATCGCCATGGTCTATTTCTTTCTGAACCTGACGGTCCGAATGCGGTTGGACAGGCTGAACGGGGTGGGGGAAACAGTCTGGGCCGGAGACTTCACCGTGCAGGCCGCGACCGAGGGATTTTTTGAGTCGCTCCACATAATGGAGGAGAAGGGTATGCTCGCCTTTGGTGAGATTCAGAAACTCCTTTCACTCCTTCAGTCGTTGGCGGAAGACGAGCTTGAAAGGCTCTTCAAGCCATTGCTGGCGTTTTATCAGGAAGACAGCCCCGACGAACTTCATGTGATCCACGCCCATCTCAAGGGCCATGTCAGCTCCCTGTGCCAGACCCTCCAGAGATTTCGGTGATGAGTTCTTCCAGGGGCGTTTTGATCACCTTTGACATAGACAGCAGAAGCGACGCCCTTTCAGGGTCTTTCCCGCCGTTCCTTTCCAGGAGTTCTCTGGATAACTGATGGAGTTCGCGATGGACCCCGTCAAGATCAAAAACGGGATACTCCTCCCCCTTCTTGAAACCTGCCTTTCCACAGACACGGGGCACGCCCCGAACCCGGGTCGGAACGCCATACACCCGGCATGTGATCGGCCGATAGGGATACAGGACGCATTCATTTTGATCATTCAGCAGGGGGCAGCGGATTCGCGCCCTCGCCAAGGAGTAGGACATCATTTGAGGGTCATCCTTGAATGACCTCAACGTCCCTTCCAGCTTTTCAAGCGCCAGGTCCGCATCGCGGCCTCTTTTGAGCGCCGCTTTCCTTTGTTCTTCGTCAAGTTGATCAAAATCGCGTTTAAGAAAAGCGGCTTCGATCAAAAAAAGGCCGAACACGGCATGGCAGCAGTCCGCACACCGGGGTTCGCATCCGATGCACTCGGGAAAGGCCTCTTTGATCTGCTGAAAGGCCTCGTCCGCCCTTGAAACGATGCTGTCGTAGGGTTCGAATAGATAGGAGAAATCCATGTTAACGGTAAGTCTCCAGGACTTTTAGAAATTCCGGGTGGGCCTCAAATCCCAAGGAAACGGCCTTATCCAGGTGCTCGATCGCCTTCTTGTAATCGTCATTGTTGTAATAAGCCGAAGCGAGATTGTTGTGCCCCAGGGCAAAATCGGGGGCCATCTCAATCAGTTTCTCCCCGGTCTCAATGGCCTTTTTCACATCGCCCTTCTGTAAATAGGCGTTGACCAGATTGCTCCAGGCCTGAACGATGTCCGGATTCAACTCAATGGCCTTTTTCAGCGCTTCGATGGCCTCATCGGTCCGGGACATCTGAAGATATGCAAACCCCAGATTGGCGTATCCCCTTGCGTATCGGGGTTCGATCTCAATGGCCCTCTGGTTGGACTCGACCACCCTTTCGAGATCACCCTTTTTGAAATAGATATAGCCCAGATTGACATATCCCTCAAACATCCTGCCGCTGTCGCCAATCGCGTCGTTGAAGGCCTTGATGGCCTCGTCCAGCCTCCCCTGTTCCATCAGGGCAACGCCGAGATTATAACTTGAACTGGCACACTCCGGATTTTCGGACAGCATTTTCTTCTGATCGGCGATAAAATCCTCAGCGCCCTGCGGTTCTTTCATTGGAGACCTCATTAAAATAGAAGGAAGGGTTCCCAGGTTCAACGTTCAAGGTTAAAAAAGATAGGGACGGAATTAACGTCCCAAGATCCTTTCAAATCCTGCTGGAAAGCGGGATTGACTTCGCAAAACCGTCGTCCTCTGGGCCGTCAATTTCTATACGGGAGACGGTGAATCCGGGGACAAAATCGGAACCTTGAACCCCTCAACCTTTGAACCGGTGAACGGTTACAAATAGAAAGAGGTCGACGCCCGGTCCCGGACGGCGACCCCTTACATCAATGCTTATAGTTCATACCGAAAGGATCCCCTAATGGTCCTCGGTTACCCCTCTGCCTTTCAGGCCATACATGGTGCTGCTGCCGGTAGAAAAGTAGATCAGTTTTTCTTCATTGATGAGGGCAGTGGCGGCCTTCTTGATCTCCCGTGCCTTGGCGCCCGGAATCACCTTTTGCACTGCCTTTTCAATATCGTTGAAATAAAACTTGGTCTTCTTGTTCGTCTCGGCAAACTCCAGTATCGCCTTTTTCATTTCTTCCATCGGATTGCTCCTCTTTGCTAATGATTGGCAGGTTGATTATTCAATCCCGCCCGCTGCCCTCGAGACATCCCAGGCCGCCTCAGTGTATTTAAACTGAGTGCTTGTACGGTAGGTATCGTACTGGAGTCGATAATCATCGATCAGATGTTCGCTAAAGGGAAGGTCGCACTTCTCAAAGAACCGCTCCCATCCAATACGTTTTGCCCAGTCGCCGACCCGTTCATACTTATTGGCATCTGCTGCATAGGCCTCAACGATTCGTTTGACGTGCGCGCATACATCGGGATACCTGGGGAACTCATTCGGCAGCCATGGGACCACGACCTTGGAAAATTCAGGCGGGCTGATCCGGTTGGAAATCTTGCCGCCGGCCAGGATCGTCACGCCGTCGCCTTCCTTATCCGCCAAGGGTACAGCCATGCACATGGTATAGCAGTTCCCGCAGAACATGCAGCGCTCCTCTTTGATCTTCACGGTCTTTTTCCCTTCTTCGGTCTTGGCAGGCGATATGGCGCCTGTGGGGCAGGCCGCAATGACCAGGGGAATTTCACAAAGGGAATCAATCACCTCGTGGTCAATGACAGGCGGCTTTCTGTGATACCCGAGAAGGGCGATGTCCGAGCAATGCACGGCCCCGCACATATTGAGGCAGCAGGCCATGGAGATCCTGAGCTGGGCCGGAAGGGTCATACCCTGGAAATAGTCGAACAAATCGTCCAAAACCGCCTTGACCATGGATGAGGCATCGGTCGCCGGCGTATGACAGTGGAGGAATCCCTGGGTATGGACGATATTGGTTATGCCGGCGCCGGTTCCGCCGACCGGGAATTTATAGCTGCCGCTCACGTGCTTCCGGCTCTGGAGGTCCTTTTTCAGCGCCTCCATCTTATCCTTGCTGTCAGTCATGAATTCGATGTTGTTCCGCGTGGTGAAACGCACATAGCCGTCACAGTGTTTATCTGCGATGTCGCACATTTCCCGAATATGCTCAACCGACATGAAGCGGCAGCCGCCGCACCTGACGGTGAAGACCTTGTCTCCGGTTTCAGACACATGAACCAGGACGCCGGGCTCCAATATCTCATGATATTTCCATTTCCCGTAGTTGTTCTGGATAATAGGAGGAAAATACTGCCAGAAGTGCCTGGGACCCAGGTCCGTGAGCCTGTTTTCCATCGGTTTTGCAGGATTATACAGTCCTAATCTCTCAGTAGATAATGCCATTCTATATACCTCCTATCTCTTATGCTTGGCTCGGTAGACGTTAATGTCGCGCTCAAACCCGCCCGGCACATCCTCTGACTTCCAGAAGATGTAAGGGTTGCTCCTGGGTTCTGTCACCATCTGCGGCATAGGCGGAATCTCGAGGACTTCCAGGAACTTCGGGATTCCGTACCGCTGGATCAGCTCACCTAAACGCTCACGGTTCTTGCCTTCCTCCATCCACCAATCCCACACCTTTTCCACGATGGCCTTGATGTTGTCATAGGGAGACTCGCATTTTACGAAGGGGATGGTCAGGACCGACATCTGGGCGCCCTCGAGAATCGGCGCCTTGGCCCCGAACAGGATGCTGCATCCGGTGTCCTTGCCCGGCCTCAAGGCCCTGGGCATGACATTGATGCAGTGCATGCAGCGCGTGCATTCCTTGTCGTCGATCATGAGCTTCCCCTTTTCCATCCACATACACTGGGTGGGGCAGAGATTGATGACCTCTTTCTGGATATCAAACTTACCCCAGTCTCTCCCTGCGTGCGCGCCGGCATTGGGCGGGATTTCGCCGCCGATATAGGCCTTAACCGCTTCCTGGTCGATCCGGATATTGTCTCTCCAAGTCCCGATGTACGACATATCCGATCGGGCGATGGATGCGACGCACCCGTTGGGGCAGCCGTCAAACTTGAATTTGAACTTGTACGGGAAGGCCGGGCGGTGAAGCTCATCCTGGTAATGGTTGGTCAGTTCGTAGCACATATCCTGGGTATCGATGCAGGCATATTCGCAGCGGGCCTTGCCCAGACAGCAGGAAGGCGTCCGCAGATTGGATCCCGATCCGCCCAGGTCCTGCTGGAGCACATGACCCAGCTCATAGAAGACCGGCTCCAACTGCTCCGTAAAGGTTCCCAGGAAGATGATATCCCCGGTAGACCCGTGCAGATTCATCAGGCCGCTCCCTCGATATTCCCAAAGATCACATAGGCATCGGAGATAGTCTGTATTGTAAAACTTGCTCATGGTCTGGTTGACGCGCATGGTGTGGAAATGGGCAATGGAAGGAAATCGCTCATGGAGATCGGAATACCGGCCGATCACGCCGCCGCCGTAGCCGAAGACGCCCACGATGCCGCCATGCTTCCAGTGGGTTTCGCCGTCGTCAAAAGAGACCTGGAGCTGACCCAGCAGATCCTCGGCCACATCTGCCTCGATCATCATCCGGTCTTTTGCAAGTTTCTTGCGGTGCAGGGCCTCTCGTTTGGTGTCGGCCACAAAACTCGGCCATGGACCCTTCTCCAGTTCATCCACATCCGGGATGTCGTGCTTGACTTTGAAATTCTTGAGCTCTTCATCGGTGTAGTTATGCAACTCTGCGTCAGAGTAGATTCTGAGCTCTTCATATTTCAGTACCTTCTGTTCTTCTCTTGGTTCAAACGCCATTATTTGTGCCTCCTTTTGCTATTTGGATAAATTGATCTTTTTAAGGAGTAAATCCTAACAATCTAAATGGTTACGCTCACCTCCTCCCTCGAATAATCATGCTCCCTGCAACAATCCTGAGACCCATTTTCCCCTGTTTTTACACAGATCTTTCATGTTTCAAAATGATCAGATTCGCCGCCTGTTTGTGAAAATTTGAATTAGTTAATTTTTCATATAGTTAAGGTTTGATTTATAATCAAACGGCGTATAGGATGTCAATAAAAAAAGGGAGGGGAACCCACAACTTTTTTTGTTGACAATTCCGTGGGGCCGTGATCGTAATCTGACGCGCCTTTCTGGGACGTCAAGACGCATGAGGGGGGAGACCAATCGGTTCAACTAAGGGAGATTTTTTTATCATGCACCCCCGTATGATCATCGCTGCGTTAAAGGGAGGGTCTGGCAAAACGATCCTGTCATTGGGCCTTGTTGCCGCATGGCAGGAAAAGGGTTTCAAGATCGCCCCTTTCAAGAAAGGGCCCGATTTTATTGACGCCGGATGGCTCGCCTTTGCTGCGAATCGGCCATGTTACAATCTGGATCCTTTCCTGATGAATGAAGACCAGATCATGGCCTCTTTTCTCTCCCGGTCAGACGATTCAGACCTTTCCCTGATAGAAGGCAACAGGGGGCTCTATGACGGGCTTGATTTAGACGGCTCATCCAGCACGGCAGGGCTGGCCAAGCTCCTCAATTGGCCCGTCTTCCTTATCCTGGATGTGTCCATGACAACCC
>JAUPKI010000138.1 GCA_030837545.1 Thermodesulfobacteriota bacterium | reverse complement strand
TTGTAGGCCTTTCCGCCCTGATCAGCACCATCAATTATTTCAAGTCCAAACGCCTGGCCTGGCCCCTGGGCATTGCCCTGGGACTGGGTTCCATTGCCGGGGCCATCTTTATCCCCATGCTGACAGGGGGCAAGATCAGCTTTAGACAGTATCAGGGATGGTTCGGCATCTTCGTATTCGTGGTCGGTTTTGTCCTTCTCTATGAACTGACGCCAAGGGGACAGAAGGGCAAAAAGGCTGCCAAGGCAGCGGCCCAGGCCTTCGAGAAAAGCGTAAAAGAAAAAAAGGACTTAGGTGGACAGGGCGTTGCCCTAAAGGAGTTTGGAATCACCCGTAGCACGTTCACCTTCTTTGGAACGGATTTCCATTTCAACCCGATCTGGGCCTTCTTCGGAGGCGTAGTGATCGCCGCCATCTCCTCCTTTCTGGGCGTAGGGGGCGGGTTTCTGTATGTGCCCTATCTCACCTCCATCGTAGGGGCGCCCATGTACGTGGTAGCTGGGACCTCTGCCATGGCCGTGCTGGTCAGTATGATCACCAGTATCGCCGGATACATCACCGTGGCCAAGGCAGGCATGGACTGGGCCTTGATCGGCATCGAACTGGTCGGTGTCTTCGTCGGCTCCATGATCGGGCCACGGACTCAGAAATACATCCCGGACAAGTGGTTGAAAATTTTGTTTATTGTCCTTGCTCTCTATGTCGGACTCAAGTATTTCAGCCAGGGGTTCTTTGGACAATCCTGGGTGCCATGATCAAGACGAGGCGTGCTGACCCAGGCCTGCACGCCTCGTACTGACCACCACATTGAGAATTCAGGGGTGAACGTTCAAAGCTGAAAGCTCAAAGCTGATGGGTTTGCGAAATCAGGGTTGGATCTTGAATCCTTTCGGCAGGTCACTTTTCTGACAACAAACGAATACGAGATGGCAGCCTTTGCCGATTCCCTTTTAATCTCCCTTTATCGAATCACCGGAGATCCGATCTTGGATTATTTCCTGGGGACCTTCCTGTTGAGTTTTATTGCGGTCGTGGTGGGGGAGTTCACCATTTCCCTGGGCTTTAAGGCCAACAAGTCCCATCTGGACCGGCTCAATGAGGACATGGATAAGATGAGCAGGCTGTCCATGGAGGCCCAGCGCCTGGGGGATGAGGCAGGGTACAAGGCCTGCAACAAGGAAGGGAACGAGGCGTTCGGCCGCCTTTTCTTTCATCGCTTCGGTCTGGCCGCGGCCTCTCTCTGGCCCGTATTCCTCGCCCTGGCCTGGATGCAGAGCCGCTTTCACAGCATTGACTTCCCTCTGGCATGGCCCCTGTCCGTTGTCTTTGGGGGAACTGTGGGCTACACGTTTACCTTCATCCCCCTGTATATCCTCTGCCGCATCCTCTTCAAATACCTGCGGCCCTGGCTCCCTTATTTTCGAGGGGTCCAAAAGCTCTTAGACGCCAGTAAGTAGCGCCTGCCTGAACGCCCCCTGCTCCCTGCTCCCTGCCCCTTGCTCCCCGCTCCCTGCCCTTTGCCCTACCACCCCTTGGTCCACATCTCGTCGTCCTCGTAGACCTTCTCGTCTTCCAGGTGGGCCTCCTCCGCGTCGGCCTCGCTCATGCGCGGGGGATTGGGGTCATTGAGCACCTCCTTGTAATATTCATGCTGGATGAGGAGGCTCATGATCTCGTTGGTGCCGGTCCAGATCTGCGACAGCCTCGCGTCCCGCACCATCTTTTCAATGGGGAAGACATTGGTATAACCGATGCCCCCTACCATGCGCATGGCCTGATTGGAGACCTCCCAGCACATATCCGTGGCAAATTTCTTGGCCTCGCTCACCAGGCGCCGGGCCGTCGGCAATCCCAGATCCGCCGCCCTTCCGGCCGCATGAGTGATGGCACGGGCTGCATCCAGCATCGTGATGCTGTCGGCCACCTTGAAGCTGACGGCCTGATAGTCGCGGATCTTTCGGCCAAAGGCATACCGGCGGTTGGTGTAGCGGGTCGCCACCTCGAGGGCCGCGCGGGCCAGGCCCAGAGAGCCCCCTGCGGATGTCAGTCGTTCCGGGACCATCATGGCATTGAAGATCAGGGCGCCCTCATTCAGTCCCCCGATCAGGTTGGAGACAGGGACCTTCACATCTTTAAAGAGGAGTCGGCCCGTACCGCCCCCCCGCGTTCCCAAGAGATTGTAGAGGTGTTTGGCCTCGACCCCCTCCCGCTCCGCCTCGATCAGGATGAGGCTGATCCGCTGGTGAGGCTTCCCTTCGGGATCGGTCTTGCAGTACACCACAAAAAAATCCGCGCCGCTCGCAGCCACCACAAACCGCTTCTGACCCTTCACCACAAAGTGATCTCCCTCCCTTTTGGCCGTGGTGGTGGCCCCGAAAAAGTCAGAGCCGCCCCGGGGTTCGGTCAGTGCCTCGGCAGAAACCAGCTCCCCTCTCAACATCGGCCTCAGGAACCGATCTTTCAGGTCCTCTGAACCAAACGTGTGAAGTGCCTCTCCCACAATGGAGGGCATGGAAAAGGCGCACCCCAGGGCCATGCCCAGGACCCCGATCTCCTCCAGGGCTGCGATCTCGGCCGTCCAGTGGAGCCCCCGACCGCCGTACGCCTTGGAAAACCGCAATCCTAAGAGATTCCGCTTTCCTAAGGACTCCACAAATTCCCTCGGGTAGGTGACTTCGTCCCGGTCCATCTTCTTGAGCAGGTCCGCGGGCACGTCCTTTTTTACAAAGGCCCGGACCTCCTCTTTGATTCCCTCTTCCTCATCGGTCAACAGTACATCCTGTAACATGATTTTTTCCCCCTCTCATGCAGTGGTTATGGATCGAATACCTTTCCGAAAGGATTCCACGTAGGTGTATGCGCTACTAAGAATTCGATACCAAAAGCCTTGAGATAGGCTAACACTTTTCCCCTCAAAAGAAAAGGGAAGAAGTGAGATCTGGAAAGGAGTTTGATCAAAGGCAAAAGTGGGTGGATCTGGAAAAGGCGAAGGAGATTGGATTTAGGAGAAAAAAAGGTAAGGGTTCACAGGTTCCGGGTTTCCCGCTGTAAGCGGGATTCAAGGTTGGGGACGAGGACAGCGTTGACGACCCCAAGACCTGGCAAAGCATGTGTCTTTGCTCAATGACTTGCACTGGGTATCCGGTTTTCGAGGTTGGAATGGTGAGCACGGGGGTTTTTCATGGGACAATGCGCCTCCAAAGTGGAATCCGGGAAGCAAGAATGCAACCTTGAACCCCTGAACCTTTGAACCCGTGAACGGTTACAAAAAAAGCATCCGTCGAGCAGGGAAACAGACCATCGATAGAAACCATTGCGGATACGAAACAATTTGGAACGTGACAGTTCCGTGCCTTTCGGATACAATTTCAGGGATGGACAAGGCATATGATTGGCTTTATTAAATGGTAAGGGGTATTCTAAGCTTGATGGTCTCGTAAAAAGTCACGAAGCGCCATTTCCCGTCACTCATAAAACCTCTGGACCCCGTTTTTCAACGGGGTGACGACTTTTTACCAATGCATCAAGGTTAATAGACAATGGAAAATTCATCCCTTTCAGAGGAGTACCATCATGCATACCATTCGCATGACCATTCGCGCACAGATCGTTATTGCGTTTCTTGTCTGTTTCGCGTTCATGGCCGGGATCATCGCGGTCAACTATGAATACTTCCGCCGGCTGTCGCGGTCCATGGGGCTATTCGAGGTGGCCGGGGAACTCAACAGCACCCTTTTAGAGATGAGACGCTACGAGAAAAACTACTTTCTTTACCGCCAGGAATTCAACTACGAGGAAAACGTCACCTATACCAATCGGCTGGCCCTGATCCTTCAGCGTGATGAGGAGGGCCTGGTCGGAGCCATTGGAAGGAAAAACTATGAGCAGTTACTCAAATATGTCGGGGAGTACTCGGCGATGATGATCCGGCTTCGGGAAACTTCCTGCGGCATCAACGATTGCGTCCCGCTTCAGACCCAGATCCGCGGTATCGGTCAAAACCTGCTGCTCCTGTCGGATGAATTCGTCACGACGGAGCGCCGAGCCATTGACAGACTCCTCCAGCAGATGATGCCCCTTCCCCTGATTGACCTCCTGATGCTCGCGCTATTGTCGGGTTTCGTTGTCTTTTTTATCGGTGAACGGGTCATCCGTCCTTTGGCGAGAATCACCCGTGAGTCCGAAGCGGTGGCCCAGGGGGCCTTTCAGCGCATAACCCCCTACGGGGATTCCAAGAACGAGATTCACCACCTGGTGTCGGCCATCAACCGGATGATGGAGGAATTGGAAAAAAGGCAGGAACAGCTCATCCAATCCCGTAAGATTGCATCCATCGGCACCTTGACAGCGGGCATCGCCCACGAAATCAACAACCCTGTCAACAACATTTCCCTGATTCTGGAATCCCTGGTCGAAGACGGCGACAACATGGACAACGATGAACGCCGAGGGCTTTATCAGGAGGCCATGGATCAGGCCGATAGGACCAGTGAGATCGTCAAAAACCTCCTCGAATTCTCAAGGGCGAGCCACCCGCGTGTGGAAAACGTCGATCCCGCGGAGGTGGTGGAAAAAACAGGCCGTTTGCTCCGCAACGAAATGGAGTTGCATAAAATTCAGTTTAGCACGGAGATCCAGCCTGGATTGCCGAATGTTCGCATGGACAAGGGCGGTCTTCAGCAGGTCCTGCTCAATCTGTTCATGAACGCCATTCAAGCCATGGAATCAGGGGGGGAGCTGAAGGTGCTGGTAAGGCCGGCGGACACACCGGGCGAGATCCGCATCGACATCGTCGATAACGGGCCAGGCATCCCATCGGAATATATTAACCAGATCTTCGACCCTTTTTTCACGACCAAGAAGGAAGGCGTGGGAACCGGGCTGGGTCTTTCGGTCAGCTACAACATTATCAAGAAAAACGGGGGAAGAATGGAATTGGAGAGCCAGGTCGGTCAAGGAGCACGGTTTTCCATTTACCTGCCGCTGGCAGGGGCGAGGTTCATTGAAGCATAGGAATGGAACGATTCAAGATAGCCGTGATAGACGATGAACCCATCGTCTGTCGTGAAATCAAACGGGGCCTGTCTAAGGAAGGGTACGCAGTGGAGACCTTTTCAGACGCCGAGTCGGCCCTGAAAGGGTTTGAACAGGATATGTTCGATCTGGTGCTGTGCGATCTTCGGCTGCCGGGCCTGGGCGGGCTGGATGTGCTGAAGCATATCCGCACCCATTACCCGCAGACCGAAGTCATCCTCATCACCGGATACAGCTCCGTGGATTCGGCCATTGAGGCGATACGGGCAGGTGCCTTCCATTATGTGGCAAAGCCGGTGAAAATGGCTGAGATCCGGCTTCTGGTGAAACGGGCGATGGAAAAGGTACTCCTGGTTCGCGAAAAGGAGGCCCTCAAGGAGGCCCTCTTCTCCAAGGACCGGCCATCGGAGATTGTAGGGCATAGCAGGGCCATGAACGAGGTGTTTCGGTTGATCGAGAAGGTTGCCCCGCTGGATTGCAATGTGCTCATTCAGGGAGAAAGCGGAACCGGCAAGGAAATGGTTGCCCGTGCCCTGCACCGGCAAAGTTCAAGAAAGCAAGGGCCTTTTGTGTCGTTCAACTGCGGCGGTTTTACCGAGGAATTGATCAGCAACGAGCTATTCGGCCATGAAAAGGGGGCCTTTACCGGGGCCAACGAAACGAAAATCGGCCTGCTGGAGGCCGCCCATACCGGGACCATCTTCCTGGATGAAATCAGTCAAATGCCGACCACCATGCAGGTCAAACTGCTCCGTTTCGTCGAGGAACGGGTTTTGCTTCGGGTGGGCGGCGTGAGGCCGCTGCCGGTGGATGTCCGTCTGCTCGCGGCCAGCAACCAGAATCTCGCGGACATGGTGAAGAGCCGGACGTTCCGGGAGGACCTCTTCTACCGGCTCAATGTCGTGGCGATCACCTTGCCGCCGCTCCGGACCCGACGGGACGATATTCCCCTGCTTGTGAGGTATTTCCTGGGCAAATACAGCCGCGCCTTCGCCAAGGAGGTCAAAGGGGTTTCCTCCCAAGTCATGGAGATCCTCTCCAGATATCCCTTTCCCGGCAATGTCCGGGAACTGGAAAACATTATCGAGCGCGCCATTGCCCTGTCCGAAGAAACGGAACTCTCGGTGCGGGACCTTCCTTCCGACCTCCGGGAGCTTTCCATCAGCAGCCTGGAAAAAGACCACTGGCTGTCCTTGGAAGAGAAAGAGAAAGAATATATCCGGGAGGTGTTGATCAAGACCGATTACAATAGGAATCTCGCCGCCGAAATCCTGGGCCTGCCCCGGACCACTCTCTGGCGCAAGATGAAGCGCTTCGACCTCGAATGATCTTTTTCCAAGACGCCCGCCTCGCCCTGTCGACGTCTGTCATCCTTTTCAATATGAAACACAGATCTTAACTTATTTGAATCCTTGGCTATTTTATCGAAAAAAAGCCATTTCTCCTCTCCAGTTGTTTCAGAATGAAACCTTTCAAATGATCCCATCAGAGGCGGTTTTGGCCTAACCCATTGATATCAGTGGTGTTAATTCGTTTGGTCCGGATATTGTATGTGCGTAGGCGACAAGGCACAGGGCCAGGGGAGGATCGGCGATGCTGCAAAAAAAAATACTCGTCCCGCTGAGGGCATCGGAAAAGAGTCTCAAGAGCGTGCATCATGCCCTGGCCCTGGGCAAACGGCTTGGGGCCCATGTCTACATTCTCCAGCAGGCCGCATCCACTGAACCAGCGGATCCCTTTGGATCGACTCTGGAAGAGACCATGCGCGACCTGATCAACAGCGCCCGAGAGGCAGGTCTGACCTTGTCCCACCATGTCGCGACCAGGGATTTCAAAGAGGAGATCGTCGACATGGCGAGGGAAGAGGGCATTGATCTGTTGGTGTTCGAGGCAGACGACGAGATCGGCAGGCGGCTCCTGGGTCAGGTCAAACCTCTGGTGGCGAGCCAGATCATTCAGGTCAAGGAAAAGAGCGATGGCGACGGTCTGATCGGGGAGGCCCCACAGGAAGGGTACGGCATCGAGATCGGGCATGTATCGGGGCCATGAAGACGATCTGGCCAAGGCGGGGACCCGCAAAAGTGGCCGCGGCACAAGAGGCGAAGCATAGCGAGTTCTGGGAACCGTGCAGCAAGGCATTTGGGGACGGGACCCAGCGGCAGACAACCCGGCATCAGGAAAAGGAGGAAATCATGAGAGATCATTTCAAAATACTCGTCATCGATGACGAACCTATCGTGGGGGAACGCCTCAAGGCGATGCTCGCCAGGGATGGGCACCGGGTCGAAAGCTTTGTCAATCCGCTAAAGGCCATCGATCGTCTGCAAGAAACAGATTTTGACATCGTGATCACCGATATCCGCATGGTCGAGATGGACGGGATACAGGTCTTGGAGAAGGTCTTCGAGAAATCCCGGCATACCAAGGTCATCATGATCAGCGGATACGCTACCCTGGACCTGGCAAAGGAATCACTGACCAAGGGGGCCTTTGACTTCATCGCAAAGCCTTTCAAGCTGAAGGAACTTCGAAAC
Source organism: Thermodesulfobacteriota bacterium (assembly GCA_030837545.1). Taxonomy (GTDB): domain Bacteria; phylum Desulfobacterota; class DSM-4660; order Desulfatiglandales; family Desulfatiglandaceae; genus AUK324. The sequence goes on along the minus strand of JAUPKI010000138.1, from coordinate 12,419 downwards.
ACGATTAAAAAGGCGGCCAAATCCCTGGAACGGGGCAATGCCCGGCCTGAAAGCGCCGCATCGGCGTGAGGGGTAAAGGTGGGGCTCTTCAGCGCAGCGCACATTCAATCCCTTTTCCAGTTTGGGCCTCGCCATGGAGGGAAGGATAATCAGCGGGACCGATCAAAAATCGGCGATATGGAGGAAAATCAAGATGGAAATATACAGAAGTCCGATGGAAAAAATCCTCAAGCAGCTCGAAGACAGCCTTGTTATCACCAATCCCAAGGATCGGTGGAAGGCCTTCCGGCTCAAGGTGATTTACCGCTGCGCCTACTGGGCCGATCGCGTTGCAGGGTTGTTTCGCAGGCGTTGAAACGGCCATACCCCCTCTTGAGGCAGCCCCCAGGGGTTGAAGCATGAAAGGAATGTAGCGGTCAGCCTTGTATAAAAGGTTGACACCTGAACTCCTGAATTTTGACCTTGGACTTCGGACTCAAACCCATTTTCATGGTAAACCCAGACAGAGGAAATACGCTTATGGAGCAACTGACAACGGAAATGATCTTGGTAATGGCGATGATCGGCTTGGCCGTATTCCTGTTTATCGTGGAGTGGGTGCGTGTGGATGTAGTGGCCATTCTGATGATGGTTGCGCTGCCGCTCCTTCACCTGGTCACCCCCAAGGAGGCCTTCATCGGCCTGAGCAGCAATGCCGTGGTCTCTATTATTGCGGTGATCATCATCGGGGCCGGACTTGATAAGACAGGGATCATCAATAAGCTGGTAACTCCCATTGTCCGCATCGCCGGCAACAGCCCCTCGCGAATTATGATCGCCATTTCGCTAACGGTGGCCAGCATTTCCAGTTTCATGCAGAACGTCGGCGCTGCTGCGCTTTTTCTGCCTGCGATACAGCGTGTGAGCAAGGCGCTCAAGATCCCCATCAGCAAACTCCTCATGCCCGTCGGGTTCAGCGCCATCCTGGGGGGAACCGTGACGCTCGTGGGGTCCAGTCCCTTGATCCTGCTCAATGACCTCATAACGCCATTCAATCTCAAGCCCTTCGGGCTGTTTGATGTGACCCCCATCGGCCTGGGGCTGGTGACCAGCGGCATCGGATGCTTCATCCTGTTTGGAAGGTTCATCCTGCCGAAAGGTTCGGACCCCGCATCCGAGCAAACGGGTGAAGTGGATAGTTCCAGCCTTCTGGAAGAGATAGGCGATGCATACGAACTCAAGACGCCCGATGACTTTACCCACTATCGGGATCCGGTTCAGATCGATGATCTTCGCAGGCGATACCTGGTGAATGTGGTGGCGGTCATGGAACCACCGGATTTCAAAATCATGAGCCCATCAGCCGATATGGAGGTGAGGTCCAGCATGGACCTGGTGGTCTACGGCATGGAGAGAGACGTGAGGCGAATGGCCGAGCAGGAGGGGATGCTCCTAAAAGATGGCCTCCAGGTCTTCCGGAATGAGGTGGCAGAAAGTGCCTCTGGCACGGTGGAGGCGGTCGTGGCCCCTCGTTCTCCTCTTGTGGAAAAGACATTAAGGCAGATTGATCTTCAGGATCGCTTCCGCGTAACGCCGCTGGCCATTCATCGGCACGGGGAGAGCTATCGCGCCGAAATCGGCGACCTGGTGCTTGGGGTAGGCGACGCCATCCTCATTCACGGGACATGGAAACGACTGCAGGCGCTCCAGGCGGAAAAAAGCCTGTTGTTCACGACGCCGGTTGATGTGGAGCTGATGAGGCCTGAAAAGGCCGCTTTCGCAGGGTTCTGGCTTGCAACCGCCCTGATTATGATCCTGGTTTTCAAAATCCAGTTGTCCGTCTGCCTCATGACCGGCGCCCTTGGGATGATTGTCACGAAGGTCCTCAGCATCGACGAGGCATACCAGTCCGTGGACTGGAGGACCATCTTTCTGCTGGCGGGCCTGATCCCATTGGGGATTGCAACAGAGAAAACCGGCACCGCAGCGTGGATCGCCCACGCGGTCCTGAACGCCATCGGCACGGTGAGTCCGATCGTCCTGCTGGCGATTATCGGCGTGCTGTCCACTGTTTTTACCCTGGTCATCTCCAATGTGGGCGCGACGGTTCTCCTGGTCCCGCTGGTGGTGAACATGGCCCTCGCGGCCAACGCGGATCCCCGGATGGCGGCCCTGGTGGTGGGACTGGCCACGAGCAACTCCTTCATCCTGCCGACCCATCAGGTCAATGCCCTTTACATGGGACCCGGCAGGTACAGGAGCGTGGACTTCATGAAGGCCGGCGCGGTAGTCAGCGTGGTATTCCTGGCGGTGATGATAGGCATTATTTTCCTGTTCTATGGAGTTTGATTCAAAATTGCACCGATCGATGTTCCGATGATATCATTGCGAGACATCGAAGGCGGTTCGGCAGTCTCATGAAAGGAGCAATCGTCACATGGCAATCATAACTATTTCACGGGGTTCATACAGCAAGGGGAAGGAGGCGGCGGAAAAGGTGGCCGCACGGTTGGGCTATGAGTGCATCAGCCGGGAAGTGCTCCTCGATGCCAGCGAACGGTTTGATATCCCTGAGGTGAGGCTCATCAGGGCCATTCACGACGCGCCGTCCATTTTGGATCGGTTCAGCCACGGGAAGCCAGCCTTCATGGCCTACATAAGATGTGCACTCCTCCGCCGGGCACAGAAGGACAATGTGGTGTACCATGGTCTGGCCGGCCACCTCCTGCTGAAGGGAATCCCTCATGTCCTGAAGGTAAGAATTATTGCAAACCTGGAAGACCGGGTGAAAAGCGAGATGAGCAGGGAAAAGATCAGCGAGGAGGAGGCCCGCTCCCTCATTCTCCGTGATGACCAGGAAAGACGCAAGTGGACCAGGAGTCTTTACGGGCTGGATCCCTGGGACAGCGCCCTTTACGACCTGGTTCTCCACATTCATAAACTGACGATGGACGACTCGGTGGCCTTCATCTGTGAGGCAGCCAAGCTGAAGCAATTCCAAGCCACCCCGGAGGCACGGCAGAAGATAGATGATCTGGTTACGGCCTGCGAGGTAAAGGCCGCCCTTGCAAACGAAACCGTGGATGTGAGCGTTACATGTGAATTCGGAAACGTACTGATTTACACCAAGTCAGGGGAACGCATGCAGCACAAACTGCAAGAGATGGCCAGGAAAATGGCCCAGGAAATCAATGGAATCCATCACATTGAGGTCCATTCCGGGGTCCCAGCCCCCGCCCACGCGATCTGACAGGCCCGACTGCGGTCTCCCGAATCGTGACGACGAAAACCCGCGAACAGAGGACCTGACATTATGTCCATCATCATCATTTCATCGGATTCAACCGAAAAGGGTGAGGAAATCGCCCATAAGACGGCCCAGGCCCTGGACTACGCCTGTCTGGGAAGGGAGCTTCTGCCCGTTGTTGCAGACCAATACGGGATTCCAACGGACAAGCTGGAGTGGGCCTTAGAGGCGTCCCCCCCGTCCTGGGGACGGTCCGCCGGACTCCAGCGCCGGTGTCTGGCATATATCCAGACCACGACATTAGGCGAATTGGTCAAGGATAACAGGGTGTGCCACGGACTCGCAGCCCACCTATATGTCGTTGGCATCTCCCACGCACTCCGCGTGCGCATCCTCGCTGATCCGGCAGAACAGGCAAGAGAGATATCAAAGCGAGGGTCCGTACCCCTGGAAAAGGCCCGCAGGCTCATGGACCGCCAGAGGAAATTGCGACAGCGCTGGTCTCTGACCCATTATCAACTGAACGAGACGGATCCTTCGCAGTACGATCTGGTCATCAGCCTTAGCCAGATCAATACGGATGAGGCCATCAAAATCATCGTCCAAACCGCGGGATATCGCAGGTTTGCGCCTATGACCTATTCCCTCAGATGTATGGAGGACGCGGAACTGGCTTGCAGGGTTCGGGCCGGGCTTTTAGAGACATTCCCGAACGTGAAGGTGCGTGCCGAGGGAGGGACCGTTATTGTCGAAACAAAGGGAACCCGACAGAACAAACTGAAAAAGGCCGCTGCCATCAAAGAGCAGGTCCAAAACATGGAGGGAGTGGATTATGTGGAGGTTCATGTCAAAAACGGTCTGTTCAAGAAGGCTCCATGAGAGTACTGTTTTTGAATTTCTTCAATTCCTCAATTCCTTAATCCCTAAATCCGCAATTCCGGTTTATCCGGGTTAGGAGGTAACACCCATGTCCGAAAGGCTGAGCGTACTGCTTCTGGATGACGAACCGATCGTCGGCAAGCGGCTTGGACCGGCTCTGGGCAAGATCGGCTGTGATGTGGAGGCATTTGAAGACCCAAAAAAGGCGCTGGAGCGCATCGATCAAAAAAACTTCGACGTGGTGGTAACCGACATCCGCATGGGTGAAATCGACGGCATGCAGGTCCTCGATCACGTCCGGACGAAATCGCCTCGTACCCGGGTGATTTTGATCACGGGCTATGCCATGATGGAACTTGCGAGAGAAGCGATGGAGAAGGGGGCGTTTGATTTCATCTCAAAGCCCTTCAAGGCCAACGATTTGAGACAAGTGATTGCCAAAGCCGCCCGGGCCCTGGGGGTATCGGTAGATTTCGAAAACGCAACCATTCCCAGCCGATAGCGATTCATGGCAGATGTTCCACAAAAAATCTGAGAAAAAACAGGCTGAAGGTTCACGGTCAGCCTCTGGCAGGAGATTTCAGCCGGTTTTTGACAGGGGTACATCCGGCAGGTCCGGTTTCAGGTCGGTAGAAATGGACAGACAGAACCTGACGCCTTTTCGACGGTCTGGGTCCACCCAGATCAGGCCCCCATGCCGTTTGATCATTTCCTGGACAATCGCCAGTCCCATCCCCGTTCCGGGGACGCCCTTTGAACTTTTCCGTCTCTCAAAGGGCTCAAAAAGCCTTTCCTTGTCTTCCTCGGGCAGGCCTACGCCGTCATCCGCAAAGGAGAACACGTGAAAGCCCTCTTCCCTCCGGTACCCAAGGCGTATCTCTGAGAGTCCGTCCCCCCCGTATTTGAGGGCATTGTCGAAGAGATTGCGAAGGATGCGCGTCATCCCCATCCTGTCCGCAACCACCGACGGCAGCCCTTCTGCGCCCGCCACATGGATCCGACGCTTATCGAGTTGGTGGGAGAACTCCCCCACCAACGTCTCCACCACGTCGCCGACGGGGATCTCCTCCAGATGCAGGGGCGCCTCTTTGGCGGCGATGTAGGCGTTGATCATCTCTACCAGGGCCAGCATCTGCCGGGCAGTCCTCACGATCACATCACAGTGCTCCACTCCCTTGGCGTCGAGCCCTGAGCTGTACTTTTCCTTCAGCCGGCTTGCGAGGGCATAAAGACTGGCGGCCGGGCTCTTGAGGTCGTGGGAGATGGAGCAGGCAAAAAAGGTGATCATCTTCTGCTTTTCCTTGAGGGTCGCCAGCTTGTCTTCCAGGTCTCTGTAAAGCCTCGCATTGTCCACGGCAACGGCAATCTGGTTGCCGATGATGGTCAGGAGATCGATTCTTCCAGGGTCCAGCACAAGGTCCTTTTTCGCCGACAGATTCATGACCCCCAGGACCCTGTTCCTGGTGATCAGCGGAACGCACATAACGACTTCCAGACCCCTCTTCTTGAGAAGATCCACCCGCTCCCTGTCTCCCAATTCGGATACACGCTGGGCGATAAACCACCTCGTTCTCGCCGCTTTGCCCGAGAACCCCGTTCCGATGCTCACCTTTTCGAGACCTTGCGGGTCTATGCCATAGTGGGCGACCAGATTCAGGCTGGTTTCATCCGCGTCGAGCAGATAGACGCGGCCCGAATCCATCTGAAAAAAGGCCAGCACCTTCGACAGAGACTCTCCCAGCACCTGCCGCAATTCCAGGGGCATAGACAGAAGGTCGTTGACCTCAAAAAGGACTGACAACTCAGGGCTCCTGCTCTTGACAGACGCCTGATTCACATCAAGGGTAATGTATTTATTGTCCAGTTCCATGAAACCACCCGTCACTATTTTTGAACCTTCTTTGAGGCATTCGTAAAAAGTCAGAAAATGTCCTTTTCCGTCATTCCGGCGAAAGCCGGAATCCAGTCCCGCCAAGGCGTGGCTCTGCCCTGTCCCGCCATTCGGCGGGATTCAGCGGGGTGACGACTTTACGAGATCATCTTCCTTGAAACTCAACCGTTGACTCGATTATACAGCAAAAACCATTGATCGTCCATAGCCATCAGGAGTGGCTCCCCGATCAGGGCCCCCTCCCTCTCAGGATGCCCTTCTAAAATAGAGTTAGGGTGGGGCCGGACCTTGTTGCAGAGCGCTGTCAAATCGGGTATCATTCAACCATTCAGTCCGGTTCGAACCGTTCCGTCTGTCCTGCGTGGGGCGGGAGAGGCCCCCATCCAGCACCCCAACCCAAGGAAAGGGTTCCATATATGTGTTCCCGACAGTTCTCTCTCGTTCCTCTACTCGCACTCCTTGCATGCCTCTTCCTGGTTCTTCCTCCAGGCGCCCCCTACGCCACGGCCGACCGGGACGACATTTCAAAGGCCATCAAAGCCTATCTGGATGCGGCAGAAAGACCCGAACCGTTCTGGATCAGACGCGAGCCGGTGTATGCCGCAAAGGACCTCATGGCGTTCTACAGCCAGCGCGGATGCCAGCCCATCTGGGTCTCACACAACGGCCCTACTGAAGCGGCCCGCGCACTTGTGGCGGCCCTAAGGAGGGCCGAAGATAACGGGTTGTCCAGCCTCGACTACCATTATGCCTCTCTTTCCGAATGGCTGAAAACCCCATTTTCGCGCCAGACATCACCCATCCGGGCCAGGGAACTGGCAGAGCTGGAGGTCGTCCTCTCCGACGCCTTCGTCAGTTTCGGAAACCATCTGACCAATGGAAAAGTGGACCCTGTCACCATCTACCCAGAATGGTTAACCCAAAAGAAAAAACCGGAGGTCTTTGAATTCCTGGCAGGGATCCAGACGGCACAGGAGGTTCGCGCGGCCCTGGAGGCCCTGGCCCCCACCAGCTACGGTTATCTGGCTGGCGTGGCCGAGGCAGGGCGGCTTCGGGAAGTGATCGCCTCGGGTGGATGGCCCGCCATCCCTCCGGGGAAAACCCTGCGAAGGGGGGACCGGTCTCCGAGGGTCATTCCCCTTCGCAGCCGTCTTTTCCTCGATAACCGCCTTCCTCAGGCCAACATGAAAAATGATCAGGCATCCCTGTTCGATCCAGATCTGCAAAGGGCAGTGCTTCAGTTTCAATACCGGAACGGGCTGTTACCCGATGGCGTGGTCGGGCGAAGAACGCTGGCTGCGCTCAACCGCTCGCCGGAGGATCTTCTTGAGACCGTCCTTGTCAACCTGGAACGATGGCGATGGCTTCCGCGGAACCTTGGCAGGCGCCACATCATGATCAACTCGGCGGCCTTTTCCTTGGAGGCCTTTCAGGACGATCAAAAGGTTTTGGAAATGCGGATCATTGTCGGAGAGGCGTACACCCAGACACCGGCATTCAGCCAGAACATGGCCTATCTGGTCCTCAATCCCTCTTGGAATGTTCCTCATGGGGTTCTGTCAAGGAAGATCCTGCCCAAGATCAAGAAAGACCCGGCCTACCTCGGCAAAAACTACTTCGAGTTGATCAAAGGCTGGAAGGAACGGGCTCCCCTTGTGAACCCTGCGACCGTTGACTGGTCAAGGGTCCATGCGGACAATTTTCCGGGCCGACTTCGACAAAGGCCCGGACCCTGGAACTCCCTCGGGCGGATCAAATTCATTTTCCCGAACCCATTCAGCGTCTATCTTCACGACACCCCGGAACGTAGCCTGTTCCAACGGACGATCCGCACCTTCAGCAGCGGCTGTATCAGGGTGGAAAAGCCGATAGAACTGGCCTGTTTCGTCCTGGAAAACACCCCCTCCTGGGACCGGAAACGGATCGAGGATATCCTTGCGGACGGCAAGACGACGGTCGTCCCTCTCCAGGACGACGTCACCGTGCATCTGGTCTATCGAACCTTCTGGGTCGGGGAAGAGGGGGAACCCCACTATCGCGAGGACATCTATGATCGAGACAAGGTGCTGTGGAAGGCCCTGCGGGCGGCGCCAGGAACCCGATTGACGAAGCCACCGAGGACCTTGCCCGAACTGGATCCAAATGTGGGGGTGGAGACTAAAGGATAGTTCCCTTAACGAGCGCGGGCTTTGGCCAGTAGCCGGAGTAAATAAAGGCATAAGGCGCAAGGCATAAGGCGCAGAAGGCCGGGGGTCAGGCGTCGGGCGGCAGAGGTCGGAAAAAACAGCATCTCGTTTCATACCCTAAAACCTGGGACGAGAGGCCTACCAGTAGCGTACGGGACCCACGTCCACGTGGACGAATCTCGAATACAAACCGACCCCGCCCCCCTCAATCCGTTTAGCCTCCTCGGACAGCCTCCTGAGGCTGACCCCCTTAATCTGAATATCAGCCGCCATCCCTTTCAGGTGGTAACTCGCCCTGACCACCCCGCTTCCACTGGACATCAGCAGTTGGTTGTATTCCGGCGACCGATAGCCTGAAACCAGCTTCAGGGGACGTCTCCCTGCGCCCAGGCGGGTGTGTATCCGATCGATAAGGAGGAACAGGGCTGGATCAATGGGCTTCACCTGATCGTCGTAATGGCAGCGAAACAGATGGTTCAGCCTCCACAAGGCCTCCGGGACCCACTTCCCGTCGCTGCGCAGATATCGGATGCGGAGGGACTCGTCGGTGTGGCTGTTTTTTACGGAAAGACGGCCCGAGATCTCCTCACGTTGAACTCGGCCCTGGGCAAGAGGCGGGGCCAGCCATGGGATGGTCAATGCCGTGGCGCCGCCAATCAACACCTGTTTCAGAAAGGACCTTCGCGATATGGGCATCTCGATATCGTTTCCTTAACCCGGTGATCAATAGTTATCGGCGACCGGAGACAAATGGTCGGCGACAGACGATGAGGACTCCTTTTTCGCGAAGAGACCTTATGGGAATTCGGGCTGCGGGTCAAGGGAAAAAATGAGGAAGGATAATTGAAGATTGAAGAATTGGGCCCCGTCGTCACCTAACTTATCATTTTTCACTCTTCATTCAGCTCCGAGTTCCGCGTTTTTCTCATTCTTCCTTCTTAATCCTTCATTTTCCCTTCCCAACACCTTTCTGACCTTGACGGCCAGTCCGTTCAGGGTAAAGGGCTTCTGGATGAAGTGGACGCCTTTGTCGAGCGTGCCCCGATGGGCGATGACGTCGGCGGTGTATCCCGACATGAATAGGCACCGGAGGTTGGGGCGGATCTCCCGGAGCCGCCTTGCCAGCTCTTCCCCGTTCATCTGGGGCATCACCACGTCGGTCATGAGCAGATGGATCTCCTCCACATTTTCCCGGGCCAGGCCCAGGGCCTCCTCAGGCATGTTCGCGGTAAACACCTTGTAGCCAAACCGTTCCAGCATGGCTTTGCCCATTTCGAGGAGCGCCTCCTCGTCTTCCACCAAAAGCACGGTCTCCCCGTGACCCCGCGGCATCTCCCCCGTGTCTGTCTCCCCTTCCTCGTCGGCCTCGCCCCCAACCCTGGGCAGATAGATCGCGACCGTGGTTCCCTTGCCCGGTTCGCTCTGCACCTCAATGAAGCCGTTGTTCTGCTTCACGATCCCGTATACCGTTGGAAGCCCCATGCCGGTCCCCTTCCCCACCTCCTTGGTGGTGAAAAAGGGCTCGAAGAGATGGTCCAGGACCGCTGGGTCCATGCCGCAGCCGTCGTCGCTCACCGCCAGCAGCACATGGTCTCCGGCCGAAGCTCCTTCATGGGCCGCACAATAGACCGCATCGAGGGTGACGTTTTGGGTCTGGATGGTCACCTTGCCCACGCCGGGAATGGCGTCCCTGGCATTCACCAGGAGGTTGGCCAGGATCTGATCCATCTGGGTGGGATCCATGTTTATGCGCCAGAGGGCATGGCCCGGCGACCAGACCAGATGAATATCCTCGCCGATGAGGCGGCGCAGCATTCTGAGCATGTCCTCCACCGTGTCGTTCAGGTCCAGGACCCTGGGGCTGATAATCTGCTTGCGGGCAAAGGCCAGGAGCTGTCGGGTCAAGGCGGCTGAACGTTTCGCGGCCTCCAGGATCTGCTGCACGTCTTTGCGCAACGGATCTCCTTCCTTGAACTCCTCCAGGAGATTTTCCCCATAGCCCAGAATGATGCTGAGCATATTGTTGAAGTCATGGGCCACCCCGCCCGCCAGCCGTCCCACCGATTCCATTTTCTGGGCTTGGATCAACTGGGCCTGCAGCCTCTCTTTTTCGGCTTCGGCCCGCTTGCGCTCGGTGATATCTTGGATGGTGGTTCGAATGCCCGTGATATGGCCGTCTTCATCCGTGAGCACCCGATCTTCAAACAAGACATGAAAGGTGGTCCCATCCTTGCACCGGTAGGTCCGCTCAAAACCATGAGCCGGGGGCCTGGTCGCAGCCAGCTTTTCGAGGATTTGTCCTCGGGCCTCCTCCTCGACAATGAACTTCCAGCAGGGCTGGCCGATCATCTCCTCGGCGGTATATCCCAGCATCTTCAGCTCGGTGCGATTCACCCGGGCGATGTTTCCCTTGAGATCGTATTCGAAATACCCTACCGGCGCCTCATCGTACAGGTCCCGAAAGCGCTTCTCGGATTCCTGAAGCGCCTTCTCCATCTCTTTCCGCTGGGAGATGTCGATGCCCATGCCGGCGAGATACCTCTTATCGTCTGAGATGAAAAGCCTCCCTGTGAAGAAACAGGGGGTCTTCGTACCGTCCTTGGAGACAAAACGGGCCTCTACGGAAGATTCCCCGGTCTGAAAGACCTGCTCGATCGCCTTCGCGACCTCCTTCTTTTCTTTGTCCATGAACAAATCAACCGGGTGCATCGTGGAGATCTCTGCATCGGAGTATCCCGAAACAACACTAAAATTTCTGTTCCAACGCAGAAAGCGCGCCTTTTCATCAAACAAATAGAACATCCCTGGCAGACTGTTGATGACTGTGTCAGCGAATCCCTTCTCCTTGAGCAGGGCCTCCTCCGCCCGTTTGAGTTCGGTGATGTTGCGCATGATGTGCACAATCCCGATGATCTCGCCTTTGGTCCCTTTGACGGGATCCGTCACCACCAAGAAGTCCTCCTGGCCCACCGATATGGCCATGGTTTCCCGGTCGTTCCTCTGGACGGAGCGTAAGAGCGGGCAGCCTTCGATGTGCCCTTTTGTCCGATGCACGAGCTGAAAGCACTTCTCGCCCACCACCGCCCCGGACTCCTCCCCGACAAAATCGGCAAAGGCCTGGTTGCATTGCCTGATGGTGCCGTTGGTCTCCAGGAGGGCCACCGGGTCCAGCATGGCATCGAAGGTGGTGCGCCAGTCTCTTTCGGCGGCCAGGGCAGCCTCTTCCGCCTTTCTCCGGGCCTGAACCTCTCTTTCGAGCTCCATCTTGGCCTGTTCCAGCTTTCGGATCAGCCGTTCGCTGTAAACCTTCAAGACCTCTTCGTCCGGCGCCGGCGTGGACAATCGAGCGCGATGACCCCCTCCCGCGGCGGTCATGACCTGGCCGATGGCCTCCATGAGCGCATCCGGTTCGCACGGCTTCTGGATGAAGCGATCCGCCCCGATATTCAGGGCAAAGGCCTCGTCCTTGGGGCCCGTATAGGTAGCGGTATAAACAATGAACGAAATGTGCCGCAGGGCCTCGTCCTTCCTTATCCTCCTGCACAGCTGAAATCCGTCCATGACCGGCATGAGGATATCGCTGATGATGAGATCAAACCTGGTGGCCTGGAGCCGCTCCAGTGCCTCCTGGCCGTTTGCGGCTCCCGCGACCTCATGCCCGTTTCCCTTGAGCAGGGTCTCCAGAAGGTACCGACCTTCTTCTTTGTCATCGACGATGAGGATGTTCATGGTAACGCTCCCTTAAATGAAAAAGTGGTCATGGATAGTCATGGATAGTCATGGATAGTCATGGATGGTCATGTTTTGTCACCACTTCCTGACAACTTCATGACTACTTCCTGACTGTATTGACTGATCACGAAAAGGCCTGTCAGGGCCACCGCCCCGATAGCGGTCCAGACCTTACCTGGAAATAATTCATCCATCCGATTTAAATCCATCTTTAGCCCTCAGCGAAAAAGTGGCTCTGACAACAGAATAGAAGGGTTGCGGCTACGTTGGCGCCTCATTGACGGGTACACTCCGGGATCGAACGCGGAGCGCGGGGTTCAGGCGTGAGCCCTTTATTTCGATAAAACCCTCACGGGTAACCTCCACTTTGGGAATTGAAAAATGAAGATTGAAAAGTGAAGAATGCGGCCTCCTTAGTATAGTAACATTCCGGCTCACCTCCTGAGCAGTCTGTTTGATGGATCGCCCGCCGTTCACGCGCAGCACTGTATGGAGGAATGTTGTT
>JAUPKI010000137.1 GCA_030837545.1 Thermodesulfobacteriota bacterium | reverse complement strand
TTCTCCATTACGTATATTCCCTCCTCTGTTGGGAATACATTCCCTGTGCGGGTGGCGTGGGCGCTGTCTCTCTCCGGGCGTGAAGCCCGGAGAGAAGGTCGCGCCGGATCCTTGCAGAGGAGGGTGTCGGTGGGATGGGAATGAGGTTATTTGGCCCTTTCAACAATCGTCACGACACCTGTGTCGCCATCAACCTTCACTATGTCCCCGGTCTTGATCGCCGATGTGGCCACGCCGGTGCCGGTAACGGATGGAATTCCATACTCCCTGCACACGATGGCGGCGTGGCTGGTGAGCCCGCCGATGTCCGTGACCGCTGCCTTGATCTTGGTAAACACGGGCGCCCAGGAAGGATTGGTGGTAGGGCAGACCAGGACTTCTCCAGGCTGAAGATTCACAATATCCTTGAGGAGCTTCAGTACCCGTGCCGGACCTTCCGCAACCCCTGCCGAAGAGGCGAACCCCTTGATCTCCGAGACCCCCGCGCCGCCCACTTCTCCCACGCCCTTGAGCCATTCCTTGACCTTGTCGGTCGTAACGCCCCAGAGCATGATGGTAAAGGGCTCTGCCACCTCTGCGGGCGGGACGCCTAAGGCAGGGCTCGGATTCCAGTTGCCGGCCGCCTCCAAGATCTTTCTCCGCTTGCCGGCCTTGGCCTTGTAGTAGTCGCCCCGCAGGGGAATATTCACGCCGAGGGCCCAGCCGGTAGAGAGTTCGGTAAGGAGTTCGGGGATCTCGTACCGGGTAAACATGAAGATGTCGTCCACGTTGTTCAGCATCCCGTTGTTGACCAAGAGTTTCCCGAACTTCCGTATCTTGGCAAACCAGATGGTGTGAAGCCAGTGCTCCACCCAGAAGAGATGATCTTCCGCATAGCGGTAGATGGTCCGAATGGTCTTATACGCCTCGTCAAAGGCCTTCCTGTCCTCGTCGGTTTTGATGAGTTCCCGGTAACTGGCTACGGTTTCATCTCTTTCCTTGTCCAGATGGTCCATAGACCGTTCGATGGTCTCCCCGTTTCCCAGCCGTTCCACATAGCTCTTGATATAGCTGTAGGGGATGTCGAGGTTGGTAAGCCAGCTCCCCTCATGGTGAAACCAGCCGCTGCCGCACGACACAAAAAACCATGGATCACTCGCCTTATCGAATTCCTCGAGCCAGTGTTTGCCGTCAGGGATCTTTTCCAGTTCGGCCTTCTTTTGAGCGACCGTCTTGTCGCTCTTGAGGATGTCCGCCACGCCCCGTGAGGATACGGCCAGTCTGGAGAGCCGGCAGAGTTCCTCTTCGGGACGGAACATGGAGACATAGGCCCCGGCCACCATCTTGCCGATGGCGCTTTCGCTGATCCCGGGAAAGAGCTTTCTGGAGACATCCCCGAACATGAGGTAGGCCAGGTAGGTCAGGTTCAACATTTCAAAGTGGTACTGCCAGGCCTTGATCATCTTCAGGGCGAGCTTATCGAATGCCTCCAGGATGTCATAAGAGATATAACATCCGGTAGGTGCGGGGAGGACCTGGTCCTCGGGGACATACTTGGGCAGTTCCGTCGGGACCTCCACGGCCTCCATTTCCCTGCCGAGGGCCTTGAATTTCGTCAGCCATTTGTCCCAGAGTTCATCATAATGCTCAAATACATAGAAGACCCGCTTTCCGAACAGTTCCGCCTTTTCTCCGATAATCTCATCGGGCGGCGGTGCAATGGCGCAGATGTACATGTAGCATCCGACCATCCTCTGGGCGATCCCCTGGGCCGGGGGGATGCAGAATACCCTTGTCGTGTACTGCGAGAGAGAGATCTGCCAGGCCTCCTGAAAGATCAGATCCAGGGGCGGCATGGGCTCCGGGGCGTGGATTTTGTCCTGGTACCAGAATTGCTGCTTTTCCCAGGCTTCCCTCTCCTTTGAAAACAGGTAGTGGGAAGGGTACATCTCTTCCCATCCTTCCAGTTCGGATGGGACCTGATACTCGTGCGGATCCGGAAACCTTCCTCCAATGTCATCTGCCATGTTTCGCCTCCCTTTCTTCTTCTATGATGTTCAGGTTAATGAAAAGGCGTTATGCCAACCCAAGAGATACCCAAAAAGACAAAAGATAAATACGCTCTGAACTGCCGATCACTCAAACCGGGAAAAACAGCCATACACCGCGAATGAGGGGCTTATTGCTTAAACCACTGTGAAAAAGAGCATGGATATTCTTTGACATCAATGAAACGCCGGACCAAATACGGTTGTGAAAGGATTTCCGGCGCGGCTCAGGTTCGCATATCTTGGGTTGCGGGCATGGCCCGCGTCAGCGTTAACAGGCAGATCGAAAAGGAGAAAGGCAAGACTGAGACAGAACATAGCGCTCCTGTGTTCTGATTGTATGGGTCCATTATGCATCAGGACGAATATTTTTGTGTAAGACGCCGCTATCTTCATGAATTCAATAAATCGTGTCAAATCCTTTTTTTTTATGATATACATAAGTTTAGGTTATAGATAAGTTCAAGACATAAGATTTGCTTAGGGTCGGGCTTGATCAGCAGTAGTAAGCGGTTACAGGTTCCCGGTTTCCCGCTGCAGCGGGATTCAAGGTTGGGAAGAAGGACAGAACTGATGACCCGAAGATCTGGCAGAGCATGCTGCTTTTGCCAAATGGCCTCTAATCGTCCACGGTTTTCGAGGTTGGAATGGTTGGCACGGGGGGTCTATGGAGCGTGCACCTGTAAGCTGGAATCCGGTGGGAAAAAATGCCACTTTGAATCCCGCTGTAGCGGGAAACCTTTGAACCCGTGAACGGTTACCAACGGTACAAGGTTCAGCGTCTTAAGGTCCAATGTCCAATGCATGAAGGCGGAGCGCAAGTTGAGCCCCAACGACAAGGAATGACGGCCGAAGGCCAAATGACCACGGACTTATCCGGTCCAGAGGGGTCTTATGCTCAATTTCAATCAACTCAGGGTCTTCTGCCTGGCGGCAAGGCATGAAAATTTCACGATCGCTGCTGAAAAACTCTACATTACCCAGCCGGCTGTCACGGCCCAGATCAAGCTCCTCGAATCTGCCTGTAATATGAAGCTGTTCAAGAAGAGGGGACGAAAGGTATATCTCAGCGATGAGGGGAAAATCCTGTATTCATACGTACGTAAGATCTTCGACTATGAAAAGGAACTGGAACATGTCATTGAAGATATGCGGGAACTGAAGCGAGGGGTCCTGAGACTCGGCACCACCAAGACCTACGCCCGGTACTTCATGCCGTGGATCGTTACCCGTTTCCGCGAGACCTATCCGGACATCAAGATCCATCTGGATGAGGGAAGTTCCCAGGATATGGCGCTCAGCCTTGTCGGTTTCCAGAACGAAATCGCTATCATTGCCAAGGCGGAAGGCCACCCCGATGTCTATTTTTTACCCTTCAGCAAGGAGGAGTTGGTCCTTATTACTGCGCCGGATCACCCGCTGGCAGGGAAGAACGCCGTCGCCTTTGATCAGATCTCCAGGGAACCGATCATTATGAAAGAGATCGGTTCAGGGACACGGAGGCTCGTCAATCAATTGTTTGCCGGGAACCAGTGTACGCCGGACGTTTTAATGGAGACGAGCAACACGGAGTTTATCAAGCAGTTGGTGCAACGGGGCGATGGAATTTCGTTTTTAGTGAGGCAGGCTGTGGCCGTTGAATTGGAAGAGGGGAGATTGGGATCGGCCACGTTAAAGGGGGCCCGGATGTTTTTGGATGTCAACATCGCCTATCTCAGGAACCAGCATTTGTCCCCGCCAGCCCAGGCCTTTCTAAACATCCTGGGAAAACTCTCCCCGGAAGAGAGGCTGCCCCAGGGGATCGGCTCCCTGATGGCCAAGATGCTGGCCCAGCGGAGGTGATTCCAGCAATGCCTATCTCATGCTGGAGAGCCGATAGCGTATCGCTCCCGGCAACCGCTTAAAGCCAGGTCATCTATATTTTATCTTGACACGGATATTCAAAATCCTTATTATTAGTAACCATTACTGTTGATGTTCTGGGAGGTTTTCTTGCAGCCCGATGTGATACAACGATCGACCCGCCAGCGGCAGGTCATCCTGGAGGAAGTGAAACGGTCCCGGACCCATCCGACTGCCGACGAGATCTACGAGCAGGTCAGGTCCCGACTGCCCCGCGTCAGTCTGGGGACCGTTTACCGCAATCTGGACGTCCTGGCCGCAAACGGAGACATCCTAAAACTGGCCCCCGGGCGACCGCAGATGCGCTTTGACGGGAATCTAACCGCCCATTATCACATGACCTGCATTCACTGTGGCCGGATCGAGGATCTCCCCCTGACGGCGTCGGACAACCCGATCGATATCCTGGAAAATATGACCAGCCACCTTACCAAGTACGGGGTGTTCGGCCACAAACTGGAGTTTGTGGGCGTCTGCGCGGAATGCGCGGCCAAGGGTCTCGGTTTTCCGGGAGTAGACGCTTTTGACCCAGGCGTGGATGCAAAAAAAGAGGACAACCCATTTGACCAAAAGGGGAAAAGGCGTGGATAGGGACCCGGTCCCAGCAGAAGATCAATAAGGAGGAAACCCATGACATGGGAATACGATATCTCCAAAATCCCGTCTCAGGCATTTGAGCGCCTTGCATTCTTCTGTTCTGAGAAAGGGGAGTGCGCCCTGGAGGATGTGCCGGTGGATCAGACGCGTCGGTTGACGGACATGCTAAATGAAAAGGGCGCTGAAGGGTGGGAACTGGTCCAGCTTTTCTTCCAGGAGAGCGGCGTTGTCGCGATCTGGAAACGGGAAAAAATTTTATCTAATGAACAATAACGATTACTATTAATTAATCTCGTTAAACCACCAGCTCGGCTGGTGCGAACCTAATAGGCTTTGCCGGTCAGACGAGATATCCCTCCTTCTTGAGGGTCCCTGCTTTTTGGGTAGTCTCAAGAAGGAGGGATGAAAGATTGCCAGTTGAATCGCATATAAACTGAAATGCACATAGTTTGGTGCCTTAAGGATAGGGAAAAAGGCCGTTCGCAATATCTTGTCATTGTCTTGGTGCAATAACTCATGATTTGTGTCAGCTAAAACAGTTGAGCTAAAATTTAAGCAAAACCAAACGTATTGGTAACGTTCTGGATACGTGGCTATTTTATAAGCACGGTAGGACTGCATGAAAAAGCGGTCCGTGAAT
>JAUPKI010000136.1 GCA_030837545.1 Thermodesulfobacteriota bacterium | reverse complement strand
CGAATTAGAGGGGCGAACAAGGTCGTGCTGGTAGACAGGTTGGAGCCAAGAAAAAAAGAGTATTCTTTTCCAGGGAGAGGTGTTTTTTCTCTTGACTTGCCCTTTAATGGATGACCCCTAAACCCTTTTTCAATACATTGCCTCTATGAAAAGGCGGCTTGTCACCATGTCCCCGCAAACCGCGAGCTCAGTGGCAAACCCGTAGCGTGGTTCATGGGTTCTCAGGTTTTCGCCCTTTCCACCTGACTTGAAGGAGTTGTCAGTCATGCAGGCATCACCAACGAAATCCTGGCACCATTTGGAGATGGAGGAAGTCGCCCGGGCACTCGAAACCGACCCTGCAAGGGGCCTGACCGAGGATGAGGTTCTATCAAGGCGCAAGGCCTTTGGGGAAAACACCCTGACTCAAAAAATGGGGCAGGGGCCGGTCGTCCGCTTTCTCCTTCAGTTCAACCAGCCCTTGGTGATCATTCTCCTGGTGGCGACCCTGGTCACCCTGTTTCTTCAGGAATGGGTGGAGGCCGGGGTCATCTTCGGGGTCATCCTCATCAATGCGGTCATCGGCTTCATTCAGGAATCCAAGGCCCTCAAGGCCATCGATGCCCTGGCCCGGGCCATGGTGAGCAGCGCCATGGTCCAGCGGACAGGCAGGCGGCAAAAGGTCCCGGCCCAGGATCTCGTGCCCGGGGATGTCGTCTTTCTGCAGTCCGGCGACAAGATCCCGGCCGATGTGCGCCTCTTCGAAATCCGGGAACTTCGAATCGATGAGAGCACCCTTACCGGGGAGAGCCTTCCGGTCCAAAAAGAGGACCAGAGTCTCCCTGAGGATACTGTCCTCTCGGACCGCCGCAACATGGCCTACTCCTCCACCCTGGTGACCCATGGAGCGGGCAAAGGCCTGGTGATCGCCACCGGCGACCACACGGAGATCGGCCGCATCAACAAGATGATTTCCTCGGCCGAGGTCCTGGCCACGCCCCTGACCCGCAAGATCGAACACTTCAGCAAGATCACCCTGTATGTGATCATTGCCATGGCGGCCGTTACCTTCCTGGTGGGATTTTTGCGGGGACAGGACTGGGTTGAGATGTTCCTGGCCTCTGTGGCCCTTGCCGTGGGGGCCATCCCGGAGGGACTCCCGGCCGCGATGACTATCACGCTCGCCATCGGGGTGTCGCGTATGGCTAAACGCAACGCCATCATTCGCAAGCTGCCAGCGGTGGAAACCCTGGGAAGCACCACAGTCATCTGCTCGGACAAAACCGGGACCCTCACGCAGAATCAGATGACGGTCACTGAACTCTATGCGGGCGGATTCCCCTACGATGTATCGGGCGTCGGGTATGCCCCAAAGGGCGACATCACCCCCAGGGAAGGCGGACCCGATGCGGATGCCAACTGGGCCTTGATCGAGATCCTGAAGGCAGGGATCCTCTGCAATGATTCTGTAGTGAAGCAGACCGGCGAGACCTTTGCCGTAGAGGGGGATCCTACAGAAGGGGCCCTCATCACCTGCGCGGCCAAGGCCGGAATTGTTCTGGAAACCCTGAACCATGAGATGCCGCGTATCGACAGCATCCCCTTTGAATCCGCTCGCCAGTACATGGCGACCCTCCATGACCGGGGGCCGGGGCAATCCAGGGTCATTTATGTCAAGGGTTCCATCGAAAGCCTTTGCATAGAGTGCAGCGTGCTTTTCAATGCCGCGGGTCAGGTGGATCTGGCGGACGCCCGTGAGATCCATGGCCGGGTCGAAGACATGGCCAACGATGGCCTCAGGATCCTGGCCTTTGCCCGCAAGGAGGTCCCGGCTGAGACCAAGCGCATCACCCATGAGGACCTTCGGGAGGGTCTCGCCTTTCTGGGTCTCCAGGGGATGATCGATCCGCCCAAGCCGGAAGCCATGGAGGCCATCGGGGTTTGCCAGGAGGCAGGCATTCTGGTCAAGATGATCACCGGCGATCACGCGGGCACGGCTGCGGCCATTTCACGCCAGTTGGGGCTGTGCAGTGAGACCTGTTCCATCCATACACGCGAGGTGCTCACAGGCCGTGATCTCTCCGAGCTTGGGGATGAAGCGATCGTAAATAGTGCGGAGAGCACCGCGGTCTTTGCCCGGGTGTCGCCCGAGCAGAAGCTCCGGCTGGTGGAGGCCCTTCAAAAACGCGATCATGTGGTGGCCATGACCGGGGACGGGGTGAATGACGCCCCTGCTCTCAAACAGGCCAACATCGGCGTTGCCATGGGCATCACCGGCACGGATGTCTCCAAGGAGGCAGCCGACATGGTGCTTACCGACGACAACTTCAGCACTATCAAGGCAGCGGTAGAGGAGGGACGGGCCGTCTTTGACAACCTCACCAAATTCATCACCTGGACCCTCCCGACCAACGGCGGCGAGGCCTTGGTCATCATGTTGGCCATTTTCCTGGGCGTCGCCCTTCCCATACTCCCCTTGCAGATCCTCTGGATCAACATGACCACGGCCCTTCTGTTGGGGCTTACGCTGGCCTTCGAGCCCAGGGAGCCCGG
>JAUPKI010000135.1 GCA_030837545.1 Thermodesulfobacteriota bacterium | reverse complement strand
GAGGCCAGATCCACCGGGCCCTTTACATCTCTCAGTTTCTTATAGACCTTCAATCCCGCGATCTCTCCGCCTTTCGGCGAAATCGGATATAGACATCCCTGATAGCCATAACGGATATGGCTCAACAGGATAAACTGTCCGAATGAACCCGGCGTACCGATCCCCCCGAACAGGGCAAACCCCCGTGGAGTAAACATACGGTCTATCTGTTGACGTTCCTCAGATGTCATCCTTATCCACAGCAATCAAGAAGGCATTCGGGCAAGCTTTGAGCACATCTCTGGTTTGTCCAGTCTATCAAGTATAGGGTGACAGGTCAGGGGTGTCAAATAAAATGGATTGCTGCGAATTGCCCGCAGACGCTTCTTTCATCTTGACTATGGCGATGAATTGGATTAAACAAATGACCTTAATTTGCTCAGGAAAACTCCTTTAAAGCGTTAAAGCGATACTGCCCACATGAACGGAACGACGATGGCCATAGGCAAAACAAGCTCAATTGCAGAAGAAAGAATAAACAAAGGCAAAAAGCTACGGTCCGAGGGGGTGAATCTCTACCCTGCTGGATATCCGGTTGACATCACGTCCTCTGAGGCCATGGATCGTTACGGTCACATGGACCCCGAACGTCTGGAACAACAAGACCCGTCCTTTGTCATGGCCGGGAGGATCATGGCGCGACGGGATTTCGGAAAGGCCTCCTTCATTCATCTGAAGGACAGAAACGGCCAGATCCAGGCCTACATCAGGAAAGACAAGGTGAGTCCAGAGGACTTCAACGTATTTAAACTGATGGACATCGGGGATTTTATCGGCCTTCGGGGAAAATTCTTCAAGACCCGGACCGGTGAACTGACGCTCCTGGCGGATAAACTCACTCTTCTATCCAAGTCGATGCTCCCCCTCCCCGAAAAATGGCATGGCCTGACCGATATGGAGACTCGGTACCGCCAACGATATCTCGATCTGATCATGAATGACCCGGTGAAGGAGGTCTTTGTGTTGAGGAGCCGCATCATCCAGGCCGTCCGGGATTTCTTTGTTGCCAGGGATTTCCTCGAGGTGGAGACGCCCATGATGCAGCCGATACCCGGGGGCGCAACAGCCAGGCCGTTCAAGACCTATCATAATGCCCTTGGAATGGATCTGTACCTGCGGGTCGCTCCGGAGCTTTATCTTAAGCGGTTGGTGGTGGGAGGTCTGGAAAGGGTCTTTGAAATCAACCGGAATTTCAGGAACGAAGGGATCTCCATCAAGCATAATCCCGAGTTCACCATGCTGGAGTTCTATATGGCGTATGCCACCTATGAAGACCTGATGACCCTGACCGAATCCCTCTTTAACGAAGTCCTGCGCCAGATCTTTGGCCGAACCGTCATCTCATACCAGGGCACGGATATCGATTTTACCCCCCCC
This sequence comes from Thermodesulfobacteriota bacterium, assembly GCA_030837545.1. Lineage (GTDB taxonomy): Bacteria > Desulfobacterota > DSM-4660 > Desulfatiglandales > Desulfatiglandaceae > AUK324. The sequence continues at coordinate 5,604 of JAUPKI010000135.1, read as the reverse complement.
TGGTCCAGAATCTCCCTTTTTGACGCCCTGAGAGACATGGGAGGGGTCAGCGAGGAGGTCCTCAAAAAAAAGGAGGATGCCGTTAGGGCCGCATCCCAGTATGAGATTGACCTCTCCAGATCAGAAAGCCACGGACAGATCCTTACTAAACTCTTTGATCGCCTGGTGGAGCCGCAATTGATCCATCCGACCTTTGTCACCGGTTATCCCACAGAGGTTTCCCCGCTTTCTCGGCGCAGCGACCAGAATCCGGATATGGTAGACCGATTCGAACTCTTCATAGGCGGAAAGGAAATCGCAAACGCCTTCAATGAACTGAACGATCCGGCGGATCAGAGGGAGAGATTCCAGAAACAGGCGGCACTCAGGGATGCGGGGGATAAAGAGGCCCAGTTTATGGATACAGACTATGTTACCGCCCTGGAATACGGAATGCCGCCCACAGCAGGCGAAGGGATCGGAATTGACCGGGTGGTGATGCTCCTGACCGACTCGCCATCCATACGGGATGTCATCCTCTTCCCCCAGATGAGATCAAAGTCGGAAATTTAGGAATTGAGGAATTGAGGGATTTGGGGATTGAGCTGCCGGTATCTGCGAAATCTGCGTAATCTGTGGATGGAAATTCGGGGATTTAAGGATAAAATCGATGGTACATCCAATTCCTCAATTCCCCAATTCGCAATTCTTCAATTAAGGTCATATGTTTGAACTATTCCTCGGGATAAAATACCTTAAGGCCAAGCGAAAGCAGCGGTTCATCTCTGTCATCACCCTGATTTCCATACTGGGTGTCATGGTGGGGGTGATGGCCCTTATCGTGGTCCTTTCGGTGATGAATGGCTTTCGGGCGGACCTGATGTCCAAGATCCTGGGGGTCAACTCCCACCTGCTGGTCCTGAACCTGAGCGGGCCTTTCAGCGATTACCGTCAGGTCGAGCAGGATGTCGGCAGGGAAGAGGGGGTTATTGCGGTTACCCCGTTTATCTTTACCCAGGTCATGCTCAACAATGGAGGGAATGTATCCGGCGCGGTCTTAAGGGGCATTGATCCTGACAGTGCCGGGGCGGTGATCGGTTTCAAAGACATGATTAAAAACGGGTCCCTTTCTTCCCTGGCGGAAACCGCGGACGATTTCCCGGCCATCATTATCGGGAGTGAGCTTGCCAAGCGGATAGGCGCCAACACCGGAAGCCTGGTTACCGTCATCTCGCCGGAGGGGAAATTGACCCCTCTGGGCAGGACCCCGAACACCCAAAGATTCAAGGTCTCCGCCATATTTGACTCGGGCATGTACGAATACGACGCCTCTATGATCTACATATCACTCACCGATGCCCAGAATTTTCTGGCCCTCGGAGACAAGGTCACCGGCATAGAGGTCAGGGTGAAGGACGTCTACCAGGCAGACAGCGTAGCCAAGGCCATCCAAGAACGACTGGGATACCCCTTCTGGACCAAAGACTGGAAGGTCATGAACCGGAGCCTTTTCTCTGCGCTTAAGCTTGAAAAGCTGACCATGTTTATCATCTTGACCATGATCGTGCTGGTCGGAGCCCTTAATATCATTAGCACCCTGGTCATGGTCGTTATGGAGAAAACAAGGGATGTGGCCATTCTGAGGGCCATGGGCGCTTCTGCCAAGAGCATCATGTCCATTTTCATGTTTCAGGGCCTTCTTGTGGGTGTGGTCGGCACCATCGCGGGACTTGCCTGCGGTCTGGGGATATGCCAGTTGCTGGCCAAGTACAAATTCATCAGCCTTCCCTCGGATGTGTATTATATCTCGACGCTGCCGGTCCAGGTGGAAGTTGCGGATGTTTCGTTTGTTGCCGGGGCCGCAGTGGTCATCTCGTTTATAGCCACCCTGTATCCATCCTGGTATGCCTCCAGATTGAATCCGGTGGAGTCTTTCAGGTATGAATAACCCGATGCTCATGGAAGGCGCCGAGTCCCCCATGCTGAGTCTTGAGAATGTCTTTAAGTCCTTCCATCACCATGGGGAGGTTATCGAGATTTTGAGGGGGATCGACCTGGTGATTCATCCCGGGGACAGCATAGCGATCATGGGGGCGTCCGGAGTGGGAAAATCGACCCTGCTCAATATCATGGGAAGCCTTGATCCCCCTTCCATGGGGGTCGTCAGATTCCGCGATGTCAATATGTATCAAATGGACGAAGGAAGGCTGACGCGACTGAGAAACAGGGAAATTGGTTTTGTATTTCAATTTCATCACCTGCTGCCCGAGTTGAATGCATTGGAAAACACCTTGATGCCGGCCCTCATCGCAAGACATCCAAAACGGAGCGCCGTTGCAATGGCCAAGGATGTCCTTTCCAAGGTAGGGCTTGAGAAACGGATGATGCACCGTGCCGGTGAACTTTCAGGCGGAGAGCAACAACGCGTGGCCATCGCAAGGGCCATGATCATGCATCCGGGACTGATATTAGGGGATGAACCCACCGGGAACCTGGATTGGCTGACCGGCCATGACATCGCCGACCTCCTTCTACGGCTCAACCGGGAGGAAGGCATTGCCATGGTCATTGCGACCCATAACCAGCGGCTGGCAGAAAAAATGTCCAAACAAATGGAGCTGATTGATGGACAGATACGGTAAAACACATCGCAAAGTACAGAGCGCAGAGCGCAACGAGGCAACCGCCCTGCACCATTCGCCATGCGCCGTGCGCTTCGCGGCGGGCAAAATCATATTCCAGGCGCTCCTCCTCCTGATTGCGTGCGCCTTTTTTGTGCAGGAACCCGCAGCGGCCGAACCCAAAGAAACCATAGCCGTCCTCCCCTTTAAAATCAACGCCCGGGGGCCGCTCGATCATCTCCAGTTGGGCCTGCAAAAAACACTCTCCTCTCGGTTGGAGGAAAAGGGCTTCCACGTCATCCCGCCACCTACCATTAACAGCCATGCGCTTGCCTTCGCCCCAGCACCCGAGATGACGGAACTCCTCGCATGGGGCAAGCAGCTCAAGACCGACTGGCTCATCGCCGGCAGCCTTACCCAGATCGGGAACAAGGCGAGCGTCGATCTGAAAGTAATCGACATGACCGGCAAGAAACCGCCCTTTTTTATCTTCCAGGTCACAGAAGACATTGACGAGGTGGCCAATACGATGAAAAGCCTCGCCAACAATGTCTTTGATCGTGTCACGGGCGTTCCCCAAATCGATTCGATCCAGGTTGCCGGCAACCGTCGCATCGAAAAGGCGGCGGTCCTGGCCGTTATCGGTACCAAGGCGGGGGACCGTCTGGATTATGACAAACTGGATAAGGATCTCCGCGATATCTACAAGATGGGTTTCTTTGAGGATGTCAGGATGGAGACCGAGGACGGGCCTTCGGGAAAGATCGTTACCTTCCATGTAACGGAAAAACCCTCCGTCGGCAAGATGGTATTTGAGGGGAATGAGGAGGTTGACGACGACGACCTGAAGAAGGAAGTGGGGATAAATCTTTATTCGATCCTGGATAATAACGAAATCAGACAAAGCGTCAACCGGCTGAAAGACTTCTACAGGGAAAAGGGCTATTACAATGCCGAGATAGAGCAAACCACTGAAGCGATCCCCAACAACGAAGTCATGTTGAAGTACAAGATTAAGGAACATGACAAGATTTACATCGAGAAAATTCAATTTGTGGGGAACAAGCACTTCGATGCTGATGACCTAAGGGATATCATGGAAACCAGTCAGAAATGGTTTCTTTCATGGATCACGAAAGCCGGGATTTTGGATAAAAAGAAACTTGAATTTGACATCCACAAACTCACTGCATTTTATCACAACCATGGTTTCATCAAGGCGAAGGTAGGCGAACCCACGGTGGTGTATGATGACAAAATCAACGGCTTGATCGTTACGTTTGATATTGACGAGGGACACCGATACGGGGTTGACAAGGTTGCCGTCCAGGGGGATCTCATAGAGACTGCTGACGATCTCCTCAAGAAGGTCCAAATCGGGAAGGAAGAGGCATTTAATCGAGAAGTGGTTCGTAAGGATATCCTGGCGCTGAGGGATGTCTACGCGGATCACGGATATGCCTATGCAGAGATCAAACCGATCGTCAAGGAAAATGACGAAACGTATCTTGCGGATATCACGTACGATATTTCCAAGGGGACGAAGGTCCGCTTTGAGAGGATTACGATATCGGGCAACGCCGTGACGAGAGACAAGGTCATCCGGCGTGAACTGAAGGTCATCGAAGGGGAATATTTCAGCGGACAAGGCCTCAAAGATAGTACAGCCAACCTGAACCGGCTAGGCTTTTTCGAAGACGTTCAGATGGAGACAAAAAAGGGGAGCCAAGACGACCTGATGAAACTGGATGTCAAGGTGAAGGAAAAGGGGACCCGAACCTTCAGCGTGGGCGCCGGTTACAGTTCCGCATATTCCGGGTTTGTCAAGTTCGAGATCGCGGATGAGAATTTCCTCGGCTATGGACAAAAACTTCAGGCCTCAGCGAGGCTCGGTGGTTACAACACTGAGTTTGATATACGATTTCTTGAGCCCTGGCTCTTTGATACGCGGTGGTCTTTTGGCGTGGATCTCTACAAATGGGACCAGGAATACACGGACTACTCGAGGGATGCCTTGGGCAGCGCGCTGAGCCTTGGCTATCCTCTTGATTTTATTGATGACTATAGCAGGGCCATCATAAGATATGATTACGACAATTCCAGGATCTACGATGTGCAGGAGACCTCGGGACCGCTCTACGACATGAGGGGGCGCAATGTCACCAGCAGTTCGACCCTCGCCTTTAAACGGGACAGCAGAGACCATCTCTGGAACACGACAAAGGGTTCGATCAACGAACTATCGGGAGAATATGCGGGAATAGGAGGCGATGAAAGATTCAGCAAATACAGGGCCAGGACCGCCTGGTTCTTCCCCATGTTCTGGGATACGGTGTTCATGGTGCAGGGGCGGTGGGGGTATATTCAAGACAGGGGAAAGCTTTCTGTGTTCCAGAAGTTCTTCCTGGGCGGCATCAACACGGTGCGCGGGTTTGATTATGAGAGCATTTCTCCAAAAGACTCACAAGGCTACAGGGTAGGTGGTACGGAGATGATGTGCTATAATGTTGAATACCGTTTTCCTGTACTCAAAGAGCAGGGGGTCGTGGGGCTCGTGTTTTTTGACGCAGGCAATGCGTATGATTCGAACTATCCAAACTCTGCCTCCGCCTGGTCCTTCAGCGGGATTAAGAAGTCTGCGGGCGCCGGGGTCAGATGGTATTCTCCCATCGGGCCGCTGAGGCTGGAATATGGGTTTAATCTAGACAGGACGGGAGATGAATCGTCCGGCAGATGGGAATTTAGCGTAGGGGGGATGCTATAGCGGGTGATCTGCGTGTGATGGACTGTGGAGGCTGGCGTCCGAAGTCCATAACTATATTAACCGTCTCAAAATTATTTGGACTGCCGTCATTCCGGCGAAAGCCGGAATCCAGCTTGATATTAGATGCCGCATGAAGTCCGATATGTCAAGACTATGATGAGACAGTTAATAAGTCATTGGTGGTTTGTTCGTTGGGCGTTAATCCGTAGTCATAGGGCGCCATGAAGTCATGGCTTGTAT
>JAUPKI010000134.1 GCA_030837545.1 Thermodesulfobacteriota bacterium | reverse complement strand
TATTGTGTGCAGGGCCTCATGCCCGGTTAAATCCATATTCAAGGAACCTGTTACGACGATCCCGCTGAAATGCGATTTCTGCGGGGAGCCTCCCGATCCCCTGTGTGTGATGTGGTGTGATGGGGAAGCGCTGACTGTGGTCGATGAACCGGGTGAGAGCCGGGTGGAATCTTGATGCTTGATATTGGATGCCGGATGCTGGATACTGATTACTCGCTCTTGCAAGTTTGAAGTTACGAGTTTGGAGTGCCTAAATTTAAAAATTTCCGATTTGAACTCCCAACTCCACTTTCAAAGTTCGAAGTTACGAGTTTGAAGTGCCTAAAGTTAGAAAATAAAGAATTCCGATTTCAACTTTTAACTCCAAACTTCACACTTCACACTTTAGTCGCTTTAGTCGCTTATTTTTCTGTATTCTAAGGCAGGCCGACCGCGTTGGGGAGCCTTTCGTTGGCAAAAACCGTCAATCTCGAGAGTAGGGAGGGTGAAAGATGAAGATGTATGATGTGGTGCCTGGGTTTGAGTTTGATGAGAAGGTGGACCTTGAGAAATCGCCGGCGTGGTTCTTAGACGCCACCCATTCCGTTCCACCCTGGACCCCCATGTTCGGATGGTTCTGGATCAACTTCTGTCGTCACGGGATGCAGTACGGGGCCGAGAAGCTGAGCCTCCCCACGGTCAAGGGATGGGACTGGCGCTTCAAGGATGGCGGGGGGTATCTGACCCTCAACCTGGTCATGGATGAGGAGGAACGAAAGGCCCGGGGGGTCCGGTTCCGGGAGGCCATTCGTCCCTTTATTGACGACTATGACGGTCTGTGGGGGGGATACATCAATGAGATGCTCGGCCACTACAAGCGGTTGAAATCTTGCAATGTGGAGTCCGCCACCAACGCCGAGCTGCTGGCCAATTTCGAGGACACCATCAATGTCTGCCGGCGGATGTGGGAAATCCACATGCATATGATGTACGGGGTGGACACTGCCTTCATCCTCTTTGAAAATATCTGCAAGGATGCCCTGGGGATTGATGACACCCACCCCACCTTTCATGACATGTTGAGGGGCTTTGACAACAAGGTCTTCCAGGTGGACAGGGAGCTGTGGAAACTCTCCAAGAAGGCCGAGGAAATGGGGGTTGCCGATACCATACTCAACAGCAGCTCAGGGGAGGCGCTAACTTCGCTGGGGGAAAGCGAGGCCGGGAAAAAATGGCTGGGGCACCTCAAGGTATTGCTCGATGAGGACGGGTGGCGGATGCAGCGCATGGCCGAGATCAACCTCCCGGCCTGGGTGGAAGACCCGACTCCGGCCATTGCCAGCGTGAAGTTCTTCCTCAAACAGGGTGGGGATTTCAACCTGGATAAGGAGCGGGAAGGGCTGGCCCGACGGCGGGAAGAGGCCACAAAAGAGGTCCTCGATCGAATCCCTCAGGACCAGCAGGGCTGGTTCAAAATGCTTCTCGGCCTGGCGCAGAAGACAGGCGCCTTCAGCGAGGAACATAACCATTATCTGGATCTCTATACTCATTCCCTCATGCGAAGGTCGTGTCTGGCGATCGGGAAACGGCTGGTGGCCGCCAAGGTGATCGATCATCCCGAGGACACTTTTTTCCTCATGCCCGATGAGATGAGGGCAGTGACCCTGGTGCCGGACGGCTTCAACCTTCGGCACATCGTGGATAGAAGACGGAAGGAATGGAAGGAATGGTGCAGCAGGGAAAACCCGCCCGCCATTCTCAAGGAAGGGTTCACCATGGATGACGCCATGGGGGTCCTGGTCCAGTCCAATGATCCCATTGCCCTCAAGGTAGTAGTGGGCTCCATGCCGGTCCCCAAGCCTGAGCTGAACGCCGACCTCTACGGGATCTGCGGTTCGGGGGGCGTTGCAGAAGGTCCGGCCCGGGTCATTATGCAGGAAGCACAATTAGATGAGGTCCAGAAAGGGGATATCCTGGTAGCTGCCTCCACGGCGCCGAGCTGGACCCCGGTTTTCGGCCTGCTGAATGGGGTGGTGGTGGACAGGGGGGCGAGCCTGTCCCATTCGGCCATTGTCAGCAGGGAGTATGGCATCCCCTGTGTGATCAATGTGTTCGAGGGGACCAGCAAGATAAAGACGGGACAGCGGATCAAGGTGGATGGCAACAACGGCGTGGTTTATCTTCTCGACAAATAGGCAAAATGCCTTGAGACCTCCAGAGAAAAACGGGGGGCATTGATTTCTTCCGGAGATGATGGGACCGGCCCTGGGTCAGGTCGATCCTGCCGGTCCATCATCAATGGAAGGGGCTTCCTCCGTCAAGTCATCCGGCGAATGGGCAGAAGGAGAACAACATGGGGTCCGACTATCAATATATCCTCTGGTTTGAAGAATGCAGCAGAAAAGCGCTTCCCATAGTGGGCGGAAAGAATGCCAACCTCGGGGAGATGCTGAATGCCGGCATCCGGGTCCCTCCTGGATTTGCCGTAACGAGCAAGGGGTTTCAGCGCTATATGGATGGCGCGGGGCTCTGGGATGTGGTCCGAGAGAGCGTAGCGGGAATGCCTCCCGATGACATCAAGGCAGTATCCAGGGCCGGGGCCGAAATCCGCGAGGCCATCCTCTCCACGCCCATTCCGAATGATATTCGCGCCGAAGTTGTATCGGCTTACGTCTCCCTGTGTGAGCGGTGCGGGAGGCGCGACCTCCCGGTGGCCGTCAGGTCCAGCGCTACGGCAGAAGACCTTGCGGAGGCCAGTTTTGCAGGGCAGCAGGATACCTATCTCTGGATCTGGGGCAGCGACGCGGTCGTGACGGCCACCCATCAGTGCTGGGCAAGCCTCTTTACCGACAGGGCCATTACCTACCGGATGAAGGCCGGATTTCCCCAGGACGGGGTTTATATCAGCGTAGGGATACAGAAAATGGTCAACTCCAGGTCCGCGGGGGTGATGTTTACCCTGGATCCTATCACAGGCGACCGGTCCCGAATCACCATAGATGCCAACTGGGGCTTCGGTGAAAGCATCGTACAGGGTATGGTCTCTCCTGACAGCTTCATTGTTGCAAAAAGGCCCCTGTCCATCAAACAGAGTATCATCGGTCAGAAGGATCAGATGTTTGTGGCCAACGGGTGCGGCACCATGGTGACGGCGGTACCTTCGGATCAGCAGGTGATTCCCTGTATCAGCGTCAGCGAGGTGATGGAAATCGCGGAGATGGGTCTGTGTATTGAAAAACACTACGGGTGTCCGCAGGACATTGAATGGGCCATTGACAAGGATCTCTCCTTTCCGGAAAATCTTTTCTCAACCCAGTCCAGACCCGTCACAGCCGCCGGCAAGAAGGATTTGGGCAAAGAGGTCATGAAAGAGTCAGGAAAAGGCGATGCCGATCACATCATCGATCTGATGCTCAAGGGGTTTGGGAGGTAGGCGCAGGGCGTGAGGCGCAAGACGCAAGGGAAGAAGCTCAAAGCTGAAAGCTCAAAGCCGAACGAACTCCACGAACCCAACAAACGGACCCTATTATCCAGCATCGCTTTTTTCTTCTCATTCATTCCTATCTGGTATATACACAAGGATACGAGTCTGTTTCAATTATCCGGGCAGCATTGACCTGCCCGATTGAATCAAGGAGGTCGGTCATGCCGGAAACGACGTTGCTGCATGGCAAGAAGGTTCTGGTGGTGGATGATGAACCGGACGTACTGGATGTGCTGGAGGAAATCCTGGATATGTGCGAGGTCACCAAGGCCTCTACGTTTGAGGAGGCCAGGGAACTCCTGGAGAAGGAGGCATTTGACCTGGCGATTCTCGATATTATGGGCGTTGACGGATACAAGCTGTTGAACATTGCCAAACGGAGAAACATAACCGCTGTCATGCTGACCGCGAACGCATTGAACCCTGATAACCTGGTTAAGTCGATGAAGGAAGGGGCCGATTCCTACGTTCCCAAGGAGGAAATGGGTCGCATCACCACATTTCTTATAGACATACTGAAGTCCCAAGGCGAGGGGGAGTCCCCGTGGGAGTCGTGGCGCAGGCAGATGACCTCTTCCTACTTTGACAGGAAGTGGGGCCACGACTGGAAGTCTCACAACAGAGAATTCTGGGAAAAATTCAATTCGGGGAATCTGGACAGGAACTCATGAATCGCTCTCGAGCGCCCCTGTCCTCATCGTTTATCCTATCCTGTGGCATTCCGCTGGCGTCGGTCCTGTTGCTTCTTGCTTGCATTATCCAATAACTTAATCGACTCGGACCAGGATTCCTGGCAGAACCGTTTGAACCGGTCGAGCTTATCAGCCTCAGGGAGAAGCTCACTGCCCGCGCTTATGGTTCCGGCTGCAAGATGATATGCTGACAGGGCCTCTATGTATTCCCGTCGATTCTCTTTCGGAATGATAATAGGGGGATACCCCGACGTGATCACAATGATCTTTGAGCGGCTTACCCGAGATGGCAAGGCCCTCCTGGAGGACAAATGCCGTCTCACCAAGGGTTAGGGCGTTGCCCTCTATGGCAGTCGATGTGTGCGCCAGAGGTTGCGCAATTGGACCAGCAGGGCGTCGTGTATGTCATTATCCAGGTCCTTGAGAAACCCAAGCATGCTCAAATCTCACTTCCAATACGTTGTTTACATTCTCCTCTTCGCTCTCACCATCGCGATTTCGGATTCGATTTCATCCCCTTATATTTTGTCCCCTGTTTTACGTCCTTGATCTTCTTTCCGCGTGGCCGCCCTCTGCTGACTCCTCCCGTGCGGTCAGGGTCGATCTCTCTCTCCTCAATCCCGCCTCTACAGGGGACCCGCATGAGGGGCGGTGTGGGGGCTGGGGGAGAAAAACCCCCGGCTACCCGATTGGCGGATCATGTCTTGAGACGTTCCATTTCTTGCCGTATTTCATCGATGACTTCTTTGTTGCGTATTTCCTTTCTTTCCCCGACCTTGGATGAATAAACATAGAAAACCTTTCCGCCATATTGCTTGGTAAATGCTTCATGACTCCTGGTTTGCAGGTCCTTTTCCTTGAAGATTTGCTATAATTGTATCCCCTGATTGACGGGTTTTATCTGTATACCTATATACTTGCCTTGAATTTTGATGAAAAAATCCACATTGAAAAGCCTGTCCCATTCATCGGGTGCTGGTTCGATTCTTACCATAAGCTCTTTTTCCAACTGTCCATAGACAGTTTTGATCTCGGTCATATAACCATCAAATGTACGGTCTATATACGTATTCTACTGAAGTCGGCCATAGCCAGGCTATCATGTAACACAAATCTCTGTTTCCAATGATTGGGATGTTATTTTGAAAATGACTGTATGGGGATAAATTTTGACGTTTTCTTTCTCACCTATTTCAGCACATCTTCTGGAAAATGCACTAATTGCACTTTTTTCTAAGTATTGGTTTCCATTCTCCAGAAGCGCAACCAAATCAATCGCTTCTATTGTTTTTGAACGATTGTGATGCAGACGAAAGGAACTAAGACAATAATCAAGGTATTCCAAAATCTGACCAAATGGATCTTGCTTATTTTTAGCCAGCTTTATTTCAATAAGTGCAAGCCTGTCTTCTGCATCCATCAGAACATCCACTTGGCGCTGGAAACCCAAGACGAATTGATTAAAATACGACGCCTGTCCATAGAAGGAAGTGAGAAACTCGTAAAAATAGCCTTGACATCTCTTATTTAATATAAGTACCTCCACACCTGCTTCGCTGACAGGCCGACGAAGCACAGAAACTGGAAAAACAGGTTCAAGATCAGGAGGAATTTGCGGCCGGTTATGGGTGATATTATTTCCTAATTGTAAAGCTTTTTCTATGAGATAATTACCTTCAGTTCTGGTCATAGGAGTCGAATTTACTTGTTTATTGGCAATGAGAGTGGCGACGATATGTCTGTTCAGAAGAAATGAGACCCTAGAAGCGTCTCTTTCGCTTGAATAGAGCTTAACCATGGGGGTAGCTTTGGCCATTTCAGTTCTGAACCACACTCGATTTTTGTAACGTACATTACCTCGTCGGTCCCTCCCCCAAATCGGCCGTCTGTCAATGCATTGTTCGTCAGAAATAATTTCAAAAGGGCCAAATATCACCCATTTGAGGCCATCAAATAAAAAGGCTATATCGCCAGCTTTGACATTTGCAAGCGAATTTGAAACTGACGCACCAAAGCAGCAGTGCTCAAGACATTCTTGAGTAAACTTAGTTGTAAAAAAAACATGGTAGTCGCTTATATTATTCATTAGAAAGAGTGAGTAATCTTTGACCACATCCCGAGCTAATTTCCACTTTTTCGAATTCGAGGCGATGAGTCTGTTCTTGCTTAGGATGGGTAGAGAAATATTGAGCCATTAAGCATAGATTAGAAAACCTAGCAAAAAAACCGCAAGATTTCTAGTGATTTGTAAGGGAATTTCTGGCCAAATTTTGACGGGCAATATATAGTGTGTAATATCGTCAGATATACTATATGGTGCGCTAATATCGTAAGCAACCCGCATTTTTCGCGCCGTTTTAAACAGCCCAATCATCTCAGGGACCCATAGACGGTCGATCCCCTAAGCTCAACGTTGACTAAATGGAGGAGATACTCAAATGACTAAAGCAGTAGAGATTTATGTATCTGATTTGCAGCCAGAAGCGAGGACCAAATTGCTGGAAGAATTTGAAACAACTATCGAAGATGAAAACTGGGATATTTTCCCAATTGCAATAATTGAACGGGAACTAGATGATCAGTAATCTTAACGAGATATTCTCGGTTTATAGTAGAGATCTTGGGAGACGGTATCACAGGAATTTAGACGGTGAAAGATGGGTTCGTCTGACGGTTACCAGCCAGCGATGTTGTTCCGCTTCCAAGGAAAGGATCAAGAACCGTGTCACCGACAAAGGCGAACATCTTGATGAGGCGAGCAGGCAACTCTTCGGGGAACATCGCGATATGTCCTTCCTGTCTTACGCCGGCAAAATACCAGTGCCCGGAAAAATATGTATTCCAGTCTTCCTTCGATATCACGGAACGCTCTTTCCGTTCTCTTGCAGGCTTTGGAGGGCTGCCCTGCTTTTTGAACAGCAATATGAATTCGTAATCGAGTTTTAGCATGCCGTTGCGAGGATAAGGAAAGCTGCCCATTATTGTTGCGCCGCCAGTAGTATTTGTAGTTGTTACCTTCTGCCATATAATGGCGCCCATGTAATCAAAACCTATTGTTTCACAGAACTTGATGATTTCCGTCCTTATTGGAATAACCTTATACCTTCCGTAATAGACGGAGCGGGCAAATTGATCGCCGATGTTTATGCAAAGACGGCAGCCCGGATAGAGAACGCGATGACACTCCTTCCAAACGAGATTCAGATTATTAATATAGCTTTCGTAGGAATCATGGTATCCTATTTGAGTATCAGTGCCATAGTCTTTCAGTTGCCAGTACGGAGGCGAAGTTATCACCAAATGAACCGATTCGCTCGGAACAAAATTCATTTGCCTCGAATCACCATGAATGATCTTATGAATTGTTTTCATCGAAGCATT
>JAUPKI010000133.1 GCA_030837545.1 Thermodesulfobacteriota bacterium | reverse complement strand
GCTTAAGAAAATCGCGGGCCGCGCTGACGCGATAACGCAAAGCGTCCTTGCCGGGATGCGGGCGGTGAAAGGCCGCCTTTCGGCCCTGATGTAAAACGGTGATTCTGGAACCGCTGCCCTCGATGATTTCACAGCCTACGGCCTTGAATAAGGCCTCGATCTTTGACCATTCGATATTTCCAGCGAGCGGATCGGCAAAAACTGCGGCCAGGGTCTTGCGGTGTTTGCGGTTCATGGATCATACGATATCACTTTTTGCCACCATGTCAAGGGGGTTGGAAAAATGACAAAAGAAGAAGGAACAATGAACGCGGAACGCGCAAGTCGGAACGCGGAGCCGAATGAAGAGTGAAAGATTGTCAGGCGGCCTTCGGCCGTCAAGGGTGGTCATGCGCTTCGCTGTCATGATGTGGTCATGTGGCCTTCGGCCATTATGAAGTGGTCATGAAGTGGTCTTTAATCTTCCGCGTTCCGGGTTCCCCGTTCGGAGGGGGACCATGAAACAGGCTGTCCCGTGTTGACATTAATCGGAATATCGGATATTCTGAAAATCGGAGGTACAAGGCCATGCAACAAACGACAATTCGGGTCGGTGCCCGGGGCACGGTGGTCATTCCTGCAAGTATCCGACATAGCTACCGATTTGACGAAGGGACGCTGATTATTGCAGAAACGCTGCCGGAGGGGGTCCTTCTGAAACCGATGGTGGCCCTCCCCGTGGAATTGTACTCTAAGGAGCGGAAGGCCGAATTTTTATTGAACAATGCCGTTACTCCGGAGGACTATGCTTCGGCTGTGGCAGAGGTCCGCAACATGGGCCTGTCTCCTGAAGAGATCCCCCATAGAAAGACGGCCGGTCAATGAAAAGGGACGTCGTCTTTCTCGATGCGAATGTCCTGTTTTCTGTTGCCTATGGGAGCGTCGGATTACGCCAACTATGGGAGCTTTCCAGAAAAAGGGCATGCACGCTCATCGCTTCCCGATACGTCATTGAAGAGGCAAGACGGAATCTCGCCGGCAGCGATCAACCAAGAATGCTGGATGAATACCTTGCCGAAATCGAAGTGGTCCATGAGGCAGATCCCGATCTATCCTGCCCCATAGACCTTCCGGAAAAGGATGTCCCGGTTCTGATGGCCGCTATTTGCGCCGGGGCTGACTACCTCCTTACCGGCGACCTCAAACACTTTGGAATGCATTTTGGCGAAACCGTGATGGGAGTGCGCATCCTCATGCCACGAGACTATCTCCTGCCCAGGATCCAGCCGCAATGAATGGGAATGTTTTGATCGCGGAACGCGGAGCTGAAGGAAAAGTGAAGAGTGAAGAATGAAGAATGACAAAGGAAAGATGATACGGTTTGAGGGAGTTCTCAATTCTTCAATCTTCAATCATATTTATTCATTCTCCACGGTCTCGTTCCCATAAGCGGATCGAACGGCCTGCTCGAGCGTAGCGATTTCCTCATTGGACAGGAAATCGAAGTGGCTCGCGCGTTTCCGTGCTGAAAGGCGGCCGTTGTTTTGGAGGCAGAAACGGATAAAGAGATCGATTTGCCGGTCGGGCATGTCCACGATGTCCTGTATGGCTTTCCTGGCCTTGTCGTAATTGGCCAGGAACGCCAGTTCGCTGGCGAGTTCGGTATCGATGGTCTGATCGATCAATCGAAAAAGCGCCTCCGCCTGGAGTGTCATATCCATAAAACGATACCATACGGCCGTATCATTATGAACCATCATATGACCGTTTTCATCGATTGTGTATTCCACCAGGGGCATGAGTTGCCGTGAGAACCCTTCCAGGGAGGCGTCATACTCGGCGGGATGTTTCAGCATGGATGCCGATATGGGGAACATGACGCCTTTGGGCGCGAACCCTCTTCGGACGAGAATGTTGTGAATCAGGAAGCGGTGGATTCGACCATTGCCGTCCTCAAACGGGTGCATAAAAACGAATCCATAGGCGATGACGGCGGCCTGAATCACCGCGGATACGCCTCCGGTGTTCATGCGCTCGTGGGCCGCTGTCAGACCACCCATAAGGTCCGCCAGATCCTCTGGCTTCGGAGAGGCGAAATGGATTCGCTCCCTTTGCCAGGCGACCGACTCGCCGACATAATTCTGGCTTTGCCGGTAGTCGGCATCGCGGAATCGTGCATCCACAATTCGGTTTTGGAGCTGGATCAATTGTGGCTTTCGGCAGAAGTCCTCCTGTTCCGCCAGTTGAAGCAGGGCGACGAAGCGCTCAGTCCGGTTCGAGGTGGGGTGGATCTGTTCAATTTCAAAGGAGGATTTCGTCTCCTTGGTGTAAAGGTATCCAAGCGCTCGCTTCAATATCTCCGGAGAATAGTTGGCCACCACTCGCCGGCAGCGTCCAGGCAGGTCCGCGGTTTCGAAACCGCGAAGGGTATCGGTGCGACGAACCGTCGGGCAGAACCGATGGTCACCGAGGAGGTTGTCGTTGATCCGCTGTCTGCGAACCCGACGCACCGGGATAACCGTATAGTATTCATCCGGTTCGAGCAGATCAATGTAGTTGCCCTGCCCCAGGTCATCCAGCGGGAGGGCTTTCCCGGTCAGAAACTCGTACAGGAACCACAAGCGCCTGGCATACTTGCCCGTGGGTTTGGACCGGACGTATTGAAGGAGATCTTCCTTCCCTGCCTTCTGAAACAAGATGCTGAGGATGGCGAGGTTCGTCCCGTCATACTTGAGCGCGAATTCGAGATGGTCGCAAAGCCTCTCCCCCGGCCAGTACTTGGATGGATAGACCTCCTCGACAACGCCTTCTCTGGAATCTATCCGGTGGATTCCGCTGGTCGTCACCAGGGACTTGTGCCAGTTCGGTATGACATCGAGGTCGTACCGTTCAATAAGCGCCGCATATCCTGCAGGTCTATCTATCGATTGATCGTGTTCATTTCCAACCATGGCTTGTTTCCTCCCTGCCTGCGCAGTTTCGGGAGACAGGCGGAAAAACGTTTACGACACGAGATTTACCGTTATATTTTAATGCAAGTCAAGAAAAATAATTACGGACTCCCGGGCCAAAAACGCTCGCTTCAAAGAGGCCAGCGTCATGTCGGGCGACCATGGCGAATGGCCCCAGGTCTTTCTGGGGAAGCCCTAAAGACTCGATGTTCTGCGTAAGGCCATCGGCCGGGGAGACGGGAGACAAGGAGTACAAGCGGAGGGTTTACAGGTTGAAAAAATTCTGGACGCTCGAGGGGCCCCTGTTGCCGGTTTCAGCCATAAGATTTCAATGTTGATAGCTTCTTAGCAAGTCGTCACACCGGTGAAAACTGAGATCCAGACCGATTTTGACGATACGATGTTGCTGGATTCCGGCTTTCGCCGGAATGACGAAAACGGCCGTTTTCTCGCTTTTTACGAGACCATCAATGTTGCCTGGTCATTCAGGCCGGTTGAGAGAAGGGGGGGATAGCAGGGGAATTGGCATTTAAGTTGCATTTTCTCTCACAAATAGGCAGACTCTCTGTCTGGGTATTTTGACAGGGTTTCATAGAACATAATTTGTCTCAGGTGACAGCAATTCGTCCGGCAGATGCTGAGCCGGGGGACATGAACCAGGAAAGGAGGATGTTGTCGTATGAGAATTGAATTGAAGAACATGTTGTGTACCACAGACTTCTCGGATTTTTCCAATTACGCTGTCCCATATGCCATTCGATTGGCCAAGGAATTCAAGGCAAAGCTCTATGTCTGCCATGTGGTCGATATTACCCCGATCGCGGGATATGATGAGGCGGTGGTGCAGTGGGTGGACCAGCAGAAGGCTCTCACCGAATATGCACAGGAACAACTCAATCTACTGATCGGGGAGCAACCGCTGGATGTGGAGCAGCTTGTCGTCGTGGGCCATCCGGTGGGCGAGATCACGCGACTTGCCGAGGAGAAACAGATCGATCTTGCCATTGCCGCAACCCATGGCCGCTCCGGGTTGAAGCGGGTGATCCTGGGGTCTGTCACCGAGGGGCTCATCCAGACCCTTCCCTGCCCGTTGATGTCCATCCGAAAACCGGAAAAAGCGATTGAGGCCCCTTCGGATCAGACGATACGAATCAAAAAGATCCTTGTGGGGTGCGACTTTTCGGCAGACTCCCTCCTAGCGTTTGAATATGCGCTCAGCCTTGCCCAGGAATTTCAATCCGAGCTTCATCTGGTCCACGTGATTGAACCGCCCATCTACAGACATCTATTCGCGCAGGACGTTAAACCCTCGGACGATCTTCGGGATAGCATACGGGAACCCTTGGACGCCATGCTCAACAAGATGATCCCTGAAGAGGCCAGTCATTGGTGCCGGCATACGACGGCCCTGCTGGCCGGCCAGCCACACGAGGAGTTGACCCGGTACGCATTGGTCAATGATGTGGATTTGATTGTCCTGGGGATCAGGGGTCACGGTCTGGTTGAGACGTTGTTGGTGGGTTCGACCACGGACCGCGTGATCCGTCAGGCCCAATGCCCTGTCCTTTCGGTGCGTCCCATAGCCGGGGCTGCATGAAAAGGTCTTTTTCGATAACTGAATTCGAGCAATGAGCTGTGCGTTGCCAGCCAAGAAGACGCGGCATTTAGGCTGGAGGTCCAACAAGTCCCGGGCATAAAGGGGCCGTAAAGGAGTGACAATGCCATGGAAAAAATGAAAGTGCGTGATCTTATGATTCCGACGGAGAGGTTTCCAAGGATATCCGACAGCGCCACCTTTTATGAGGCGCTTGTGGCCTTGGAGAGCGCCCAGAAAAAATATCTGTCCGGAGAATCCGAGCAGAGAATCCTTCTGGTTGAGGACGGGGAGGGAAAGGTCATAGGAAAGCTCTCTCCCATCGATCTGCTTCGGGGACTGGAAACGAACTATAACAGGATGGATGCCCAGAAGATCCTCACCCGCTTTGGGCTCGATTATATCTGGAAGTCCATGCAGGAAGATTATAATCTTTGGGGAAATCCATTCGAGGATCTGTGTCGCAAGGCCGTAGGCCTCCGAATAAAGGATTTTATCAAGGCCCCGTCCGAAGGACAATGCGTCGGTGTGGATGACACCCTGGTGAGATGCTTTCACCTGTTTGTGATGAATCGTCACGACGCGCTTGTCGTTCTTGATGGGGATGAAATCGTGGGGCTGTTGAGGTTTTCAGATGTATACAGAAGGGCCTCCCAGGTCATGAAGGAATGTGCTGTTGAAACGGCCCTGCCGTAGCGTGGGGGAATCAGGGCCTCCGAATGCCTGCTTTGATAGCTGGATCGATAAATTTTTGGGGAACGAGAGTGACCCTCTGAAAATTCCCTAACGGGCTCTTGTCCACCAGGAGGGGACATCCATAGGCCGCTTCAAGGGTCTGAAAGGTGAGGACCTCGGCCGGGGGACCGATGCTCACGACATGCCCCTCCTTGAGGAGCATCAACCGGTTGCCGTACAGGGCGGCCAGGTTGATGTCATGGGAGGACATCAGAATGGTCACCTTTTTTTCATGTCTGAGACGTTCCATCAGGTCCATGACCCTGACCTGGTGCGCCAGATCCAGGGATGCGGTGGGTTCGTCGAGAAGGATGATCCTGGGTTCCTGGCAGATCGCCCTGGCGATCATGACCCTCTGACGTTCCCCGCCGCTCAATTGATCCAGCCTGCGGTGGGCCAGCGAGGCGACTCCGGTAAAATCCATGGCCTGACGTGCCCTCTCAAGGTCCTGTTGATGCTCCACTCCCAGGATGCCCAGATGGGGGGAGCGGCCCATGAGGACCACCTCGGTCACGGTAAACGGGAAATCGACCGGCGCTGTCTGGGGCACCAGGGCAATGGACCGTGCCAGGGATTTCCGAGAATAGCCCTGAACCGCGGCGCCTAAGATCTCCAGACGGCCTGTTCGCGGCCGCAAAATCCCCGAAATACATTTCAAAAGAGTGGTCTTTCCAGAGCCGTTGGGTCCGATAATAATAAAAAAATCGCCCTGTTGAACGGAAAAAGAAACGTCTTCGAGACCGCGGAGATGCCCGTAGGAATAACTGAGCTGTCTGGCATTTATCACGTTTTTCATCATCCCGACCGTTTCAGCAGGAGGATGAAGAGGGGTACGCCGATCATGGCCGTGATCACGCCCGCAGGCATTTCCCCCTGGTCCGGGAGGGTCCTTGCGAGAAGGTCGCACAGGACCATATACGCGCCCCCGCCGAATATGCACGCCGGCACCAGCACCCGGTGATCCGGCCCAAAGGCGAGTCTCAGGACGTGGGGCATCACAAGCCCCACAAAGCCCACCGGGCCGCAGAACGACACGGTGAGGCTGACCATGAACGAGGTCGCCACGAGAAGGGTAAGGGTCGCGGCCTTGATGTTGAGACCCATGGTCTGGGCCAGTTCCCTCCCCATGAGCAAGAGGTTCATGCTGTTTGACAGAGCGAAAAGGAGGACAAAACAGGGGATGAGCGCGATGGCGACGATGCCGACTTGGCTGAGATCCGCGGCAGAGAGATCCCCCATGAGCCAGAAAAGGATGTTGTGGAGCCGGGAATCCTGGGTAATGGACATCAGGAAGGTGATCAGGGCTGCACAGAAGGCGTTGACCATCACTCCGGAGAGGAGGAGGGTATCCTTTTTCAGAAGGGTCTGCCCTGAAGACATGACGAAGAGGAGG
>JAUPKI010000132.1 GCA_030837545.1 Thermodesulfobacteriota bacterium | reverse complement strand
GTGATCGAGATCGACGTGGCCATATTCCCTGTGTGCATGGTGGGGCTCTCCGGGCAGGTCCCCATGATGCAGCTTCAGGACAACGCCCGCGACGTGGCCGACACCTTTGAAAACATCAAGGGGGTCTCCGAGGTGGATATCGTGGGCGAGCGGGAACCCGAGATCTGGATTGAACTGAACCCCCGCCGCATGTCCGCCTATGGCATCTCCGTCCCCGAGGCGGCCCAGGCCATCGCCGACCGTACGCGGAACCTGCCGGGAGGCACGGTGGAGATGGACGCCCACGAGACCGCCATCCGGATGGTGGGGGAACCCCAAAACCCCGCGGACCTGGGCGGCATTGTCCTTCGAAGCAACGACAAGGGCACGGTTTATCTACGCGACATCGCCCGGATTACGCCCACCCTGGAGAAACCCAGGACCCTGACCTTTATCGACAAGAAAAACGCCCTGGTCCTGGGCATCAAGCGGAAAAAGAATGTCAACATGATCCAGATCGTGGATGATGTCAAGACGCTCATGAAAGAGATCCCGGTCCAGTATCCCGGCCTCAAGACAACCCTCTATTTTGATCAATCCCAGGAAATCAAGAAACGGATCAGGGAACTCCAGACCAACGGCTTGTTTGGCATTAGCATGGTCTTTCTGGTCCTATGGGTCTCCATGGGGCTGAGAAATGCCGTGTTCGCCTCTGTGGGCATCCCGGTCTCCTTTCTGCTGGCCTTCATCTTCATGAAGGCCTTCGGCCTCTCCATCAACGCCCTGACCCTGTTCGCTCTCATCCTCGTCCTCGGCATCCTGGTGGATGACGCCATCGTGGTCCTTGAAAATATCTACCGTTATATAGAAGAGGGAAAGACCCTCCTTGAGGCCACCCTGGAGGGGAGCCGACAGGTCCTGGCCCCGGTGGTAGCATCGGTCACGACCACTATGGCCGCCTTTTTCCCGATCCTCATCATGGTGGGCGGAATCATTGGACGATACCTGGCCGACCTCCCCAAGGTGGTCATCTTTGCCCTGACGGCCTCCCTCTTCGAGGCCTATTTCATGATGCCATCCCATGTGGTGGAGCTGACGGGCGAAAGGAACGCCCAGAAGCTCAGTCAGAGGCGGTTCGACATCTTCCAGCCGTTCAGAAAAATCTACTACCCCTATCTCAGGGTCATCCTCCATCATCGCTATATCTCCGTCCTGTTTATCGTGCTCTCGACCGTCCTGGCCTTCTTTCTCTATTTTCAAACAGACTTCGTAATGTTTCCCAAAAGCGACGTATTCCCCAGGTTCAATATCTACTTTGACCTGCCGGCCAATTCGACCCTGGAGAGGTCCAGGGAGACGCTCACGGCCCTCTCGGACCTGGTCAAGGAACGGGTCGGCGATGAACTCGAGGCCCCCATTGCCGTGGCAGGGATGAAAGAGGTCAACTATGAGCCTATTTTCGGGACGCATTTCGGGATGCTGATGGTTATACTGAAGGACAACAAAGAGCGGAAGCATTCGGTGGTCGAGTTGATGGACGGGGTCAGGCAAGAGGCCGGACAGCTCCTGACCTCTCTGGGGGCCACTTCATTTGTCCTGGAGAGGCTCATCGAAGGCCCTCCGGTGGGCGCGGACGTGGACATCAAGATCCAGTCGCCCCACTGGGACAGTTCGGCTAAGATATCCCGGATGATTCGGGAAGAGATGGCAAGGCATAAGGGGATCGTAGATATCCAGGACGATTTTTCCAGAGAAAAGCAGTTCATGGAGGTCACCGTGGACGAGGCCAAGGCCAAAAAACTGGGGATTGATCAGAACCATCTGGTCATGGCGGTCCAGGCCGCATTCCACGGGCTGGCCGTGGCCACCTACAACCAGGGGCGCGAAGAACAGGATGTCAAACTGAAATATCTGCCCGAATACCGCCGCGACTTTGACGATCTGGTGAACATGAAGGTCATGATCTCGGGATACGGGGAGGTCCCCCTCAAGGAACTGGCCGATATCCGTCTGGCCCCGGGATTTCACAATATCTATCACTACAACGGAAAGCGGACTATCCGGGTGACAGCCAATATCAAGGAGGTGCAGGAAGATCCGGAGGGATCGACCGGGTTCTTCTCTCACCTGAGCGGCGAGAAAATGACCGCGGTAAAGGCCAATGCCATCGCCAGGGACTATTTTGAAAAAATCCGGATCGATTTTCCGGGTGCGCAGATGATCGCAGGGGGTCTTCAGGAGGAGACCCATTCCTCTCTCATGGAGCTAGGCCAAGCCGGCATCATGGCCCTCTTCCTTATCTTTTTCATTCTATCACTCCAGTTTAACTCCTTTACCCAGCCCTTCATCATTATGATCACCATCCCATTTGTGACCCTGGGGGTCATGGTGGGCCTGCTGGTGAGCAATAACCCCCTGACCTTCGTCACTCTGATCGGCCTGTTGACCCTCACCGGGATTGTGGTGAATGACTCCCTGGTCCTCATCGACTTCATCAACCGATATCGGAAAGAGCACCCGAAAGAACTCTATCTGGCCATCCTCAGGGGGTGCCACGTGCGGATGCGGCCGATCATCCTTACATCTCTCACCACCATCTTCGGGCTGGCCCCCATGGCCCTGGGCGTGGGCGGCAAGTCCGTCTTTTGGGCCCCCCTGGCCACGGCCATCATGTGGGGCCTGGGATTTTCCACCCTCCTGATCCTCTCCATGGTGCCGGCCTATTATGCCATTTTGGAGGACATCGGGTATCTCATCCGGCACCGCAAACGGAGAAAGGCGGATACCCTGAAAGAGATCGACGCGGCGTTCGACCACGAGGAATTCAGGCCGTTTGTGAAGCAGAAAGGGGGAATTTAGGAATTTAGGAATTGGGAATTGAGGAATTGGGAATTGAGGAATTGAGGAATTTGGAAAATTTTGGGATGATTAGGATGATTAGGATGAATGGATGGGGGTATCTGCGGAATCTGCGCCTGCCCCATGAAACCTTCCTTTTCTTTTGTTTCATCGGGGTAATCTGCGGATGGGATTGGAGGATTGACGAACTGGAATTTTACGACCAGAATAACGTACAAGGAAAGGTGAGCTTATGAGTAACATGGTTCAGGAAGATCAGTGGGTCTGGGTGGTGGTTCAGGACCCGGCTGGAAACGAACAGTTTCTGGGGCAGCGGGATGAAATGAAAGGGATATCGTTCATCCCCGTCTGGCTTGAAAAGGATGCGGCCCTTGAAGGCCTGAAGCTTCTGGCCCGGGATCAGGGTCTCAAATACGAGGTCCAGGCCATCCAATATGAGACCCTGGCCCCGAAGGCCGCTGAAACGGGCTTCAGGCTCTTTGTCCTGGATGCCTCGGGGAAGGTCCTGGAACAGATCGCGCCCTGACGGTATCCGCAAAATAAGGAGTCAATCGGTCCATGCAAAGCGGTGCCTATCGCAAATATGTTTATTGGATGACAGGAGACGAATCAGAGGCGTTGAGAGACGAACTGACCTCCCGGAATATCAAGGTAAAGACGGCCAAGGGGATTGTCTGCACCCCCCTCGACATCATCAACAAAATCTCTATTGTCCCGCCTGAGGTCTGGAACGACACCTGCGGCAGGCAAGGAAGCTGGTACAGGACCTCTGACAAAAACGGCCTCTACCTAGTTATCAGCTCCTTTGAACTGGAAAATCACAAGGCCCGGCGGTCCGCCAGGATCACGGAGTCCGACTTCAAACCGCCCCGGCTGGCTTCCTCAGAGGATAAGAGCCACCTTTTCGAGGACAATCAGCTCAGAGAGCGGATGCCGGAAGATTGGAAGCATGTGGACGAAACCGAGAAACGGATCTATCTGAGATGGGCCAAAAGACTCGGTTCGAATGTCGAGGATTATGATTTCCTGTACCAATCCCACACGGCCAACCATGCCAACTTCATCCATCCCCGCTTCTT
>JAUPKI010000131.1 GCA_030837545.1 Thermodesulfobacteriota bacterium | reverse complement strand
CCGAATATTTTGGGTCTCAGGTCGTATTTTACCGCATGGGTTCCTGCCCGCTGGATTATTTCATCGAAATTGTAAGGTCCCATTCACTTCTCATCGACATCCGCGCAGCTCTCGCCGCGCAGGAAGTCGGAAACGATCTGCAAGTACTCCGCAAGCAGCTGTTTGCTCACGACGAAGATGTGGCCGATATTCTTTTCGAAGGTCCGGTTCAGCCCATCCCTCGTAACTAATACGTTGCCGTCCTGTTTTTGTCCCCAAAGCTGGCTTGCCACACAGGAACCCGCCGGGGCGATGGGATCCCTCAAACCCCGGTAATCGAAGATACAGACACCGGCTGCGCGCAGGGCGTCCATGTTGACGGGTTTCCCATCGAGATCGGGATTCGTGGACGGCAGGCAGTAGGCGCCCTTCACCAGCTGATTACCCAGGAAGAATTTCTGTATCCAGTCCTGATGTGCCTGGGCCGGAAATTTGGTCCCGTGGGTCAGCCAGAACAGAAAGGGCGCCGAATCTTCTATGGCATGGGAATAGATGGCGCGACTGTAGAAACCGGACAAAACCGTGTAATGGACGCCCGGCTGAATTTCGTTCATCCCGAAATCGATGACCTGGGGAGGGATATTCACCGAGCCGAACAGTTCCCTCATAATATAAGGGTCGTAATTCTGGCTGATGAAGGAACGCATGGGGCCGTGGCCACTGTCTTCGTCGTCGAACTTGACGGGAGATGCCATAAGGGCAAGCCTGGTGACATCCATCTTTTCCCCCCGGGCTTTCCGTTCTTCCGCCCGTCTGGCCAGGTAGGGCAGCATCAGCGTCCCGCCCATGCAGTAGCCCATGACAAAAATATCGGCCCCGGGGTTCTTTTTCTTGATGAGCTCCAGATAACGGTCCTGTACGGTCTTCCCGTAATAATCAAGGCCGAGAAGGGTGTCATCGGGACCGCAGTCTCCGTAATCGACCATGTAAATCGTATAACCTTCTTTCAGCATCCCCTCTACCACGGATTTGCCTTCGGCCAGATCGAACAGTTCCGGCTTGTTGATAAGCGGGGTGGACAGATAAAGCACCTTGCCGTTCGCCTCGATGCCCTTGGGCAGGAGATAATGGCGCAGCCTGGCATTATGCATTTTCGATCCTCTGACGATCTCATAGGGGGAGAAACCGATTTTCCCGCGCGTGACCCGCTCGGAATACTCCTTGGGATCGAAGGCGTTAGCCTTGTACAGACATTCCATACGGAAGCGGTTCTCCGTAAGGTATTCCTCCATGGTCATGGCATCCGTTCCGTCGGCATTTTTCTTCATGTACGGCAGCTCTGCGTCTGCGAGGGGGGTCTCCGTGATTACGACCAGCATGCATTTGAGCATCTCCTTCATCGCCTTGAGCCTCGTCATTCCCAGGGCGTTGTAGTTATGCTCCATCTGGGCGAATTCCCGGACGAATTCCTTCAGCTTCTGGTGCCCAACCTCCGTAGTGGCTACACGGTGTGCCGTATCCCGGTTGAACTTGCCGTCGGTGATGAAGAAGCTGCACAGATAGTAGAGCAGGCGGCGGTAATTCTTGTATATCCAGCCGTTCATATCCCGGTACATATCCGGTTCCCTGCCGGAGCGCACGGCGATACGGGCATGGGCCTTGATAGGGTCTATCAGGACGGATCTGATGAACGTGCTTTGCATGCTGGCGGCAACAGCAAAAGGCCCGAATAACTCATGGCTGGCACTTATGGAATCGAGGAACTGCTGGTACTGGAAGATCGCCTTGGTTTGGGCGCCTCCCAACTTGCTCTTCCAGGGAAGGGCCGTCTTTATCCCCTCCCGGTTGTCTGCAGGCGAAGCCCCCATTTGCAGTAAAAGACTTGACGGCGTTATTCTGTTTTCAGTATCCATAAAAGCCCCCCCTCACATGGTTGATGCAACATGGGACGATGAAAATAGCCGGCTATTCCAAAATTTGGCTTCCCGCTTCTTCGTTAGTATTAGAGTTTTTTACGTTATTCCCCTATTGCCGTCAATGTTAAAATGGAAGGATATTGCTTTAATTATATCAAAACCAAGGAAATAAACGGGTCAGGGAAAAAGAACCGGTGTCGATTTGTGTCCCCTTGCACTTTCACCCAATGCCACAGGTTTTACCCCGCAAAAACCGCGAACTAATTCCGTATTGTATCATAGCCTATGAAGCTATAATTTGTAAAAAACAAGCTCTTTCCTGACAGTCAGTTTCTCTCCGGGATGATGTTTAAGCTGTCTGTTTTAGTGTCACCTGCTCTTTGATAATTTTGCCAGCCTCTATGGTTTCAATGGGTCTTCTACCCATATTCCGATAACCGCGATGTGGCCTTTCATAATTGTAAAGATGAAGCCACTGATCCAGATCCCTTTGAAGCTCCTCTACGGAACTATAGAACTTGTCTCTGAATGTCTCCCGAAAGAACTCGTCCAGGACGGTTCTGTTAAATCGTTCGACGAATCCATTGGTCCTCGGCCGGGCCACTTTCGTTCTCCGATGCTTTATATCATTGAACTCCAAAAAGATCTGATAAGGGTGAATCATCGGTCTGCCGCAATATTCTCTGCCGTTATCCGTGAGGATGTGCTCGACGTTAAGGTGATGGGCTTCATAGAAGGGCATCACCCGGTCATAAAGAACATCCACGGCAGTTTCTGGAAGTTTGGAGGTATAGAGCTTACCAAAAGCAAAGGATCCGTAAGTATCCACCACAGCCTGAAGATAAATACGGCCTATGCCCTTTAACGTCCCTACCATGAAGGTATCCTGGCAAAGAAGAAAACCCGGATATGCGCTTTCCACATGCCGCTCACGGAAACAGGGATTGCCTTTTTCCAGCAACCGAATCTGTTCCTCAGTCAGATCAAGGACCTGACCGTTCTTTTCCTCCTCCAATCGAAGCAATCGCTTATATTTGGTTTCGATATTCTCTTTTATCCAGATATTCCTTACCGTACCGGGGGATACGGAAATACCTTCCAATCGCAAAACATCGGAAAGCCTTAAAGGACCCCAAGCCGGATGTGCAAGAGATCAGACAATAATTTTCTCCTTCACGTCACAGGGTGTCTCCGTCGGAAATGTCTTCGGAATGGGCGGCCGGTCCATCAGACCGTCAAACCCCCTTTCCTGAAAAGCCCGCTTGTACTCGCAAAACTGGCTCCGGGAAACGCTGTGGCGCCGGCATGCTTCGGATACGTTACGGATTCTTTCGGCAACTTGTAGCAATGTGAGTCTCTTTTGTGCTATCTTCTTCTCGGCGGTCATATCTTACTCCTTGGTAAAGTATTTGGTGGTACAAACACTCTAGCCGAAGAGAAGACTGACTGCCACTTTTTCTTCCCCTAAACTGTACGGAAAGATCTTAACTTTTACACCTTAAGAAAGCAGGACCCTCTGAGACACGGTTTTCCTGCTTTCCCGATAAAATTGCTGTGAGACCCTTGATTTGCCTTACTGAATCGTGAAGATCGTTCTCAAATCTTCTTCTATCTTGGTTTCGTCCGACTTAGTGGCCACGGAAATTTCCTTGACCAGCAAGTTTTTTGCCGTATCCATCATCTTGCGCTCTCCAAAGGACAGGTTCTTGTCGTTCTTCAAGATCAGCAAATCCCGGAGTACCCTCGCTATCTCATAAACGGACCCGGTCTTGATTTTTTCGAGATATTCTCGATAACGCTTATTCCACGTCTGCTTGTCGATCGTAACATCTTTATTCTTAAGTATATCATATACTTTAGAGATCTCTTTTTCCGAGATAACCTCACGAAGGCCTACGGATTTAGCGCTTTTGGTGGGAATCATGATCTTCATGCCGTTTCCCATGATTTTCATAATGTAAAATGCCTGTTTGGTCCCCATGATTTCACGGTTCTCAATGTCTTCAATAATCCCGACGCCCTGTGCGGGATAAACTGCCATGTCGCCTATCTTAAACATCTTACACCACCTAATATATTTTGAGTTCAGCATGTTAACATAATCTCGCGCAATAGTCAATAGCTCATATATAGTGATTCATCAACCGCTTCAGGTCTTCACTGAAGCGCTCCGAATCATCTTCACCATAGCCATTAATAACCGCCTCCAGCCGTTGATACGTAACACCGTTGTCCAGATCGGATAGTTGTCGGTAGAGGCCCTGCCTTCTTCCCAGCCGAAAGATCATTCTGTCCTTGCGAGGCAGGGAAAAATACCTGTCCATGACCGACAGCAGCCTTTCCTTCTCTTCGGGAAGCTTTCCCTCCACCTCTTCGAGAAGATTGAGGATATGGTCGCTGACAAGGGTTGATTGTATCCCCGCGAGATGTTCGATCAAGAGGCGGATTTCTTTCAGCGTATGCTCATCATCGGCAGGGGTGAACTTTCCGTTCTGCATCAGCTCATAAAGCCCCGTCCCTTTTACGACTTGCAGAGAGCGCAGCCGTATGTGGTCGGGATTGATGGCATTGATGACCTCTGCCGTGGCAACGGCGTGCTCTCCGGACCAACGGTCGCCCCCTAAGCCGGGGATAACATAGGCACAAAGGGAAATGCCCGCGGCAACAATCCGTTTGCCTCCCTCGATATGATCGGCTGCCGTGGCGCCCTTGTCAATGAATTCCAGCAGCGGATCGTAACCGCTCTCCAGGCCGATGTGTATTCTCGACAAACCTGCGTCAAGGA
>JAUPKI010000130.1 GCA_030837545.1 Thermodesulfobacteriota bacterium | reverse complement strand
CATCGGCTGAGATGGGTCCAGCAACCTCTTCGATAAGCTGATAGAGGTCCTTCACCTCGGCCTCCATAAAGGCCTCGGTCTCCGTGTGAATCATCAGGTTTTTGAGGTCACGGCGGAGTTCGGGGCAATGGACATTCATGATCCAGCCCTCTGAATAGGGCGCATCGCCGGCCAGACTTCCCTTTTCCCTGAGATTCGGGTTGATGGCGGTAACAATCCCGTTGACAGGGGAAAGGACTTCTGCCCGCTTCCCCTCCCGAAAGGCCACAATGTCCGGTCGGTCCTGACATATCTCCCTCCCCATTAACGGGGCCTCGATACGGTCAAAAGGTCCCAGGAGACGCAGGGCAAAGTCATCGATTCCCACCCGGACCGAGGGCCCCTCCTCGACCTTTACCCAGGTATGCCCGCGGTGAAAATAATAGCCCTGGGGTACCCTGAAGCCCTTGACCTCCATCGGATTGACCGGTCTGACAACGGTGTGAACAGAGAACTGGTCGTGGAAGAACTGGTCAAAGTCACAATTGCCACACCGATAGTCATGCTGACAGGCCCTAAATTCAATCCGCCCTTTCATATGGTGAATGCAAGGCCGTTTCGACGGGGGTCGCTCTTTCAGGCTGTCCTTCCAGGAGATGATACTCCCCTGTTTTCCCTCGAGCGACTTATGTTCCCTCCTGTCTCTCCGGTTGCGCTCGGCGGCCTTTCCCAGGGCCTTGTCGAATTTGCAGGAGGAACACTCGTAGTCATTCTCACAAAACTTCCGGGAAACCACCCCCCCCTGCATCCAGATGCAGGGGGCCCGTTCCCCAGTTGATCGTTGGGTGACCTGATGTGGCGCCATTTGAATCTCCATGGTCCAGAATTCCTGAGATACGGGTTTCCGGATACTGGATGCTGGATGTCTATACGGAATCACAGCCTTCTTTATCCAGGACCCCGTCTTCGGTTTACGAACTCAGTCAAGCTGTTCCGGGTTAAAACTCATGTCCTGAGAAAGGCCTTTGTGAGATTGCCCCAGCCCAATCCGGGGAGATTTCCAAAGATGTCATCGGCAAGATAACCGCCGTCGGCTGCCAACGGTCCTGCGACCTCTCCCACCATGGCTTCCAGCCTCCCGACCTCATGGTCCATCCAGGTCAGGGTGTCAGCATCAGCCATGAGGGCGTTCGCAGCCTTTTTGACATCAGGCGTCCGTATCATGAAGACCCACCCTTCCTCGTAGGGTTTCTCATTGGCGAGGCCGGGCCGATCCCTCAATGCCGCGTTCACTTCCATGATCACGCCATTGACCGGAGAAAGGACATCCGCCTGATTCTCTTTCCGCTTCAGGCCCCAGCCTGGAAAATCCTTGTCCACCTCCTTGCCCATGAGAGGAAGGTCCATGACGTCAGCCCTTCCCAGGAGTTTCAGGGCAAAATCGTCCATACCGACACGGACATACCCGCCGCTCTCGATCCTGGCCCACGTGTGCCCGTTGTGAAAATAGTACCCCATGGGGACCTTGAAGCCCTTAACCTCCTGCGTCTCGTAAGGAACGGCCTTCGTCTTCACGCTCCACACGTCCTCGAAAAATTGATCAAAGTCACACGTGGAACACGTGTAGTCGTACGCGCAGGCGCGCTTGGCAATGCGGCCGGTCAGGCTGTGCCTGCACACACGGTCCAGGCCGAGCCGTTTCCGCATGGCATCCTGCCAGCTTGTCTGTTTTCCCTTTTCCACCTTCCCTCGCATCCCCAGATCATACTTGCATGTGGTGCAGTCAAAGAAATTGTTGCAGTTCTTGAATTCCACAGCGCCGGCCTGCATCCAGATGCATGGATGGTTCGTCCCCGCCCGCTTATCCGGTTTAACCATCCATACCTGCCCACCTAAGACTGTGGGGATATCCGAGCCGGCTGTCAGATCCTGACCGGCCCCTTTCCTATAGGAAGACCCAAACCCGACCTCGCTTCTTCTCCCCTTCTTGATCTCTTCGGCCATTTTTCTCTCCTTTGTATTGCCTTGGTTGTGTTGTGTGTTGTCGGACTATAAAGCAAGGCCTGTGCCGTTTAAGGGGGCCGGTTCCCTGTTTTAAGCTCAACAGATTGATATTACGGCACAATATTTACTTCTGCGTGACCAGGGAAAAATCCTTTGGAATTCTTGATGCCAGGGGACGTGATGCACAATTCAACACCTCTCCGCAACCCATGTCCCTCTTATCCCCGTCTACGTACATTAGCCCTGTAAGTTCAAAAGGTTACGTTCATGTTGCATTTTTCGACAGGCCTGTAGCGCTTTTCCACGGCGCGAAAAAGCGTTCTGACGGCAGGTATTCGGGCGGATTTCTGCGGAGAAGGATCGTGAAGAAACAGGCTGAACCGAAACCCCATCACGTGGTGTGATGCTTGGGTCTGGATGCTGAATGTTGGGTGCGGGTTACCACCTTGCGGGGAGAAGATCCGGTCAGAGGAATTGTGGGTCTATTCGATGTTGGACGTTCGATGTTCGTCCATAGCTCATCCATCGTCGCTCTCCGACAGTCCCTGTGAGAGGTAGGCATACAGATCGGTCACCTTCACATCCAGTCCTGCCGTACCCTGGGCGCAGGAGAGATGAATGTGGCACTTGGGGCAGGCGGTGATCAGCGTATGGGCCCCGGTCTGCAACGCCTCTTCAAGCCGCTCGATGCGCATCGCCTTTGAACAGTTGGAACACTCCATCCATGCGCTGGTGCCGCAACATAGGGCGTTTTCCTTGTTGCGGCCCATTTCCATCAGCCGGCTGTCGGGGATCTGTTTCAGCAGGTCCCGAGGCTGTTCATAGAGCCCTGACCCCCTCCCCAGCCGGCACGGATCGTGGTAGGTCAGCGCGCCGTTTTGGGACGGCTTGAACGTCAGCCCTGAACCGGGCAATTCCCGGGTCAGGAACTCGGTCATATGGAGCACGTCAAAGGGGAGGGCGCCGAAATACCTGGGATAGTACTTCTTAAAGGTGCTGTATCCTTCAGGACAACTGAAGAGCACGGTCTTTGCCCCTGAGGCGGTGATTACCTCCATGTTGCGTTTCGCCAATTTGCGGAAGGTCTCCTCGTTGCCGCTCCACAAGGCATCATGCCCGCAGCACCTTTCTTCGTTGCTGATAACCGGCGTGATCCCCATCTTATTGAGGATGGTGAGAACCCCCTGGGCGCCTCGGATCGGCGAGATGTTTAGATAGCTGAAGATCACTTCAAAATAGGGGAGACACCCGACAAAATAGAAATAATCCCCTGTGTCTGCAAAACCGCCTGTCTCCCTGGCCCAATCCGTCCGCTGTTGCCGGACCTCGCCGCACTGGAGTTCGGCAATGGACTGCAAGATGCCGTGATGGCTCTCAAAGGGAACGTTCCCCGTCATGCGGGCCTTCTGCCGGAATGACCGGATGAATTCGGGAAAGTCGATCTCGACCGGACACCGGGTGCTGCACCGGGCACAGCTCAGACACGCCCATATCTCGTGGGCTCGGGACAGATCCCCGTCCGACTCTTTCATGGCCCGTTTGACTATCTGACGCGGTGAAAAAGAAGGAAGCACCCGGCTGACCGGGCAGCTCCCGGTGCATACCCCGCATTCCATGCAATAATCAATCTGTTTCTGAGTAAGATCCATTCTCTGTTCCGTTTTATCGACCGTATGGGACCGAGGAGAAAGGGCGTCTTGATAATTCGGCGCCCGGTTTACAATTGGCTCCACATACCACGAACGCCATCTTACTGCAAGCTAAAACTGAAAGGGCGTCACCTTCCATTGGGTCGAGATACCCCTGTCATCTGCCTGAGACCGCGCATCACGTCAACGAATTAACTCACCCATTTGGGCCGAAGCGACTCCAGAATCCTGCTGTACGCGGCGTTGATCTCGAGGTCCTGTTTCGCCAAGAGGGACTTGAGATCTCCCCTGTCCCCTGAAACGACCATCTCCCCGTCAATCGGGATCCGACCCAGGAAAGGGACCCCCATCTGGGCGGCCATCAGTTCCCCTCCGCCCGTGCCGAACAGGGGCACCGTCTCACCGCAGCGAGGGCAGACAAGGCCGCTCATGTTTTCAATGACCCCCAGAATCTTCATATTGACCTGACGGCAGAAATTGATGGATTTGCGGACGTCCGCCAGGCTGATCTCCTGCGGCGTGGTCACGATGAGGGCCTCTGCATCCGGGATCGTCTGGGCCACGGTCAGCGGCTCATCCCCGGTGCCGGGGGGTGAATCCACAATCAGGTAATCGAGATCTCCCCATTCGATGTCTGAGATGAATTGCCGAATCGCGCTGATCTTCATGGGACCCCGCCAGATCACCGCTGTGTCTTTGTCTCCCAGGATCATCTCCAGGGTGACGATCTGCAGGGTGTCGGAAAAGCGATACGGCCTGACGACCCCCTCTTCGGTCATATCAAACCCGCCCTGCACATTCATGAGCCTCGCCACAGTGGGGCCGTGCAGGTCCACATCCAGGAGGCCGACCCTGCTCCCTTTTTGGCTCAGCAGGAGGGCAAGATAGGAGGCCACCGTGCTTTTTCCCACCCCGCCTTTTCCGCTCATCACCAGAATCTTTCTTCCCACCCGCGCCAGGTTGGCCTCGATCATCTTGTCCTGCTGACTACGCTCAAAATCGCCGGGCGTGTTGCATGCAGCCTTTTCCATGTCTCTCATCCTTTCGTTTCCTCGCTTCAGTATAAAAAAGAGGCCTCCCCCCACCCCTTCCTGACAGGTTGGGGAGGCCTCTTTCATGTTCAGCAACGTTTCTGTTACAGCTCAAGCCATGAGTCGGAGTAGAGAGACTCGCCTAAAATGACCTTCGCTGTCTTGACATACCCCTGCATTTCCTTTGAAAGGGCGCCCATCTCCACCGCCTCACCGTCCATGACCTTGTGAATGATCTCCACCACGTCCGGTCTCTTTCCCCGGGCGATGGCGACCAGTTGATCATCGTAGGCATCGGCGATGCAGGAATACATCCCCTTCCGCTCCAGCATCACCATATAGGTCTGATTCAGGATCCCCCTGAGATGATCCGGCGGTCCGTTGGAGATATTGGAGAGACCGCAGGTGGACTTGACGCCGGCAAACATATCCTGAAGCATCTCCTGAAAGGCCAAAAGGCTCAGGGCCTGGGGCTGCTGGATATTGACCGGGGTCACGATCCCGTCCACAAAGATGTCTTCATTGGGCACGCCCGCCTCATTGGCGGCGTATATCAGCTCTGCGGCCAGGGCGCCCCGCTCGTTCTCATCCCTGGGCAGCCCTTCCGGACCCCACATGAGGGCAATCATATTTGCCTTGTACTTGACCGCCAGGGGAATCATCTTTTCATACCGCTCAGTCCGACACATAATGGAATTGATAATGGCCTTTCCCTTGTGCGCGGAAAGCCCTGCTTCCATGGCCTCAATGTTCGAGGTATCGAGGCAGAGAGGGGGCGTATCCCCAATGGCCTCCTGGACGGTCTTGACCACAAACTCCATCAACTCAGGTCCGCCCTTCCTGGCAGGACCCAGGTTGATGTCGATCCAGTCTATCCCCTTTTCCTTCTGGCGCTTGGCCTCTTCGGCAATGGGGCCCGGATTTTTTTCCTTAAAGGCCTTGCCGATCACCGTGCTGATGACATTCAAATTCTCACCGATCAATAACATGGGCACACTCCCCCTTTTTCTGGTTTATTCCGAGACCAAGGTCTCCGGTTATCTGTTGAGCCTGCGGAGCCTGCGGGCCCCCGCCGCGGCAAGCTCCAATGCCTGGTCTTCATTCTACTTTGCCATATCCTTCAGATATTTGGGTATCAGAGAGGCATCCCTGGGGCCGATGAGGACCTCCCAGCCAGGCAGTTCCTCTTCCATCTCGCCGCTGATAGAGGCGGCATAACCGGGGATAATGACCTTCCTGTGCTTCACCTTGTCGGCAATCCCGCACTTCTTCACAAACATGCCCACCACGTCTCCGGAGAACTTTCCTGCGGCCCATGCGGTCATGACCGAAAGGCCTTCTGTATCCAGGATCAGGAGCCAGCTCGGTATCCGGCTCCCCTCGATCTCGCCGCTCACGATAAAGTAGGTCAGAGAGAAATTGGTAGTCACCAGGACCGGCGAGTTCTCGTCCGGCGCGCCGATCTCGTAGATCCCCTCGGTAACGGTCATGGGCCGTTGCGGGTCTGTATAGATATTGAGGCGCTCAAGGAGAAGGGGGAAGAGATTTTCACCCTTGAAATCCGAGAGGATGACAATCCCTCCATATTTGGCGATCAGCATGGCCGCAATAAGGGTCTCCATATCCAGGTTCCCGGCCATTTCACAGGGAAACGCGATGGTCGGAAAGCCCAAGGATTTGTTGGCGGCCTTGAGCGCGGCCCTTCGAATAGCCACCTGATCCTGAAAGAGCTGCTTGATCTCTCTGGCCCCGGAATCGAGCACCAAGTCCTTCAGCCCCATCCCCGTCAGTTTATTGCTGAGGGCGATCAGGTCATCCATGTTCTCTGCCTTGACCGCCAGGGGGAGTCCCTTCTCTTTTGCGAGATTCCCCATCTCTTCGGCATTGGCCGCGGTCGCCGCATACAGAAGCGGCTTCTTGAATGCGCAGACCTCCACCGCGGCCTTCATGGCGTCCACGCTCTCCGTCATGAGGACCAGGCCGAATTCGCTCTCGGCCGCGATCTTCTTGGCCGCACCCGCAAAGGCAGCCGCATCTCCGGCATCCTTCAGGGCCACCAGTTCGGGTCTCAGATTGAGACCCACCCTTTCATACTGAAGGGCGTTCCACGCCTTCAGTTTCGTATCCAGGGCGGACGGATCCATATCCGAGGCGATCATCGCCCCAAGGCCGGTCGGGTTGTAAAAGGTCTTTTCATGACGGAACATGACGGTCTCGCCGCCGACCTTGAAGGCCCTTGTGCCGGCCCCCACGGCGACCGGACGAATCGGCGGGGCAGAGGCCTCCGCCAACTGGGCCCTGGCCTCATCCGACACATACGGGCAGCTATCCAGTTCCGCCTTGCCCGCGGCCAGAT
>JAUPKI010000129.1 GCA_030837545.1 Thermodesulfobacteriota bacterium | reverse complement strand
TCCGACGATGGCCACGCGCAGGGGTTGACCCGCCTCTTTTCCACGGACAAGCGCGACAGGATCACAACCATCGGGATCTGATTTTACAGGGGGCGATGTCATGTGCCGTTCCTCAGGATGTCTTCAGCCGAAGGGCTACCTTTGCTTCTAAGTGAAGAATAATCTTTTTCAGTGCCTCCCTCTGCTCTACAGGGCCGGAATTGTTCCATCCCTTTGACAGGGCTGCATTCTTTTTTTCTCTGAATTCCTGCAGCGAGGAGGCCATGGATTCCCAGAGGAACAGCTTCTGGAGAACATGACGTTCGCTTGCCGTGAGGTCCTGGTTGGTGTCGAATTGCTGCCCGTCTTTCGTCGTGATGATCATGGGGACCCTAAGACCGCTGTCTGCAGGTCTGCAATCCCTCTATCCATTCAATACCCCCGTCGTGACTGAAGGCAGGATTGAGGGATTCCGGATTGAGGAATTTAGGGATTGAACCTAACGGACTTTACCATCAAAATACACCTTCAACAACGAATTACACGAATCACACGAATGAACAAAAGGACCTGGTTATCTTGTGAGAGAGGCTTTCCAGTCCCGCCGCGGCGGGATCGTGGCGAGAACGCCACTCACACAGAGGATTTTCATGCACGGGGGCTACAAACCCCGTTGTCATGAGCCATAATTATGGATGTTTTCAAGGGGAATTCAAGAAAAAAAGCCCGCAGGATCGATCATCTAAGGACCCTGCGGGCATAAACCATCCGTTACCCTTGCGCCTTACGCCTTATACCTCACGCCTTGCGCCTCAGTTATACCACCGGTCTCGGAAGGACCCCCGCTCGTTCAGCGATTTCAGGGACCCTGTGTTCCCACTCGATAGCCATGAGATGGACGCCTGCCACCCCCTCCATGTCCTTGAATTCCTCGATCTGTTCCAGGGCAAACTGGATCCCCTCTTCGGCCACCTTTCCCTTTCCGGCCCCGCGCAGTCGCTGGATCAGACTGTCCGGGACATCCATGCCTGGGACCTGTTTGGCCATGTAGGTGGCCATACCGACGCTCTTCATGGGGGTGACGCCTGCCAGAATATAGCATTTCTCATGAAGCCCCATATCCACGGCCCGCTTTATGAACTGTCTGAATTTCTCCATGTTGTAAATGCACTGCGTCTGGATGAAGTCTGCCCCTGCTTCGATCTTTTTTGCCAAACGGTATACTCGAAATTCAAAAGGGTCGGCAAACGGGTTCGAGGCGGCGCCGATAAAGAGCCTTGGCGGCACATCAATCGCTTCCCCGTTCATAAATGTCCCCTCATCACGCATCTGTTTGACCAAGGCAATCAATTGCATGGAATCGATATCATAGACGTTCTTGGATTGGGGATGATTTCCAAAGCGCTGGTGGTCGCCGGAGAGACAGAGCATGTTCCGGATCCCCATCGCATATACCCCGAGGATGTCGCTCTGGATGGCCAGGCGGTTTCTGTCTCTGCATACCATCTGAAAATTGGGCTCCACCCCTTCCTGACACATGATGGTGGAGGCGGCCCAACTGGACATCCTGACCACGGCCGTCTGATTGTCGGTCACGTTGACCGCATCAACCATTCCCTTCAACGGCGCAATCTTTTCCTTCAGGTGTTCCACATTGGCGCCCTTCGGGGGCCCGCACTCTCCGGTAAAGGCGAAATGACCCGCTTTCAGTACCTTTTCGAGATTGCTTCCGGATTTCAGCTCGCTCATTGTACCAGTTCCTCCCTCACACTCTTTCTGGGTCCCCCATCCCTGGCGGTTGTCCAATCTTTGGCTGGCATGAACTTGAGGAGATCGTCAAGACGGCCCTGTTCCATCTTCTTTCGGACGATCATGTCCCAGATACAGTCCACGTCCTTTGAAATTTCACATTTCCCATCTGCCGAACCGCCGCAGGGGCCGTTGAGAAGGCTCTTGGAGCATCGGGCAATCGGGCACATGCCGTCAAAAAAGTGGATGACGCACGTACCGCATCCGGCGCACCTCTCGCTCCATACTCCATGCTGCACCGCTCCTCCAAAAAAGGTGGTGTTGACCGCGGGCAGGCATCGGCTTTCGGGATAACGTTCCGACAGAAACTGAGGTCCGACGCCGCATGCCATGGAGAGAATAACATCATAATCGTCGACCATGTCCTTAAGTAAGTCCACATATTCGGGATCACATTGCCTCTCTAAGGTCTTTTCATCGACCTTCAGATTTAGGCCGTTCTTTTTCCCCGCGATCTTCAGTATGGATGCCAGGATGCCGACTTCCTTGCTCCCCCCGACATTGCACACGCTGACACATCCTTTGCATCCGACAACGAGAATCCTGTTGTACCCTTTCAGCATCTCCAGGATCTCCTTGAGCGGTTTTCGATCAGCAACTATCATTTTCGTCTACCTCTTCTATACGGGTTGTCTATGCGTTAACCGGGCTGGGGCCCAGACCCTTGATTCGTTCCACCATCTCTCTTGCTATTTGAGCAAATCTGGGGCCTTCACCCGCGGAAAGGTTGAACATCTCAACACGCTCCGGTTCCAGGTCCAATTCCTCAAGGACCTTTTTTACATACTGGACCCTTTTCTTGGCCTTGAGGTTGCCGCTGATATAATGGCATTCGCCCTCAAGGCAGCCTGCCACATACACCCCGTCCGCGCCGTCCTCAATGGCCCTCAAGAGATGCAGGATGTCCACCCGGCCGGAACAGGGAACCTGAATGATTTTTACATTGCTGGGATAAGGGAGCCTCATCGAACCTGCCAGGTCCGCTGCAGAATACGCTCAATACTGACAACAAAAGGCAAGGATCTTAGGTTCAAAGGTGTCTGACATGTCTCCTCCTTCACTGCTCATGATGATGTGTGATGCCGGTCTGACCTCTACTCTGATCCACTTAGAAAGAGAGCATCCTCTTTGGCCATGATCTGAGCATCGGTAAAATGTCTAAGGGTGATGGCCTTTCCAGGACACTCGGCCACGCAGGCCCCGCATCCCCGGCACTCCGCCGGATCGATCACCGCGTGCCCCTCATCGCCGATATGGGGGGCCCCGTACGGGCAGGTCCTGACACAGGTCATACAGACGACGCACTTCTCAGGGCTGACCTCGGCCACGATCCCGCCCACAAGGATGTTTTCTTTCCCTAAAATCGTCATGCTCCTGGCTACAGCAGCCTTGGCCTGGGCGATGCTCTCATCTATCGGTTTGGGATAGTGGGCGAGACCAGCCATAAAGAGCCCCTCAGAGGCAAAATCGACCGGTCTCAGCTTCATATGCGCTTCAATAAGGAAGCCTTCGCCATTCACCGGAACCTTGAACAATTCGAATAATTCCTTGTTTGCGTTGGGAACAATGGCCGTTGCAAGGACAACGAGATCCGGCAGAATCTCGATCGGGCGTCCCAGTACATGGTCCGCCACCGTTAGCGAGATCTCCTTTTGGTCATTGATATTCAGCTCAGGTAGATTTTCCAGATCATACCGGATAAATGTGACACCTTTGGCCCGGGCCTCCCTGTAGAGGTCTTCCCGGAACCCGTAGGATCGCATGTCACGGTAAAGGACGTAGATGTCCATCTCCGGATTCATTTTTCTGAGGGTCAGGGCGTTTTCCAGGGTGTGGGTGCAGCAGGTCCTGCTGCAATAGGGTCTCTCAGGTATCCTGGACCCCACGCACTGGATGAAAACGGCCGCTTTCCCTTTGCTGATCCGCGGGTCGTTTTGGGTGACGGCCTCGTCAAGCTCTAAATGCGTCAAAATATCCGGATGCTCACCATACCGATATTCCCGAGGCCGGTATTCCTGACCGCCGGTGGCCATGATGGTGGCGCCATGCTCGATCTCCGCTGCCGATCCACCCCCATTGACCGGTTCGATCGTGGTGCTGAAGTTGCCGACAATTCCAGAGGTGCTTTTGACCCGCGACTCCATGAAGATCGTGATCAGGGGATGGCCCTGGACCTTCCGGATGAGTTTTTCGAGATAGGGCGCCACCTGTTCGCCTTTCCATGTGGATCGAAGCCGGCGGGCCACGCCTCCCAGTTCTTTTGTCTTTTCCACGAGGTATGTCTGGCATCCCTGCTCAGCGGTGCCGAGGGCTGCCTCCATGCCGGCGACACCCCCGCCAATGACCAGGGCCGAATGATTCACCCCCAGGCTGATCTGTTGCAGCGGTTCGATGAGGGCGGCCTTGGCGACCGCCATCCGGACCAGATCTTTTGCCTTTTCCGTGGCTTTTTCCGGGTCATTCATATGGACCCATGTATCCTGGTCCCGGATGTTGGCCATTTCAAAGAGGAATTTATTGAGACCTGCGTCCCGGATGGTCTCCTGAAATAGGGGTTCATGGGTCCGGGGGGAGCATGACGCCACCACTACCCGGTTGATGACCATCTCCTGGATGACCTCTTTCATCTTGTCCTGGGTGTCCTGGGAGCAGGTGAAGAGGTTGTCCTCCACATGGACCACGTGGGGGAGAGTTTTGGCGTACTCCCTGACGGCGGGAACGTCTGCAACACCTCCGATGTTGATGCCGCAGTTGCAGACAAACACCCCGATCCGAGGTTCCTCGCCGGTGAAATCCTTTTCAACCGGAAGTTCCTTGGTGCGGGTCAGGGTCCCTCTTGCCGGGCTCAGGATCTGGCCGGCATTGGCGGCTGCGGCAGAGGCCTCCATGACCGATTGGGGGATATCCTTGGGGCCCTGAAACACCCCGCATAGATAGACCCCGTCTCGGTTGGTGCTGACCGGCTCAAAGCTGGTAGTCTCCGCATACTGGTGCTGGTTCAACTGAACCCCGAGCGTTTCGGCTAACCGGACAATATCCTTGTTCGGCGCCAGACCCACCGAGAGCACGACCATGTCAAAGGCTTCTTCCTTGATCTCCCCGGATTCGGTGGCATAGGAGAGGATCAGGTTGTCATCCTCCGCCGGGTCCACCGAGTGGATCCTGGAGCGGATAAATCGGACCCCCGACTCTTCCTTTGCCCTGTTGTAGTACTTTTCAAAGTCCTTTCCATAGGTCCTCATATCCATATAAAATATGGCGGCATCCAGTTCATGAGGACTGTGCTCCTTTGCAATCACCGCTTCCTTTATGGCATACATGCAGCAGACAGCCGAACAGTACGCGTGATCGCACCGATTGATGTCTCGGGAGCCCACGCACTGAAGCCATGCGATTTTTTTCGGCTCGGTGTGGTCTGACGGCCGGACCAGATGGCCTTCAAAGGGGCCCGAGGCGGAGAGTATCCGCTCGAACTCCATGCTGGTCACCACATTGGGGTGTGTGGAATAGCTGTAGGTATCGTACACGGTGGGATCAAAGGGCTCGAATCCCGGGGCGAGCACGATGGCGCCCACCTCAACGGTTTTTTCCTTCGGCGTCATCTCGTGGTCGATGGCCTCCGCCAGGCAGGCGCCCACGCACTGGTAACACTCCGAACAGATGCCGCATTTGAGACAACGCTCCGCCTCTTTCCTGGCGTCGTCCTCGCTGAAGCCGAGGGCGATTTCGTTGAAGTTGCCGCTTCGCTCTTCGAGGGGGAGGATCCTCATGGGAGTTCTCGGTTTGAGGGGTTCGCCTTCAATATCCGGCTTTTCGTACAACCACTCCTTTTCCCGGCCTTCCCGGAGGTCCATCCCGTTCAGGTATCGATGGATGCTCTCGCAGGCGTTTTTCCCTGCCTCGACCGCCTCTACGACCGACTTGGGTCCATAATAGACGTCGCCCCCGGCAAAAACCCCCGGCAGGGGTGTCTCCAGGGTGACCGGATCCGCTTCCAGGCCGCCCCTGCGAGTGATGTGGATACCGCATTTTTCCGCAAATGACAGGTCTGCAGCCTGACCGATGGCCACAATGACGGTATCCCCTTCGAGGGTGGAGAGGTCTGTTTCGTCATAGCTGGGATTAAAGGCGCCCCGGTCATCGAATACCGATGTGCAGGCCTTGAACTCCACTCCGGAGAACTTCCTCTCTTTTTCCAGGAACCGCTTCGGCCCGAGGCCGTTCATAATCATGATCCCCTCCTCAAGGGCCTCTTCCACCTCGTAATCCCAGGCAGGCATTTCGTCCCTTTTTTCGAGGCAGACCAGGGCAATCTCTTCCGCCCCCACCCGTTTAGCGCTCAGGGCCACATCGATGGCGACGTTGCCGCCGCCGATAACAATCACCTTCTTCCCCAACTGCGGCGCATTGCCGAGCGCCACGTCACGGAGGAAGTCAACGCCTTGGAGGGTTCCCGGCAGGTCCTCGCCTTCGATGTTCAAGGCCCGGCTCTTATGAAGACCGGTGGCTAAAAAGACCGCCTTGAAGCCGTCTGCTTTGAGGCTGTCCAGGGTGAAGTCCTGTCCGAATGAAACGCCGGTTTTGATATCAACCCCCATCTCCTCGATGACCCGAATCTCCGCAGCCAGTATATCCCTTGGAAGACGGTATTCCGGGATACCGACGGCCATCATTCCACCGGCCACGGGCAGCTTTTCAAATATGGTCACCCCGTACCCTTTCCTGGCAAGGAAATAGGCTGCGCTCAACCCGGCCGGTCCGGAGCCGATGACCGCTATCTTCTCTTCCCTCTTGTCCTTGATCTCCGGCACATATCTTTCAGCGCTTCCCAGGTCCACGTCGGCCAAAAATCTGTGGAGGTATTGAATGGCCAGCGGCGATTCCACACCTTCCCGCGTGCAGACGCCTTCACAGGGGTGGTGACATACCCGGCCGCAGATCGCAGGGAAGGGGTGCGCCTCTTTGAAAAGCGCCAGTGCTTCACGATATTTTCCCTGGTTGATTAAGGCGATATAGCCTTGGATGCTCACATGGGCGGGACACGTGGCCTTGCAGGGCGCAGTGCCTCGCTTGTCAATAGCAAAGGCGC
>JAUPKI010000128.1 GCA_030837545.1 Thermodesulfobacteriota bacterium | reverse complement strand
GCGCTCCCCGAATATCTTCGTGCCGATTCTCACCATATTGGCCCCTTCTTCAACGGCCACCCTGTAGGAGTTGGACATCCCCATGGACAGGCACCTCATCTCCACCCTGGGGATACCGGCCTTCTCGACATCCTCAAAAATGGCTCGTGTCTTCTGAAAATAGGGTCGGGCATCCTCGGGATCGCCGCTGAAGGGTCCCATAGTCATCAGACCCATGATCCTGATATTCGCCAGAACCGCTATTTCCCGGATGACGGACATCGCATCCCGGGGCATCACCCCTCCCTTTTGCAGTTCTTCACCGCTGTTGATCTCGATGAGAATCGGCATGGATCGGTTCATGTTTCGACAGGCCTTGTCGATGGCCTTGGCCAGATTGAAGGAATCCACCGTCTCGATCATGTCAAATATCCTGACAGCCTTGTTGGCCTTGTTGGATTGAAGGTGACCGATCATGTGCCATTTTGCCTGATG
Source organism: Thermodesulfobacteriota bacterium (assembly GCA_030837545.1). Classification (GTDB taxonomy): domain Bacteria; phylum Desulfobacterota; class DSM-4660; order Desulfatiglandales; family Desulfatiglandaceae; genus AUK324. Next base: position 3,931 of record JAUPKI010000128.1, on the reverse strand, counting down.
GCCGATGGCCGCCACTGAGGCCTCCGCCTCCTGAACGTAGTTATGTCCGACGAGGGTGATCCCCGCCTCAATCGCCTCCAGGACCTCCTCCGGGGTTCGCGTCTTGGCAGCAGCCACAAGCTGAACCCCCTGAGGGAGCGACTCCAGGATTTTTTTGACATTGTCTTTGATCATGGCCTCTCTTCTCCGTTAACATGCCTCGGACATCGCCGAACCGTCGGCCCTATGTGCAACTACAGATATGAACGGCTTTTTTGATGAAGCCAAATCCCTTTCCGGCCGTGGGCCGCGCCTTGACACGTTTGATACCCCATTTTGAAAGGAGTGTAAAGATCATTTCGGACCGCTTGAGTTTTAAGGAAAAATGATGTATAGATGGGCTCCAAAGGAAGGTAAATATAAAATCGCTTTTTAATAGGGGGATGGCATGACGGATGAAAACCGAGGGCATTTTGCGAAGAAGCATCAGCCTGGCGCTAAGGCTAATCCGGATATCGAGGTAGCCCTCAGGCAGAGGGCATCAGGCGGAGAACTCCCCTGCGCTCTTGCATTCAAGATAGCATCTGACCTGAATGTGGCGCCTAAGGAGGTGGGTCGTGTTGCGGATCTGCTCGAAATGCGTCTGACGAAATGCCAGTTAGGGCTTTTCGGATACCAGCCGGCAAAGCGGATCGTCCAGCCAGCGGACCAGGTTTCAGAGGACCTCGAAAGGGCCATCAGAGAAAGGCTGAAAGACGGGAGGCTGCCATGCACAAGCGCATGGAGCATAGCCAATGATCTGGGCCTTCGGAAGATGGAGGTCTCATCGGCATGCCAGGCCTTGGGCATCAAGATTTCTTCGTGTCAGATAGGGGCCTTTTGAGGGACCGGCCTGACCCAAGAGAGACAAAAAAGCCACTTTCTTCATGACCTCTTGTTTCAGCAGGGTCATCAGAAAGTGGCAATTTTGATGACGATCAGGGTTAACAGCTACATGACCCCCCACAGGATTGTCCTATCGCCATACTCGATGAGATATTGAAACCGGACCCCATAGCGGAGTTGACATAATCAACACGTATGGGTTTGATATTCTCATACAGGGTCTTCTCTACTACATAGGTAAGCCCCCTGTCGTCAAAGACTTGGTCATTTTCGCGTGACTCATCCAGAGCCATGCCCAGAGAGGGCCCAGATCAGCCACCCTGTGAGAGCATGATCCGTATGGCCGGTATCGCATCTTTGTCCTTCAGGAAATCCTTTATCATCTCACTTGCCTTTTCGGTAACCTCTAACATGCTGTCCTCCTTGTTGGAATTCACATTTTTTATACACGCTGAATATAATAGTCACGATAGCCCTTTTGTCAATTAAAGAGACAGCGTAGAGGAAAAGGTGACAGATATCTCAGGATGGTTCTTCTGAGAGCCTCTGCCTCAGCCAGATGCAGACCTTGTCCAGCTCCCCCCTGAGTTCTGCCATGGCCTTTCCCCTGTGACTGAAGTGGTTTTTTTCTCCCTGTGTCATCTGTGCAAAGGTTTTTTTCAAGGGGGGATAGTAAAAAAGGGGGTCATATCCAAAACCTTGATTACCGGTCAATTCCCTCGATATAACCCCCTCGCAGACTCCTTCATATATGAGGGCCGGGCCACTTGGAACGGCAATGGCGAGGATACAGATGAAGGCGGCGTCCCTCTCCTGTACGCCGGTCATCCTCTCTAAGAGCTTGATGTTGTTTTCTATGTCAGTAGCGTCCTCTCCCGCATACCGCGCGGAAAGGATGCCGGGCTCCCCTTTGAGGGCCTTGACGGTCAGCCCGGAGTCGTCCGCAAGGGCAGGGAGACCCAGCACCCTTGCCGTAAAACGGGCCTTTTTCACTGCATTGTCCTCAAAGGTCTCGCCGTCTTCTGCGACCGACGGGATGGGCCCGAAATCATCAAGGCATTTTACCTCGACATCGATTCCGCTGAACAGCTCTGTAAACTCAGAAATCTTGCCACGGTTCCGCGTTGCCAGAACCAGGGGGCGATCGAGTCTAAGGGTTTCTCTGCCCACAGTCATAGATCTCAGGTCCCTGCTCCTGAAACAGGCGCTTCACCATTGATACCGGGTGTATAAACGGATACAGGATGCAGCGCCGGTGTTTCAGTTCTCGATGGTCACATCCACGATGCTCTGACGGGCGATAATATGCTCCGTCTCATGATCCAGTACGGAGACATGCATCAATCCCAGCACCTCATACGGCCCGTTTTCCAAATGGGACATATCCCACTTGACAGGGAAATTCTCCTCCATGTCAAGAGACTCGCCGATCTTAATCCAGCTTCCGGCGCCTTTCCTTCGAAAGTACCAGGGGTTTGCTATTTTTACCACTGCGCCCGATATGCCCAGTTCCTCCAGTTCCTTATGGAGGAGTTCTTCATCCAGACTCTCCCGCAATCGGACTACCCCGGAAAAGCTCTTCATGCTCTCCGAGGGAACAATAAAATGGGGTCCCCAATCAAATGACATAACAGCCTCCTTTCATGCATGACGGATCCAAAAAAGCCTTCCCCACCATGGAGCCCTCCCATCTGCAAAATAGTTCTGCAATTAAGGTGCCAAAATAGAATTGATATATGCTTCATTTTCAGACACATCCCCTTGTGGACCGGTCCACACAAGGCAACATGGCCAGAAAATCCCTGAAAGACCCTTCTTGGCGACAAGGCCGCGTTCACGGTCCCGAACTCAGCAATAATCTGTTATTCCAGATGATCCGTATCGGATGATTCGAATTTGAAGAAGACGATAGAAAAACTACATTAATGAAAAATTGGCACGCACTAATCTACACTTTGGTCGACATATGTCCGCATCTTACCGATCCCCTGAAAGGACAGGCTTGATGTCCACAACCGGGGTCCTGTCCACCGCCCCCAGCGGCTGGACCCGGAGTCTGTAAGGCGGGTCCAGCGACATGACACGGGTCCTGTGAAGACCGATCGGGTTGGGCCTGTCCGGAGACCGGGTGCCAAAGACGCCCCTCATCGGATTTTCGGGGTTTCCCCTCGGGTGGACCCTGAGCGTCGATCGATCGGCTAAGTGCAGCCAGGTCAGCACCAGGATCTCTGCGCCGACTTCGAGCCCCTCCAAGGCATCAGAATAGGCCGGATCGACCTCGATCCAGGCCTCAGGCGCGTCTTCGCTCTCCTGATGGGGGCAGTCATCAATATCTTTCAGCTCTGATCGGATGATGCCGATCTGCCTGAGCTGGAAGGCATCTGGTATCATTTGTCAGCGACCTCGGCTCTGTTTATTTGTCAAGCAGGGCGCGAATGACCCCTATGAGCTTCTGTATGTCTGATTCTGTTAATTTGCCAAATTTCTCAAATATGAGTTTTCCCTTCTTGTCAAAGGCCAGTACGTCGCTGTTGTCATCGGCGATGCCCCATGCCTTCACAAGGACCTTGTCATAGTCGCGCACATAGATGGTGGCAGGATACCGTTTCTGTTTCTCTTCCAGGGCAGATGATATCAGGATGTTGGGAAGCCACGTGGCAGCCATGTTGATGATGCCGTAGCTTTGAAATTGATCTACAGGAAACTTTTCCTTTTGGAGGGCGTCGCTCGCCTTATTATTAAGATCTTTCTCATCAGGGTCCACATAAAAGATGACACTGATTTTTCCTTTCAGTTCCTTGCTGCTCCATGGCTGCCCATCCAGTCTCCCTCCGAGGTCATCTTTCAGATCGACCTGTTTGGGAGCCTGTCCCATCTCCAGTTCGGCCCCGACAGGCTGGGTCATCAAAAAGACTGCGCACAGAACGATCAACAGACATCTCATAATCGGCCTCCATGATGTTGGGTCGTAAGGGTTCACGGGTTCAACGTTCAAGGTTCAAAGTTAAGGACAGGGACTCAACTAAAGCCCCGAACGTCTTCCAAATCCCGCTTTAAAGCGGGACTG
>JAUPKI010000127.1 GCA_030837545.1 Thermodesulfobacteriota bacterium | reverse complement strand
CATCCATCCGATTTAAATCCATCTTTAGCCCTCAGCGAAAAAGTGGCTCTGACAACAGAATAGAAGGGTTGCGGCTACGTTGGTGCCTCATTGACGGGTACACTCCGGGATCGAACGCGGAGCGCGGGGTTCAGGCGTGAGCCTTTTATTTCGATAAAACCCTCACGGGTAACCTCCACTTTGGGAATTGAAAAATGAAGATTGATGCATTCGTAAAAAGTCAAAAACTCGGGAACGTGACCTAATGATTTCAATAAGTTATCTATGCCAAAAATGGCAAAATCGGACTTTTTACGAGACCATCAAATTTCAAGTTTCACCACTCCCCGAGTCGGCCACTCGACCTGTCAGTTGAGGCAGGTCAGACAAAAAAAGCCCCCTGTTTCGGCAGGGGGCTTTTTGTTGGCAAAGCGCTATCCTCTATATTTGCTTACTACATCTCCTCGTCCAGGTCGATCCCGTCCCTTTCGTACTGGGCGTCTCGCAGCTCATTGGCCTTCTGGATCTCTTCCTCGGTCCACGGTTCGGTTATCAGGGAATCGGCCACCAGCTCCCAGAGGTATTTGGTTTCGATTCCCAGATTAAATTCCTTGGTCAGCCCCTTCATAATCTGGTCCCGGCAGTTATGGCATGGCGCAATGACCATCTTGGCCCCGGTATCCATGATCTGTTTGGCCTTGACGCGGCCGTAGTAGATCCTTTCGGCATCATAGGGCATGGCCCAGGCACCGCCGCCAGCCCCGCAGCAGAAGTTGTTCATCCGGTTGGGGTGCATTTCCACGTAATTCTCACAACACTGTTGAGTTATCCATCTCGGCTCTTCAAAATACCCATGACCAAAGGCCTTCATGCTCTTTCGACCGTAATTGCAGGGGTCATGAACCGTGGTCAGTTCCTCATGGATCGATTTGTCGATCTTGATTCTCCCGGTTTCAATATACTCCTTTAACAGATCGTGAACAGAGATAATATCCCACTTTTCAAATGCTTCCGGAAACCATGTTTGCAGACTAAGCCTAGTCGCATAGTAGGCGTGGCCTCACTCGGGTAGGAGGAGGCGCTTGCACTCCAGTTCCTCCATATGCTTGACGATCCGGCCCGTAATCTCTCTCATGGAATCATCGTCGCCTGAAAAGAGGCCCCAGTTGACCCCTTCCCACTGCGTCGAGGTGGTGGTCCAGTCCTCCCTGGCCGCGTAAAAGATGCGCCACCAGAACTTCATGTCGTCCGGTTCGCCGAAAGGTTCTTTGGAATTGACGGTCACCAGTATATTGGCGCCCTTTTTATCCACCGGGGCGTAAAAACCGGTCAACCCTTCGTCCTCATCCATCTCCTTGGACAGGTCGGCCAGCAGAAAGAGGAAATCGTCCTTGGGAATCCCAAGATTGTTCCCCCTCTCCAGGCACATGACCACGCCCTTGTGGATTGGTCCGGGGACCTTGTTCCGCTCCCTGAGGGTCCTTGCCCGGCGCAGCATCTTCAAGATCTCCACACCCTGGGGGCAGGCGTACTCACAGCGGCCGCACAGGGTACAGATCCATGGGAAGCGCGAGTCGATCAGCTCCTGATCCAGACCCAACGCTGCCATGCGAACGGCCTTTCGGGGGTCCAGGCCGTCCACGCCCGTCACCGGGCAGCCCCCCGCACAGGTGCCGCATGCGAAGCAGACATCGGCCCATTCCGGCGCGACCCGGAGCCTGCTCTCTTTACGATTGATGGTTAGCGGTTCCATTCATTAACCTCCTCCGTTGGTCTTCGAGCCCGTTGATATGATCAAACAGTGTCCTTTTAAGCTGTTCAAAAATAAATGTCAATCAGTAAAATTAAAAAAAAGCCAATCTCATGGTTGTCCTCCCCCCTCTCACCTTTTCTTATCCTCTCACCTTCTCACCTTCTCATCCTCACCCCCCATTCAGCGGACCGCCCGATAGTTAAAATAGAGGTAAGTGTTCACAGGTTCTGGGTTTCCCGCTGCAGCGGGATTCAGGGTTAGTGACGAGGACGGAATAGAAGACCCGAAGACCTTGCAACATATGCTGTCTGTGGTTAATGACTTGAAATGGGCAACCGACTTTCGAGAATCGAATGGTATGATCGGCGGTTCTCATTGAACGTAACGCCGCTAACGTGGCATCCGCGGGTATAAATTCAACCTTGAACCTTTGAACCTTTGAACCCATGAACGGTTCCAAATGTAGCTACAATGTGAATAAAATGGTTGCCAACCGCCTCCTCTTAAGATATAAATTCTATTTTTGGTGTTTTCAGCTTTTGTCCGAATTGAGATGAATATGATTTCATACAATGAAGGAGGTAGATCCATGGAATTTGGCTTAAGCGAAGAACTGCAGATGCTGCGCGAGATGGCGCGCGATTTTGCCGCTGAAAAGATCGCCCCGCACGCGGATGAATGGGACGAATCCCACTATTTCCCTTACGAAGAAGTGATCAAACCGATGGGGGAGTTAGGGTTTTTCGGCACCGTCATTCCGGAGCAATACGGCGGCAATGAAATGGGCTGGCTGGCGGCCATGATCCTCACCGAAGAGATGGCCAAGGCATCCAGTTCCGTGAGGGTGCAGATCAACATGCAGGCCCTGGGTTGCGCCTTTACCATTTTCAGATATGGGACAGACGCCCTGAAAGAGAAATATATCCGCAAGCTGGTGAGCGCCGAGTATGTGGGCGGGTTTGGCATCACCGAGCCTAATGCCGGTTCGGATGTCATGGCCCTGAAGTCCACGGCCCAGGACAAGGGGGATCACTGGCTGCTAAACGGCTCCAAGACCTGGATATCCAATGCCAGCGCCGCGGACGTCATTATCTACTATGCCTATACAGACCGGGAGGCCAAGGGGAAAGGGCTTTCCGCCTTTGTGGTGGAGCTCAAAAACTTCAACGGGGTGACGACCACAGATCTCAACAAGCTGGGCACCCGGTCCACGCCTACCGGTGAGATTTACCTGGAAGATACCAAGGTTCCCAAAGAAAATATCCTCGGCAAGCCCGGGGACGGGTCCAAAATCGTCTTCGGCTCCCTGAATCAGACACGGCTGTCGGCTGCGGCCGGCGGGGTCGGTCTTGCCCAGGCCTGCCTCGATACAGTGACAGAGTACTGCAAGGAGCGGGTGCAGTTCGGGCAATCCATCGGTCAGTTTCAGATGAATCAGGATATGGTCGCCCAGGTGGCCGCCGAGATCGAGGCGGCGCGGTTGATCGTCTATAAGGCTGCGTGGCAGAAGGACCAGGGCAATTTAGGCAATACCCTCGAGGTGGCCCATGCCAAGTATCTGGCAGGCGAGATAGCGGCCAAGGCCACCCAGATGGCCATGCGGATTATGGGCGCCTATGGCTACTCCACGGAATACCCGGTGGCCAGATTCTACCGGGACGCCCCGCCCTACTACATGGTTGAAGGGTCTGCCAATATCTGCAAGTGGATTATTGCCCTGGACCAATTGGGCATTCGAAAGGCCAACCGGTAGGGAATGGGGAATTGAGGAATTGAGGAATTGAGGAATTCAGGCGTAAGCCTTTTGTGGACTTCTTGCATATTGAGCAATTACTTTTTAGTCACTTTAGCTCACTTTAGTCACTTCCCTGGTTTATCCGGGTGATGGAGGAATAGATGAGACCGTATTTTGAAAAAATGACCCCTTTGGGGAAACCCCTTACCGACAAACAGAAGGCGGATTCCAAGGAAAACGTACAGGAAATCAGACGGGTGGAGGAAGCGGTAGGCGAGGCCGTGGAAGCGGTGAAAAACGCCGGGATACCGGCCGACGTCATTCGGAAGAGAGGCCAGTTGACCGTGTGGGATAGGATCGACTATCTCATTGACCCGGGGACCTGGCACCCCCTTCATACCCTCTATAACCCCCAGTTCAACGAAGAAGGGACTACCGGCGTTATTGATGGACTGGCCAAGATCAACAGCAAATGGGCGGTTGTCATCGGGTTTGACAACAAGGTAATGGCCGGGGCCTGGATCAGCGGGCAGGCCGATAATCAATTGCGGGTGACGGACATGGCCAAGCGGCTCCATGTCCCCTTAGTGTGGCTCGTCAACTGCAGCGGCGTCAAACTGCCCGAGCAGCAGGAGGTCTATGCAAACCGCCGGGGAAACGGCACCACCTTTTTCCGTCACGCCGAGCTGGAGAAACTGGGCGTGCCGGTATTAGCCGGCATTTATGGCACCAACCCGGCAGGCGGCGGGTATCAGGGGATCAGTCCCACCATCCTCCTGGCCCACAAGGATGCCAATATCGCGGTGGGCGGCGGCGGGATTGTGAGCGGGATGAGCCCCAAGGGATTTTTCGACGAGGAGGGGGCCGAGCAGTTGATCGAGGCGACGCGCCATTTCAAGGAGGTGCCGCCCGGCAGCGTCCCCATCCACTACAATGAAACCGGGTTTTTCAAGGAGGTCTATGACACGGAACAGGGGGTCCTGGACGCCCTGAAAAAATACATGGACATGGTCCCGGCCTATCATCCCAATTTCTTCCGGGTAGCCGAGCCCAAGGCCCCCAAATTCCCGGGAGAGGATATCGACCACATCGTCGCCTTCAACCAGAAGCGGAGTTACAACTTCGGCGAGATGCTCGCCCGCCTTTTTGACAACAGCGAGCATATGGAGTTCAGACACGGCTACGGCCCCGAGGTCTATACCGGTCTGGCCAAGATCAATGGCTTTTTGATGGGGTTTATCGGCAACCGCCAGGGATTCTTAGGGGTCAAATACCCTGAATACGCCCCTTATCCGGGTGTGGGCGGGAAGTTGTACCGCCAGGGTCTCATCAAGATGAACGAATTCGTCACCCTCTGCGGCCGGGACCGGGTCCCGATTGTATGGTTTCAGGATACCTCGGGCATCGATGTGGGAGACATTGCCGAAAAGGCGGAACTGTTAGGACTGGGTCAGTCTCTCATCTACTCCATCGAGCAGACCGACGTGCCACAGATCTGCATTGTCCTCCGGAAGGGGACCGCGGCGGCCCACTACATCATGGGGGGCCCCACGGCCAACAACCATAACGCCTTTACCCTCGGGACCCCAACCACCGAGATCTACGTCATGCACGGCGAGACAGCGGCTGCGGCCTCATTCGCCAGGCGGCTGGTCAAAGAAAAGGACGCGGGACGGCCCCTTGGCCCGGTCATTGAGAAGATGAACGACCTTGCCAAGGAGTATTATGACAACTCTCGGCCCATCTACTGCGCCAAGAGGGGATATGTGGACGAGATCGTCTCCTTCTCCCGAATACGGGATTATCTGGTGGCATTTGCGGGCTGTGCGTATCAGAACCCGATATCCATCTGCCCCCATCACCACATGATGCTCCCGAGGATCATCAAGGGATAAGGGGGAGCCAGAGGCCGTTTGAATACCAGATCCTGGAAATGGGGCGTTGCGAAGGGCTCAGGCCGACATTGAAACGCATGACGTCAGGCCTGAATGCCTCATTGGCATAGTCAGGGTCCCATGGAAGAAGGAGGATGGCGCCCCCAGGGAGAGGGATCAGCCTGGGGACCCTCGTCTCCCCCCAGGACCGGATGTCCATTTCCCTTTCCAACGACGCGATATCCGGGTATGGGAGGAGTTCCTGGACCGTTATCAGGGTCGGTGGGCTCAAGGGGATCGTTCCCTCCAGGTTGCCTGCAAGGGCCGCGCTCAGGGTTGACCAGATGCCGTGGGTGGTCTCCCGGCGGTCCGGTTGGCATTCCTGCCCATGGGGCATGAGGGCCATGAAAAACCGGGTGTCGTATCGCCTGGATCGCGCTACGGGCGTGATCCAGTGGGACCAGGGTGCCAGTGCTGAAAGCATCAGGGTCCACCCCCCGGAGAGGACGAGGTCCCGCAGCCAGGTTTGGGGGAGGGCGCCACGCGAGCGCTGTTCACTGAGCGCCTCCATGTCTCTGCTGGCAGCAGTCGAGCATCGGGCGAGGAGAAGACCTGCCTCTTCAAAGGTCTCACGAATGGCAGCGATGCCGTAGGCCATGGCTTCGTCAAGGCCAAGGTCCGGCTCGCCCTGTCCGAGGCGGGAGCGCACCTGTTCGGGATCCATATCCCCATACGCTTTCCAAAAATCAGGGTCCGCATCATCGACATCCACGGTCCCCCCGGGAAAGACGTAGCGGCCCGGCATAAAATCGCTGCGGCCGCTCCGTTTGAGCAGATAAACCTCCAAAGGCCCTTTCTGATCCCGAACCAGGATGACCGTAGAGGCGCGGACAGGTATAGCCGGCGTTGGAGTGGAGAGGTTCATCAGTAATACGTTAGCATGCCCATTTGGAAAAAACAAGCGCTCCCCATCGCCTGTCGGGGATTGTTCCTTGCCATCCGTTCCCAATTGAAGTAATATGCAGGACCATGCCGACAGAACAATTAGGACAACATTTTCATTCATTTCCCGGCAATCTCAGCAGTTTGCTTGATCTTTGCAAGGACCGTTTTCCCGAAAGAGGAGGGATCGGCACGCCTCACAGGATGCATAGCGCATGCCCAGGCCTTAATAAAAGCATGTCGGAGTTCCTTTAGCCATATCATCTTGCGCTAAAAAAAGGTTCAAAAAGGGGTATCGCCGGGCAATACTTTGTTCGATGCAACGGAGGAAATCATCTCGGCCCTGGCCATTGTCCATACCGAACTGATAACGGAAATCTCATTCTTCCCTAACAAAAGCCTAACAATTCAGGACTACCGTAAACGGCCAGAAAATGGAGGTGGATGGGTTCATCACAGAGCACGGTGAACCTTCTCTATCAAACTTG
>JAUPKI010000126.1 GCA_030837545.1 Thermodesulfobacteriota bacterium | reverse complement strand
TTGTCCTGTTGTCCGATCTGGGCGTCGACACCGACGAACCCCGGCTGTCCGTGGACATCTGCAGGGAACTGGGGGCCACGCAGTTTCTGGCCCAGGTCGGGGCCAGGAAGTATCTCGATCCGGACCGATTTGAAACCGCAGGGATTTCCCTCAGATTCTTCACCCCGAGGCCCCCTGTGTATCCCCAGCTCTGGGGCCCATTCATCCCCAACCTGTCTGCATTCGATCTCCTTTTCAACTGCGGCCCCAAGGGGCATGATCTCCTCCTGAAATATACGAGAGGACCCCGTTGAAAAGCGAAAACCCCCCATGGAGAGCGATCCTGTCTCAAAGCATCATCTCCCCGAAGGACCTGCCGGCATCCATCGAGGCGGACAGGGACCTCCTTCAAGAGGTGACGGCCCGGTATCCAATGCGGATCAATCCGTATTATCTGGCTCTTGTAAAAAGGAAGGGCGATCCCATTTACAGACAGTGCATCCCGGATATTCGGGAGATCTCTGAGGCGTCCGGCGTGGAGGACCCCCTGAATGAAGAGGGGGACTCGCCGGTCCCCGGGCTGACCCACAGATATCCGGACCGGGTCCTCTTTCTGGTATCCTCGCGTTGCGCCATGTACTGCCGGTTCTGCAACCGGAAGCGGAAGGTCGGCCGCGACTCCATGGCCTCCAGAGAGTCGATCCGGGAAGGCCTCTCTTATATCCGAGGACACAGGGAAATCCGTGATGTCCTCCTCTCCGGGGGAGACCCGCTCCTCCTGAGCAACCGGGAACTGTCCTCTATCCTGACAGACCTCCGGGTCATGCCCCATGTGGAGATCATAAGGATCGGCACCCGAGTCCCCTGCACCCTCCCTCAGCGGATCACGCCGCAATTGGCCCATATCTTAGGGAGATTCAAGCCCCTCTATATCAATATCCACTTCAACCATCCCGATGAAATCACCGAAGAGGCCTCGTCAGCGTGCAACCGCCTGGCCGATGCGGGCATCCCCCTGGGCTGCCAGACCGTGCTCCTCAGGGATGTCAACGATCGGCCCGAGATTATCAGTGCCTTGATGCAAAAACTCTTGACAATCCGTGTCCGGCCCTATTATCTATTTCAGGCCGACCCCGCAAAGGGGACCTCTCACTTCTGGCCCCCCCTCGACAGGGGGCTTGACATCATGGCCGCGCTCCAGGGCCATACCTCGGGCCTGTGCGTGCCCCATTTTGCGGTGGATCTCCTGGGCGGCGGCGGGAAGGTCCCGCTCCTGCCGGAATACATGGTAGAGAGGGGCCGTCATTCCCTTGTAGCCAGGAACTATGCAGGGAAAACATACCGGCACCCGGTGTCGGATTGAGGAATTCGGAATTGAGGGATTGGGGAATTTAACATACTGGAATGCCGGGAAGCTGGCTGCTGGTGCTGGATACTGGATGCTCGTTGCTGGTCGAAGCGCAGCGTAGATCCCGCGACACGCGCGGGATTGCTGGTTACTGGTCGGGAGAAGTGTAGACACCGCAGGACGCGGGATTGATAGTCACTTTGAGCTTTGCGCTTTCAGCTTTCAGCTCCTTCGTCCGGCGCCTTTCGCCTTGGGCCTTGCGCCTAACGCCTTGCGCCTAATTAAGATTAAGGAGATCCGTATGATTCGCGTGACATGTCTTGGAGGGGCGGGGTCTGTGACAGGATCGTGCTACCTCGTGGAATCGCCCGACAACAAGAAGATCCTCGTGGACTGCGGGCTGTTTCAGGGCGGACGGCAGATGGAGGCCCGCAACAGCGAGGCATGGGGATTTGATCCGAAAGAGATCGAGACCCTTTTTCTGACTCACGCCCATATCGACCACTGCGGTCGCATCCCGAAGCTGGTGAAGGACGGATTCAACGGAAAGATCATCACATCTCCTCCGACCGCAGAGCTGTGCGAGATCATGCTCTTAGATGCAGCCCATATTCAGGAAATGGATGCCGAGTGGCAGACCCGCAAGAACAAGCGCCAGGCCGGGACGGATGTGACGCCCCTGTATACGACAGAGGATGCAGAGGCAAGCCTGAAATATCTCCATCCTACGGAAAAAGACCAGATCATCACGGTCGAGTCCGGCGTCAAGGCCCGGCTGAGGAATGCGGGGCACATCCTGGGATCTTCCATCCTGGAACTCTGGGTGGAAGATGGAGGAGATCCCCGCAAAATCGTATTTTCCGGGGATCTGGGGAAGAAAGACCAGTTGATCGTCAAGGACCCGCACGAGATCTTTGACGCCGATTATCTCTTTGTGGAATCCACCTATGGCAACCGCCGCCACCGGACATTGGAAGAGAGCAAGCATGAACTGGTAGAGGCCATTCATTACAGCGTGTCGGCTGGAGAGAAGATTATCATACCGGCCTTTGCCGTAGAAAGGACACAGGAACTCCTCTATGTCCTGGGTGAATTCCTGCGCAACGGTTTGATCCCGGATATCCCCATCTACTTAGACAGCCCCCTGGCCATCAAGGCGACGGAGATCTTCCGAAAAAACAAGGAGTGTTACGATGAAGAGGCCATTGCCATTCTCGACTCGGGCTATGACCCGTTCGCGATGCCCAACCTCCGGTTTACCCCCACCACAAGGGAATCCATGGGTATCAACGAGGCACGGGGGCCTGCCATTGTGATTGCCGGGAGCGGCATGTGTACGGCCGGACGGATCAAGCACCATCTGAAGCATAATCTCTGGCGGCCCGGCGCAAGCATCGTGATTGTGGGATTCCAGGCCAAGGGGACCACCGGCCGCCAGATTGTGGACGGGGCTAAACAGGTCAAGATATTCAGAGAGAACGTGGCCGTCAGGGCCAGGGTGTTCACGATCGGCGGCTTTTCAGCCCATGCCGACCAGGAGGACCTCTTAGAGTGGGTGTCTCATTTCGAATCCAGCCCCAAGGTCTTCGTGGTTCATGGCGAGGCCGTCGCCAGCACTGCCCTGGCAGAGAAAATCGAGGAGAGACTCCATCTGACGGCCCATATTCCCATGTGGAAGGAGCGTCTCATCCTCAAGCCGAAAGATGTGGTCTGGGAGAAGGCCCCTGGGGAGGAGGCGGCGCCGGACATGAAAACGCTCTTTCTGAACACCCTCATCGATCTGGAAAATGAGCTCAAATCCCTGCGGAAGAGGGTGAAGTCCGCGGAAGTGGAAACGGATATGGGGGAAGAGGAGATCGATCGCCTTAAATACATCCAGGATGAACTGAAATCGGTTTTTGGTTCTTGACTTTGTAAAATAAACCCATTAACCTCTCCCCTGTTTTGTCGCATCGCTTTCGTCTCGGCGCCATGTGTACGCAATTTGATGCGGTCAGGGTCCGGCGGATTCCTTCATATCTGGTCTCTCGCATTCAGACCTGACGACCCGATATATCTTTATGTATAGTTCTCCAACTCAATCTAACCCAAAAAGTTGGCTTCAATTTTCTCTGTTACGCCCGGTTCCGTATCTCGCTTTCAAGGCATGCGCGGTTGCCTGACAACCGGGAAGCGTTCTCGGACCGTGAGAATGGGTCAAGGCCGGTCCGTGGCATTGGCTGCCATGGATTAAAATAGATAACATCATTCATTGAAGAGAAAAGGAGGAACTATGCAGGTCAAAAAGATTTTTCTACCCGAGTCGGAATTGCCGCGTCAATGGTACAACATCATGGCAGATATGCCTACGCCGATGGAACCGCCGCTTCATCCGGGGACCGGTCAGCCTGTCGGGCCCGATGATCTGGCCCCCATCTTCCCCATGAATCTGATCGAGCAGGAGGTGAGCACCCAGAGATGGATCGACATACCGCAGGAGGTCCTGGAGAAATATGTCATCTGGCGACCCACCCCCCTTTACAGGGCCTACGAGCTCGAGAAACACCTCAAGACACCGGCTAAAATCTATTTCAAAAACGAAGGTGTGAGCCCTCCGGGCAGTCACAAGCCGAATACGGCCATTGCACAGGCCTATTATAACAAGGTGGCCGGCACCAAGCGCATTTGCACAGAGACCGGCGCGGGTCAGTGGGGGAGCGCCCTGGCCATGTGTTGCGCCCTGTTTGGTCTGGAATGTAAGGTTTTTATGGTGAAGATCAGCTTCAACCAGAAACCGTATCGCAAGCTCATGATGCAGACCTGGGGCGCCAACTGCGTGGCAAGCCCCAGCACCGAGACCGAGGCAGGCCGGAAGATCCTGGCCCAGGATCCGGATTCCCCCGGAAGCCTGGGGATTGCCATCAGCGAGGCGGTGGAGGCCGCGGTCACGGGCAAAGACACCAAGTACTCCCTCGGCAGCGTCCTGAATCATGTGATGCTACACCAGACCGTCAACGGACTTGAGACCCAGAAGCAGATGGCCATTGCCGGAGACTACCCCGATGTGGTGATTGGGTGCGCCGGCGGCGGGAGTAATTTTGCGGGGATTTGCCTCCCCTTTGTCTGCGACAAGATCCACGGCAAGGACATTGACATCATCGGCGTCGAGCCCAGTTCCTGTCCCACCATGACGCAAGGTCCCTTTGCCTATGATTTCGGGGATACGGTTCAGATGACCCCCCTGCTTCCGATGCATACCCTGGGTCACAACTTCATCCCGGCCCCGATTCATGCGGGCGGCCTGCGGTATCACGGGATGGCCCCCATTATCAGCCAGCTCATCTTGGATAACCTGATCCGACCGATAGCGGTTCATCAAATGGAGACCTTCCAGGCAGGAATCACATTCGCTAACACCGAGGGATTCATCAGCGCCCCTGAGACAAATCACGCCATCGCAGTTGTCATCCGCGAGGCCCTCAAGGCCAAAGAGGAAGGGAAAGAAAAGGTTATCCTCTTCAACTGGAGCGGGCATGGACTGGTGGATATGGCGGCCTATCAGGCCTATTTTGAAGGCCGTCTGGCCGATTATCCCCTGCCGGCCGAGGACATCAAGCGGGCCCTGGCAGACATTGCGCCTCTGCCCAAGCCAAAACAGTACACGGCGAGTAAAATCTAAGAAATTCAGTTTTGTTATGGAAAACTAAACCGTTGCTGCCGGAGGTCGATGTCGCGGCCTCCGGCAGTCTTTTCATAAGGATGGGTCGTGTTGGATTTCGCTCCGATCTACCCAAGCAACAGGCCACAGGTGAGGCCCCCTGTGTCTTGTGCCCGTCAGGGCGTGGGGACTGCGGCAAAACGCCAAACAGCCGTCACTACGAACCGGAAGACAACCAACCCTGAACCTTTGAACCTCTGAACCTTTCATATGAGATCGCCATGAAAAGGGATAGTACGCCGCCGGATGATGCCAATAAGATCCGCTGCCCCAGGCTGGGTCACCAGATTACTTTTTCATATTGCCGCAGAGAAAACTACGGCCTCCCCTGTTTCAGGACCATGGAATGCTGGTATCCTCATTTTCTGGTTGAAGACTATCTGAGAAAAGAGCTTTCACCCGAGGAATGGGACAAGGCATTTACTTGCTCTGACAAGACAAAGACCGCTTCCCTCGTCGAATTAATTGAACAGGCAAAGGAAAGGACCAGGAAATCCCCTGATACGGGGGGTTGAGTCCGGAACCTGACGGGATTAAAGCCCCTTCAGAAATCTGTCCCGGTCCTCCATGAAGCCGTGATAGATCCGGTAGTGTTCCGTCTCCTCGTAGGCGATTTCCCGGACCGGTATGGCATCAAAACTGACAATGGTCGCCCCGGGACATGCCAGGAGAATCGGGGAGTGGGTGGCGATGATAAATTGGGCATGCCCCGCCTTTCCCATATCGTTCAGCACCTTGAGCAGTTCCAACTGGCTCCTCGGGGACAGGGCGGTCTCGGGTTCGTCCAAGAGATAGAGTCCCCTGATACGGTAGCGCGCCCTGAACAGGCTCATGAGGGACTGGCCGTGGGACTGGGTGATGAGGGATTTTCCCCCAAAATAGGTGAGCATCTCAGGATCTACGGCCGCCCACTCGTCTAAATACTGCGCAAAATCCTTGAACGTCTCGGACCCGAAAAATGATCCCGGCACCCTTCCGTTACACCATATAACGCCGATAAACATGTAAAGGGATTCCTCATAGGGATTTTTCTCCACTCGCGGCCGCTGCTCTTGCTGCCATATGTGGATGCCGCAGTGATGACAAAGGGCCCTCAGGAGCGTTGATTTGCCTGTGCCGTTTTCCCCCACAAAAAAGGTCACCGGAGCATGAAACGGAATGCTTCTGGTTTGACGCAGCACCTGCAGATTGAAGGGATAATACTCGTTTGTCGGGTATTTTTCGGGGAAAAGCGTTACCTTTTTAAGGTGCATCGGGATCTCCACAAATGGGTTGAATATGTTATGAAGAGTATAGGAGATCGCCTTCCCCGTGTCAACCGACAGAAATGAGCCGCCAGCAGCGGATACAAGGCGGCCTGTCCATCTCCCTGCTTGACTTTATGGCCTGGAGCGGCTACGCTTTTTGCTGGATGCTGGTTTTTCAAGTTTGAAGTTACGAGTGTGGAGTGACTAAAGTTAAAAAGGATGAATCCTGATTTGAACTCCCAACTCCACACTCCAAACTTTAGTCACTTCTGCCGCTGGTGGATAGGGTGCGATGTATTGGCGCTAAACCGGCAGGCACAAAAAGGGAATGAATTATGACGCACGAAGAGATCTTTTTGGGAAACGGGGCCATTGCGCTCGGTCTTGTAGAGGCGGGGTGTCAGGTGGTCACCTCCTATCCGGGCACCCCCAGCTCCGAGATCCTGCCCGAGGTGGTTCGGCTCATCAAGTCTGAAAATCTCAACACCTACGTGGAATGGTCAACCAACGAGAAGGTGGCCCTGGATAATGCATTTGCCGCCGCTGTTTCGGGCAAACGGGCGGCCTGCTGCATGAAGCAGGTCGGTCTCAATGTCGCCGCAGATTCCCTCATGAGCGCCGCTTATCTGGGGACGAACGGGGGGCTTGTGATCATCTCCTGCGACGACCCGGGTCCCCACTCCTCGCAGACCGAGCAGGATACCCGGTTGATGGCCCGTTTTGCCAAGGTTCCGGTCCTGGATCCTTCCGACCCCCACGAGGCCAGGGAGATGGCCGGCCTTGCCCTCGCCCTGTCAGAGGAATTCAAGATTCCGGTCATCCTGAGACCTGCCATCCGGGTGTGCCATGCGCGGCAAGGCCTGATCCGTGGGGAGATCCCGCGCAATGGCCGAAAGGCATCCTTTGAAAAGAACCCGGCCCGATGGGCGGCGACGCCGAAATTCCGCTTCATACTCCACGGTGAACTGAACCGGAAACTGAAAGACATCGCGAATCGATTCGATACCCTTGCGCCGCACAATGCCCACAACCTGACAACCGGGAAGAAATATCCCCTCGGGATCCTGGCCGCAGGGGTCTCCTACGCCGTGGTGAAGGATATCTTATCGGACGAAGCCCGGGACGATATCCCGGTCCTGAAGCTGTGCGCACCCTATCCATTTCCCGAAAAACTGGCCGGGGAGTTCATGTCTGCCTGCGACAAGGTGCTCGTCATCGAAGAGACAGACACCGTCATCGAGTATTTCCTGAGAGACCATGAGAAGGTCCTGGGCCGACTCTCGGGACACGTTCCATCCGAAGGGGAACTGGTGCCCGAAGTGGTCTACGGGGTGATCGACAGAGCGCTCAGCTCCCTTGGCCTGAAGGGATTGAGGGATCGCGGCGATGGGGCGGCGGCCGAACTGGTCAAGGGCCTTCATCTGCCGGTACGCAAACCGACCCTCTGCCCCGGATGCCCTCACAGGGCCTCTTTTTTTGCCATCCGAAAAGCCCGACCAAAGGCGATATTCACCTCCGACATCGGCTGCTATACCCTCGGCCTCAACCTCGGGGGCGTCGACACCTGTCTCGACATGGGCGCCGCTATCACTATGGCCTCCGGCTTTTACCATTCCTTTGCCCAGGACCAGATCGATCAGCCGATCGTGGCCACCATCGGCGACTCCACCTTTTACCATTCCGGAACCGCAGGGCTGCTGAACGCGGTCTACAACGACGCGCGATTCATCCTGGTGATTCTGGACAATCAGACCACTGCCATGACCGGGATGCAGCCTACCCCGGGGCTGGGGATCCGGGCCGACGGAAGCCGTGGAAAGGTGATCCCCTTGGAGAAGGTCGTGGCCGGCTGCGGGATCGAATTCATCGAGGTGGTGGACCCTTACGATGTGAAGGGGATGACCGGATTGATCAGAAAGGCCGCCGACTATGTCTATCATCCGGACGGGGGGATCGCCGTTATCATCGCACGGCATCCCTGCGTCATCGCCTACAGGGAGGAGGCTATCCCGAAAAAGGTGAAGGTCACCATAACAGACGATTGCGTGGAGTGTAATTTCTGCCTGGACCGGTTTGAATGCCCGGCCCTTTACAAGGATGAGAAGCTGGGACATACAGCCATCAATCAGGGCCTGTGCGCCCAGTGCGGCGTATGTCTCGAGATCTGCCCCAAGGGGGCTATTGTGGCAGCGTAGGGAAAAGAAAAGAGATCAAGACCGATGGAAAATATGAATTTCGTGTTGAGTGGGCTGGGCGGGCAGGGGATTCTCTTCATGACCAAATTGCTGGCCCAGACGGCGGTCAACAGAGGCCTCAAGATCATGGCGGCTGAGACCCATGGAATGGCCCAGAGAGGCGGATCGGTTGTCTCTCACCTCAGGATCGGAGACGTGGCAGGGAGCTTAGTCAGGGCCGGGTCCGCCCATGTCCTCCTCGCCCTGGATGAGAGCGAGGCCTATCGCAGCATCCCCTTCCTCGCCCGGGGAGGAAGACTTTATGTCAATGCCCCACCCGACGCCGTTGTGCGTGAAGAGGTCCGGCCTTACCTGGACAGGATGGAGATAACATGCCGTCTCTTTCCTGCCTCAGAAACCGCCAGGGATTCGGGATCGCCCATGGCCTCGAATCTGGCCCTCCTCGGTTTTTTTGCGGCTTTTCAGAACGGACCGATCCCCAGCCGCGAACTGAGACAGACCATCGATCAGGTCAGCCCTGACCGGTTCAGGGAGATCAACCTGAAGGTCTTTGACCTTGGGTTTGAGAGGGGATCCGCAAAAAAGGAAAAACGATAGGAAGATATGGACCGGCGCGGAGAGAAGGTGGCAGGGATTGTCCTTGCCGCCGGCGCATCGACCCGCATGGGGAGGATCAAGCAGCTCCTCCAGGTCGGGGATGAGACGTTCATCGAGCGGGTCCTGGGCCAGGTCCTGAAATCTCAATTAGACAGCGTGGTCCTGGTCCTGGGATATCGAGCGTGGGAGATCCAGACCGTCATTGCACCGCTTCTGGTTCATCCCAGGTTGCGCATCATCGAGAACCGGAATTATCAGGAGGGCATCAGCTCATCCATTGCGGCCGGCGTTTCAGACGTGGAACATACGCATGACCACGCGATGATCTTTCTGGCCGATATGCCCTGCATCGCGTCGGACCTGATCGATCGCCTACTTGATCGGTATCTGACATCCGACATGCTGATCGCCGCGGTCCAGGGTGAAGGGAGGCCGGCTCACCCGGTAATCTTCAGCCGTAAGCTATATCCAGAACTGAAGCGTCTCAGGGGGGATGTGGGCGCCAGATCGCTTCTCTGCAAATACAGCGGCTCAATCTGTCTGATCGAACCGGAAGGGGACTATGACAGCCTCGATATCGATACACCGGAGGACTATGCCGGATTTCAGATGAGATCCAGGCGGCCTTGACAGGTCCTGGCTCCACGGGACAGGGCAAGGAAAGACAGGGCCTTCTTATGCAGGCCCTCTATATATAATTAAGGAGAGAGTCATGGCGAATGTCGCAGTCGTCGGGACCCAGTGGGGGGACGAGGGAAAGGGAAAGGTGGTGGATCTCCTGACCGCCAGGTCGGATATGGTAGTGAGATTTCAGGGCGGCAACAATGCCGGACATACCCTGGTGGTGGACGGGAAGCAGTTCATCTTCCATATTATCCCTTCGGGGATACTCTACGAAAACAAGAAGTGCCTCATCGGAAACGGCCTTGTGGTGGACCCGGAGGTTCTCCTGGAAGAGATCGACAATCTGAAGGTGGCCGGGATATTCGTAGGTCCGGAGAGACTGTCGCTCAGCGAAAAGGCCCATATCATCATGCCCTACCACAAGGCGATTGATCTGGCCAGGGAGACGGCCAAGGGAAAGGCAAAATTAGGGACCACCGGCCGTGGCATCGGCCCTTGCTACGAGGACAAGGCGGCCAGGACCGGCGTGAGGGCAGTGGATCTTCTGGATCCCGAGGGCCTGGAGGAAAAGGTCAAAGCCAATCTGAAGGAAAAAAATTTTCTCTTGGAGCGGTTTTTCGGTGCTGAGACATTAGAGGCCGGGCCCATCGTAGACAGCTACCTTAGCATGGGGGAAAAGCTGGCCCCGTTCATCACAGACGTCTCCGTTGAGTTGGACCAGGCTGTCAAGGCCCGGAAGCGCATCCTGTTCGAAGGGGCACAGGGGACCCATCTGGATCTGGATCACGGCACTTACCCGTTTGTGACCTCTTCCAATCCGGTGGCGGGGGGCGCCTGCGCCGGGGCCGGCATCGGACCCAAACAGCTTCATCATGTGGTGGGAATCGTCAAGGCCTATACCACAAGGGTGGGGGCGGGGCCTTTTGTGACGGAGCTTACAGATGAAACTGGGGACTATATCCAAGCGCGAGGCAAGGAATTCGGAGCGACCACGGGGCGGCGGCGGCGCTGCGGCTGGCTGGACCTGGTGGTGGTGAGGGATTCGGCGCGCCTCAACGGCCTGGACAGCCTGGCCATTACGAAACTGGATGTTCTTACCGGCCTCGACCGGCTCAAGGTCTGCGTGGGATACGAGATCGAAGGGGAAAAGGTGGAACAGAGACCGACCAGCCTCCGGAGGATGGCAGCCTGTACCCCCATCTACAAAGAGATGCCCGGATGGCAGGAGGATATCTCCGCCGCGAGGGACCTGACCCAGTTGCCCGAGGCGGCCCGGGCCTATATCGAGACCATCGAAGAGGTCTCAGGAGTGCCCGCCTCCATCGTCTCAGTAGGGCCCGGCCGGGAAGAGACCATTGTTGTCAAGCACCCCGGAATTGAGGAATTCAGGAATTCAGGAATTCAGGAATGCTGAGATGCTGGGATGCTGGGGTGCTGGGGTGATAAGATGTTCGCCGCAATTTCTGTACCTTGTGCCTAATGCCTTACGCCTTGCGCCTCATTAAGAGATGTAAGTCTCGAGAGATTAAAGGCTTAATCCCGCTTCCAGCGGGACTCAATAGCTCTAACCCTTGCGCCTGACGCCTTGCGCCTTGCGCCTATTTTAAATTGTCAATTCAAAGAAGAGGACAGACATATGGCAGATGCAGAAGGACTTCTGGACGCAAGAGAGGTAAATGAGATGCCGCAGGAGCCCAAAGGCGGCAAAATGGGATGGATCAAAGGGTCCGATCACCTGGGCTGGGGCATGAAAAACAGGCTTTCCCGCCTGATCAGACCGGACGGTCACTGCCAGTTTCTCCCCATCGACCACGGCTATTTCCAGGGACCCACCCGGTGCCTTGAAAGGCCGGCAGAGACCATCCGGGACCTGATACCTTACGCGGACGGCCTGTTCGTGACCCGTGGCGTCCTCAGGGCAGCCATTGATCCCCTGATCCAGACGCCGATCATTCTGAGGGTGTCCGGCGGTACCAGCGTGGTGGGCAAGGATCTGGCCGACGAAATCATCACCACGTCCGTGGAAGAGATGATCCGGCTGAACGTGGCCGCAGTGGGCGTTTCCATCTTTGTGGGGAGTGAGTATGAACGGGAGACGCTGGAGAACCTCAGCATGCTGGTGGACGATTGCGAGGACTACGGCATTCCGGTCATGGCCGTGACCGCTGTGGGCAAGGAACTGGATAAACGGACCGCCCGCTATCTGGCCCTCTCCTGCCGGATCGCTGCCGAATTGGGGGCAAAGATCGTCAAGACCTATTACTGCGACGACGGCTTTGAAAAGGTGACGGACGGGTGCCCGGTCCCGGTAGTCATTGCAGGCGGTCCCAAGTGCGAGACCGAACTGGAGGTCTTTGAATTCGTCTATGACGGGATGCAGAAGGGGGCGATCGGGATCAACCTGGGAAGGAATGTCTGGCAGAGCCCCCACCCGGCGGCGGTCATGCAGGCCCTCCACGGCGTCATCCATGACAGCCTCACCCCCCGGCAGGCGCTCGATCTGTTTGAAACGGTCCGGAGTAGGTAGCCGGAGGGCAGATGACAGAGGTCAGAGGTCAGAAGGGGCAAAAGCTAAAAGCTCAAAGCCTGAAGCTGAAAGCTCAAAGCAACCAGCGCAGGAGGCGCAAGGAGCAAATAGTAGGCAGCAGGGAGCAAGGAGCAGGGAGTAACCAGCAATCCCGCGTGTCGCTGGATCTACGCTTCGACCAGTAACGAGTAATGAGTAACCAGTTACCAGCAACGAGTAACCCACATGCCATGCGCGTTTTAATGTATTACAGCAATAGGGATGTTCGGCTCCAGGAGATGCCCGTGCCTCGAATCGGTCCGGGCGAACTGCTCATGAAGGTGATGGCCAGCGGCATCTGCGGCAGCGACGTGATGGAGTGGTACCGCCGCGACAAGGTCCCCCTTGTCCTGGGGCATGAGGTGGCCGGCGAGGTGGTCGCCGTGGGGGACGGGGTGGAGCGATTCAGGCCGGGAGACCGGGTGGCGGCCACGCATCATGTCCCCTGCAACACCTGTCATTACTGCCTGAGCGGGCACCATACGGTCTGTGAGACCCTCCTCAAGGGGACCCATTTCGAGCCCGGCGGGTTCGCTGAATTTCTGAGGGCCCCGGCTATCAATGTGGACCGGGGCGTCTTTCATATCCCCGAGGGGGTGACCTATGAAGAGGCCTCCTTCATGGAACCTCTGGCCTGTGTCCTGAGAGGTCAGAAGAATGCCCGGTTGAGGCCGGGACAGGCGGTGCTGGTTTTAGGAAGCGGGATCTCCGGACTCCTCCATGTAGGGGTGGCACGGGCCCTCGGGGCTGGCCTGGTGGCAGTCGCGGACTCCATCCCTTTCAGGTTGAACAAGGCCAGGGAGATGGGGGCGGATCTGGTTCTCCACAGGGATGAGGATATCCTGAAACGGCTTCGCCAGGCCAATGGGGGCCGCCTGGCCGACCTGGTGATCATCTGTTTTGACGGGTTTATCCCCCTGGCCCTTCAGGCCGTGGAAAAGGGGGGAACGGTCCTCTTTTTTGCCGGGGCCGCGGAGGGCGCAACCATTCCATCACCCATCAACGATCTCTTCTGGCGGACCGAGATCACCCTGACCAGCACCTATGCGGGGGCCCCCGCGGACTGCACGACCGCCCTGAAGCTGATACGCGAAAAGGCCGTCCCCGTCCTCAAGACCGTAACCCACCGGCTGCCGATGGCGGATGGGCCGCAAGGGTTTCTGATCGTCTCCACCCCTACCCAACATGACTGCATAAAGGTCATTGTCGAGCCGCAGATGTAATTGCCAAGCCCCTTGCCGACGGTCAACACAAAACGATCCAAGAGACCTGGCCCTGACACCAATCCGGGCCATCAGGAGACATCAGCATGAACCATAGTGAATTTGGGTGGGAAACCGGAGATCATCTTCAGCTCTATGCTCAGGCATGGCGGCCAGATGGAGAAACAAGGGGGATGGTGTGCCTGATTCACGGCCTGGGAGAGCACAGCGGGCGCTACGAGCATGTGGCCGCCTGTCTCACCGGGGCCGGATACGTTCTCGCGGCCTTTGATCAGCGCGGTCACGGCAGATCCGATGGGCAGCGCGGCCATGCCCCTGATTTTCAAATATTGACTGAGGATGTCGCGAAGTTCCTGGAAGAAAGCGACAAACGACACCCCGGCCACTCATGCTTTCTCTACGGGCACAGCCTGGGAGGGAATCTGGCCATCGAGTATGTTCTGCGGCGGCGTCCTCGATTGGCCGGGGTGATTGCCACGGCCCCGGCCCTCCGGACGGCGTTCAAGCCGCCGGCCCTGAAAATAGCCCTCGGAAAAATCATGGTCCGCCTGTGGCCGACCCTGTCCATGTCCAATGAAATCGACGTCCAAACCCTCTCCCGAAATCCCGATGTGGTGAAAGCCTATGTGGATGACCCGCTGGTTCACGACCGGCTGACGCCGGGGCTGGGGATTGGCATGATTCAGGAGGGGGAGTGGTTGCTGGAACACGCCGCGGAGCTCTCCCTTCCTCTCCTGCTGATGCACGGCGGGGCTGACCGCCTCACATCTTTACAGGCCAGCAGCGAGTTTGCGGCCAGGGCAGGGGATCTGTGTATGCTCAAGGTATGGGAGGGCCTCTATCACGAGATCCACAACGAACCGGAACAGGAAGCGGTCCTGGCTTACCTGGTGGACTGGCTGGACCAAAGGTGTGGGGTGTGGGAGGCGCAAGGCGCAAGGCGTTAGGCGTAAGGGGTCAGGCGTCAGGCGCAAGTCCAGCAACTCGCAACTCGGAGCCCGTAACGAGTAACGAGCAACCAGCAACGAACAACCCTCAACCCGCGAGACAACCATGACACCCAAGCAGATTACCCTGGATCACGGAGCCGGCGGCGAGGCCTCCCACGAACTGGTCCACGACATTTTTTTGAGCCGGCTGGATAATGAATTCCTGCGACGGATGGACGACAGCGCCGTGGTGGACCTGGCCGGTGGCCGGTTTGCCCTGACCACGGATTCGTATGTGGTGGACCCCATCTTTTTTCCCGGCGGCGATATCGGGAGCCTGGCAGTTCACGGGACGGTCAACGATCTCTCTATGCAGGGGGCCGTTCCCCTCTATCTGACCCTCGGTCTGATGCTGGAGGAGGGCCTCCCCATGGCGGATCTGGTCAGGATCATGGATTCCGTGGCACAGGCCGCCCGAGAGGCCGGGGTAAAGGTGGTGGCGGGCGACACCAAGGTGGTGCCAAAGGGGAATATGGACAAGGTGTTCATCAATACCGCAGGGATCGGATCCATACCCCAGGGCGTGGAGGTAGGGAGTCACAACGCCCGGCCAGGCGATCTCATCCTGATCAACGGCGACATCGGGGACCACGGCATCGCCATCCT
>JAUPKI010000125.1 GCA_030837545.1 Thermodesulfobacteriota bacterium | reverse complement strand
GGAGGAGTAGGGTAGGTGCGGCTTTAGCCGCACAATCGGGGTGTCGGGACGTGGTGGGGGGCCTGTGCGCCTGAAGGCGCACCTACCGGGTGTGAGGGAGAGTCGCGACAAATAGCGGTTGCAGGGGCGTTACATGGAGAAAGGAGCCCCGGGGATTAGGCGGATTGATGCACAAAATCGGGCTTTAAAGGGGAAAGATTGCGTTTCTCGCCTGGCCGCGAGTGAAGGCCTCTTCTTGACAGAAACGAGGAGTTGGTGTTAAAGTTACTATCGGCAAATATGAAGACAATGTTCTCCCTTTGTAATTGCATCTTTCGCGCCCTTGAGGTTCAGAAACAAAAAAGGAGGGTTTCATGGATCAGTCAGAGTGTACAGGGAAAAGCCCATCGACGGCATTTGTCCAAAAATCCTCTGCGCCTTTGCCAGCCCCGTGAAACCATACTTCTCTCCTGTTTCACTGGGGCGCCTCTGTGAGAGATGCTTTTTGGTTCCGGCTCGTCCGGGTTAGGAGTGGTCGCTATGATCAAGGTTAGCATTCGCAAACAAGGCGATTTCGCTGTCATGCCGATCCCGTCTGATGTGCTCAGGCGGCTAAAGATTGGTGTGGGTTCGATTTTGGAACTTGATGTCACAGAACAATCTTTGACGGCCCGCCCGGCCTCCCGAAAAGTCCGCAAGCAATACTCGGTAAGTGAATTGCTGCGCGGGGTCACGCCAGGGTTATTGGCGGAGGTTCAAGAGGCTACCGAATGGGCAAGACAAGGTGAACCCCAAGGCAGGGAGCTTCTGTGACACGAGGAAGAATACCTCAACGCGGAGATGTGTATTGGATAGACCCGAATCGAGTCATAGACCCTGCAACTGAATGAGCAACAAGACCAAGCAAGGCTTCCTCCAATCTGCACAACGTCACCGTTCACCAAGCTGCCCGATTCCTACCTTCCTGAATCAGAGAAGAAAGTTAGTCCTTTGCGGTCGTCCCCCTTATCAAAGCGAGGGAGAGGGCCTACAAGGGGGCGCCGGTGAGGAGCACGGCCGGGACGGGGACCATCAGCGGGAGGTGGAGCACTGATTTTAGTGGGCAGAGCGGCACGACCAGCATGTATGCGCCGAAAGCGACAGGAGGGGGAGGCGTGAGGGTGATGCCGAATGTGAAGGTGATTGTGCAGTGAGGGGAGGGTCGCGACTGGAAAGTCGCTCACACAGGAAAGAGGGAGACGCGACGAGGACGCCGCTCACACAGAAAGGGGAGAGGGAGAGGGCAGGTGCGGCTTCAGCCGAAGGGACAGTGAATTGGAATGTGGGAGGTGGTTCCTGTGCGCCTGAAGGCGCACCTACCGGGGCTAACCATGACCGAGGCGGAATTAAACAGGATGTTCAGAAAAAATCAAGAAATATGCGGGACAGAAATCCCGGACGTACTCACTTCTTACGATCCGTGCTGGTGTGAAGCGTTAACGGCCCGACGGGTAAAGATGATACGATGGAGGGCCGTGAGGTGGGTGGTCACGGCCAGGAACCAGATGGCCACGTTCAGGAATCCGAAAATAGAGCCTGCGGCCAGGACGATGATCCGCTCGGGCCTCTCCATCAGACCCACCGCGCATGTGGGAATGACCAGTTCGGCCCGTGCACGGACATAACTGACCAAAAAGGCCCCGCACAGGGTGACCGCTGAGAGCAGGGTCATGGGGAGATCTCCCTCCCTGGCAAAATGCGCCAGGACCCCGCCGAACATCAGAAAGTCCGAGTAGCGATCCACCACAGAGTCGATGAACCCGCCCAGTTTGGAGGCCTGTCCCGAGGCCCGTGCTACGGCCCCGTCCAGCATGTCGAAAAGCCCGGCAAAAAGAATGATGATCCCCGCGGCGAGGGTGAACCCGGCGGCGTAGAGGCCGGCAGCCACGGCATTGATCGAAAGACCGGTCAGGGTCAGAAGGGTGGGGGATATCTGGCGGCGTGCCAGGGCCTGGGCCAGGGCCGTGAGGGGAGGTTCAATCCGTTTCTCGACAATATCCCGTAACATAGCCTCGAACCTCGTGGCGAGGACGCCGCTCACACAGGGGATTTTCCTTTGTGGGCGTAGAACTCATCCAACGAGCATTTTCGCCATTATCGGGGGATCTCTCCCTTAATAAACTGCTCGGTCATCTGTTTGGCGTCGGTGTCGCTGAACTGCTGCGGCGGGTGCTTCATGGCAAAGGCGGCGATGCTCGTCAAGGCGCCCCCGATCCCCCGGTCGCGGGCGAGACGGCAGCACCGAATGACGTCGATGGCGACCCCGGCCGAGTTGGGAGAGTCCTGGACAGAGAGCCTCAGTTCCAGGTCCATGGGGACGCCCCCGAATCCCCGGCCCTCCATTCGAATAAAGCAGACCTTGTTGTCATTCTGCCAGGGGACATAATCAGAGGGGCCGATATGGATGTTTTCAGCGTCCATGGGACGGTCCAACTGGGACTGGACGGCCTCGGTCTTGGAGATCCGCTTGGATTCGAGGCGGCTGCGGTTGAGCATGTTCAGAAAATCGGTGTTTCCGCCGGTATTGAGCTGATAGGTCTTGTCGAGCCGGACGCCCCGGTCCGTGAAGAGTCTGGCGAGGGTGCGATGGATAATGGTAGCGCCGATCTGCGACTTGATGTCGTCGCCCACACAGGGGATTCCTTTTTCCTCAAACCGGGCGGCCCATGCGGGGCTGGATACGATAAAGACCGGCATGCAGTTGATCAGGCCGGCGCCTGCGGCAAGGGCGGATTCAGCATA
Organism: Thermodesulfobacteriota bacterium; assembly: GCA_030837545.1. GTDB lineage: Bacteria > Desulfobacterota > DSM-4660 > Desulfatiglandales > Desulfatiglandaceae > AUK324. The sequence continues at coordinate 20,049 of JAUPKI010000125.1, read as the reverse complement.
ATAATAGGCGGCCTGTTGGGACCCGACCGGGAGGTAGTTCAAAAGGATCTCCACCCTGTTATTCACCAGTTCCTCGACCACGTCCACAGGCGGTTCGTCCGAGGGGAGGAAGGTCCGGTGAGGCGGGTATTGGCGCATATGGTCCGAGACGCCATCTAAGATATGTCCCATCCGGACCGTCACAGCGCTTCCGGGGATGGATTGTGTGATGGGATAGACGCAGTTGGGCTTGGCCTGAATGGCCTGGTCCACTGTCTTTCCCACCTTCCGCCTGTCAATGTCAAAGGCAGCCACGATCTCTATATCACTGGGAAGATACCCGGCCAGGTCGTAGTGCATCAATCCCAGATGTTCCTCGTCCTTTCCGTTCTGCCGATAGTGCTCGATGCCCTGGAGTAGAGAGGCTGCACAGTTGCCGATGCCCACAACGCCGATTCTGATCTTTCTATCTCTTTCCATGTCGCAACAATACGCTATGAGGATGAGGTCGAGGATTTTGAAGTCACAGAACCATATATCTTTGCGTTTTGAAAATCAAGCGATACTTGACAGGGGCCTCAATTCCGGCGATTGTCAAGGGGCGTTGTTGGCAGGTAGGAGAAGCGGGGTTTGGCAGCCCGGAGAACGGATGGATCTGTGTCGGGGTTGGGAAAGTATACCCCCGCCCGTCAAGGCAGGGGTATACCCTTGTGACTAATCAAAGTTCAGGACCGAATCCAGGTCTGCGTCCGAAACATCAAAGACCGTGTTGTGGGGTGGGAGTTTTTCGGTCTTGAAGAACTCGGGGAGCCGGTCGTCTGCAGAAGTAAACCCGGCGCGTCTGTTGAAATCCCTTTCCATGCTGAGCACCCTTTTGCCGAGGGCCCCGATATCGTCGCCGGTAAGGGTCAGACCATACTTTGCGTTTACCATATCCACGATGGCGGCAAAGGCGTCCGGAACGTCCAGAACCGGAAAGGCTACGAACAGGCAGAGCCCGGCCGTGTCGATGAATGCCGTGGCCACCTGAAGATCGCTGGAGAGTTTGGCCTGGCCCTCGCTTTTTAGTGGGTCCAGTTTACCCCCCACGTTCATGATGTTGGTTGCCACGGCATACCCTGCCGTATGGTCGGCCCCCATAGGCGAGGTGGCAAAGGTGACGCCGACGCCCTTGACTGCCCTCGGATCATAGGCCGGGAGGGCCTGATTTTTGACGACCGGGACGCGCCTGACGCCGAATGCCTTGCCCACAACGCCGGCTCCTGAACCCAATATGCGGCCCAAGGGGCTCCCTTTGCCCACTTCTGCAATAAGTTCCTCGGCCCCGGCCGCATCGCCGAATGCCTTGACGCCCCCTTCCATGGCCACGGCCACCGAGTTCCCCATTTCGATGGTATCCACGCCGATATCGTCGCAGGCCCGGTCGATGCGGGCGATGGCGTCTAAATCATCGATTCCGCAGTTGGGTCCCCAGGCCCATACGGTTTCGTATTCGGGCCATTTGGAAACATATTCGCCTTTTTTATCCACGAAGATCCCGGAGCAACGGATCACACATCCTGCCATACATCCATGGGTCGGGTTCCCTTTACGCTCCACCGTGATCTTGTTGAGGGTTTCCCCGCCGACTTTGTCGGCCCCTTCGAAGCGACCGGAACTGAAGTTGCGTGTGGGAAGCCCTCCGGCCTCATTCAGGATATTGATGAGGATGTCTGTTCCGTAGGTGGGGAGGCCCTGACCGGTTACCGGATATTCCTGGAGGGCCTTGGTAAAGCGTTTAGCCGCCTGATTGAAGGCCTCTTTGTCAACAATGGGCGCCAGCTCGCCCCCCGAAGGATCGACGATCACGGCCTTCAGCCCTTTGGAACCCATGACGGCGCCCAGCCCGCCTCGGCCTGCATGCCGGGTGGGTCGGCCCTCTCTGTCCGTAAAGGCCACGCTCGCCCCGGCCAGTTTCCATTCGCCGGCCTGGCCGATACTGACAAATCCGGCCCTATCCCCGAATTCGCCTTTCAGCTTATCGACGACGGCATAGTTCCCGAGACCCCTGAGATTATCGGCAGGGGACAACTCATACCTGTCCTTGCCGACCCACAACTTATACAGCTTTCCATTCTGCGGCAGACCTTCCACAACGATCGCCGCAATGCCGAGTCGGGCGAGATACTGACCTGCCTGACCCCCTGAATTGGCCTCCTTGATGCCGCCTGTGAGGGGGCTCTTGGCGCCCACCGAGATACGGCCCGAGTTGGCGCAGTTGGTGCCGCCCAGGAGACCCGGCGCGAAGATCAGTTTGTTGTTGGAGCCGATGGGGGAGCAGGTCGGCTCCACCTCTCCGGCCACGATGGCCGAGGTAAGACCCCTACCTCCCAGGCCCTCATATGCCGCCGGTATATCTTTCGCCTTGACCGAAAGGTCGGTCATGTTGACCCTCAAGATTTTGAACATGGCAACCTCCTTTCATGAAATGGACTGGTTAATGGCATCTTTTTCACTGATATTGCTCCGGTTGCGCCCTGCTGACAAGAGATCGAACCCATGAGACCCTGCCGAAAGAGACGGATCAATGCATCTGTCGTAACCGTTCACGGGTTCAAAGGTTTCCCGCTACAGCGGGATTCAGGGTTGCATTTCTCCCGCCCCGGATTCCACTTTGGTGGCGCATTGTCCTATGAAAACGCCCGCACACACCGTTGCCGCCGGAAAACCAGTGGCCCATTGGAACCTATCTGGCAGAGATAGCTATTTTCGGCAGGTCTTCGGTTCGGCAATTCTGTCTTTTTCCCCAACCTTGAATCCCGCTGCAGCGGGAAACCCAGAACCTGTGAACCCTTACCATCTGTCAACGGCCATAAGCCTGCCACAAAACGAACGACATATCAAGAAAATTCTACTGAAAATTCAATGTATTGAATCAAATATGACATAAGGCGATATCTGTTGCGCCATTGACAAGCACCGGTGCTTCTGGTATTTTTCAATGATCGGTACCCAGTATCTTCGGAGGCCTTTTCAAGGTGTCTGTAAACCTATTTCTGAGTTCAACGCTGAGGCAGTACATCCCCGGATATGATCCGTCCGAGGGCGTCCTGTTTTCAGTGGACCGGAAAACAACGGTATCCGACCTGTGCAGGTTGATGCAGATTCCTCAGGACAAGATCAAGATTATCATGATTAACGGGAGGAATGCGTCATTTGATGATGAACTGCGGGGGGACGAGCGGGTAGGGCTTTTCCCCCCCATAGGAGGTGGTTGAAGATGTCAGATATGGCAAAACAACAGACCGTTGCCATTCGCGTTTTCGGATCTCTGCGGAGCACCATGGATGCGCAGGGATTGCCTTATACCCTGGAAAGAGATGTTTCCAAAGAGGGGTGTACTGCCTACGATATCGTTACCATGCTGTCTCTTCCGCCCGAAAAGGTCGAGGCCGTATTTCGCAACGGCCGGGTGATCAATATCTATGACCCTGTATTTCCCGGCGACCGGCTGGCATTCTGCCCGTATGGAACCCCGGGACCCTATCGGGTATTCCTGGGGATGGTGAGGGAAAACCGGGAACGGGCGCGGAGGGAGGGAGAGGCGGATTCTCGACCGAAGCGTCAAGATTAGAGGTATGTGAGTGTTGCCCTTCCAGATGCCTTAGGATCAACAGTTAACCAGCCCTCAAATTTCGAAAAAGAAAATTCGGAATTGTTCCAATTGGAAATCCGAGGTCCCTGCGGAGCGTTTTGCCGGTCCATTGGCGGGAAGGATAAGGGCTGCCGTTGTCAAATCCTTGATCCAATTGAACCCGGCACATATTCTATTTATTTCCTGAATGTTATCACTTTTTAACGAAAAGGTGATCCGAGTTGGATCCGATGGGTCAATTGCCCGATGGCCCTCCCTGTCCCACAGCGCCCCCTGAACCACAGACCTTGCAATCTTTTTCGTAAACAATCTTTGTCCGAAAAAAATGTCATATTCCGAAATAAATGCCTTGACATATTTTTCATATTGTGATACAAAACCTGTTCATACTTTCAATTTCGAATTTTAATCCCGGATGAGAGTCTGATTGTTGAGCGACCATGCACCATTCCTTCGAAATGGAGGTCCTCATGGGCGGCGTTGCCACAGGAATCTGTCTTGCCAGGGACCTGCCCGTTTGTGGGCCGGCCGGTTTCGAGGTCCAGGATGATCTCCTGGGGCGCAAACCTGCGTTGCCGAAGGCGTGGACCTTGCCTTGTTTCGGCCTTGACTTAAGGCCGTACCATCACTTCCGATACGTTGAGACTGCCTTCTCCCGAGGCAAATCTTTTGTCAGGGCGAGCCTTCGTTGATGAGCGAAAGGTCGAGGTGGCTTCAGGTCAACGTTTGGAAGTGGCATTAGTGCGCGGAGGATTGAATGCATTCACGCTACGATGTGATCATCATAGGTGCTGGAGTGGTGGGCTGCATGACGGCCCGCTGGTTGTCCCGCTACGCTCTCAAGATTCTGCTGATCGAAAAGAGTTCAGATGTGTGTACGGGCGCCACCGCGGCCAACTCCGCCCTGATCCACGCGGGCTACGACGCAGTCCCCGGCACGCTCAAGGCCCAGATGAACGTCAAGGCCAATCCCATGTGGGACCGGCTTTCTGAAGAACTGCGGTTCGGGTTTGCACGCACCGGGGCCTACATTGTGGCTGTAGGCGAAGATGAATTCCAGAAACTGGATATATTTCTGGACCGTGCTGGTAAGAACGGCGTTTCGGCGGAGATCATCTCCGGGGAGAAGATGCGTAAACGCGAGCCGAACATTAGCCCCGAGGTGTTCGGCGCCCTATTTGTGCCAGCCGGCGGTGTCTGCGATCCCTGGGGCGCGACTATCGCCGCGGCAGAGAATGCGGTGACGAATGGCGTTGAACTCCGTCTCGACACCGAGTTTCAGGACTTCCTGTGGTCTGAGCACGAGCCTGAGCGCATTGTGGGGATGAAGACCAGCCAGGGCGACTTTTATGGACGATGGGTAATCAATGCAGCCGGTCTTTTCGCCGATGAAGTGATGCACAAAGCCGGGGTTCGTCCCGAATTCAGGATCACGCCCAGGCGGGGTGAATACTTCGTTATGGATCGCAACCAGATTCAGATTCAAAACGTCCTCTTTCCGGTACCCAATGCCATCAGCAAAGGGATCCTGGTCACCACGACCCTTCATGGGAATACCCTGATCGGTCCCAATGCGGAGAATATCGAGGACAAGACCGGGGTGGATGTGACGCCCGAGGGGATGGATGAAATCTGGGAGGGGGGCAAGAAACTGGTCCCGGGCCTTGACCGGCGACACATCATTGCGGTGTTTGCAGGATTACGTCCCGCAGGCAACGCGCCCTGCCTGAACCTGGACGTGGACTACCATCACGACTTCGTCATCGAGATTCCGGATCAGGTCAAGGGCTTCGTCAATCTGGCCGGCATGGAATCTCCCGGATTGACTGCCGCGCCGGCCATCGCCGAGAGGGTGGTGGAGTTGTTGCAGGAGGCGGGTGAGGGGTTGAAGCCCAAGGCGGATTGGGATCCGATTCGCCCGGCACGCCCGGTTTTCCGGAGCCTGTCCCACGAGGAGCAAGCTGCGCTCGTCGCTAAAGACTCGCGGTACGGGCGGGTGATCTGTCGCTGCGAATCTGTCTCCGAGGGCGAAATCGTGGCTGAGATCCACGCACCGATCCCGGCGACGACCTACGACGCCATCAAACGCCGCACGTGGTTGGGCGCCGGTCGCTGCCTGGGCGGCTTTGACATGCCGCGCGTCGTTGACATCCTGGCCCGCGAGTTGGGAAAGGACCCCCTGGGAATCACCAAGAAGGGGCATGGCTCCGAATTCCTCTTTCGCAGGACAAAGGAGGTGGGTTGATGGCCAAACAGCTCAAATCCCAATACGACGTCATCGTCGTCGGGGCCGGTCCGGGGGGGCTGGCTGCGGCCATCTCCGCCAAGAAAAACGGCGCGGACGACGTGTTGATGATCGACCGAGATCTGGAACTGGGAGGGATTCTGCTGCAGTGCATCCACAACGGTTTCGGCGTGGACACCTTCAAGGAGGATCTGCCTGGCCCCAGCTATGCTCAGCGTTTCATCAAAGAGGCTCAAGGGGTCGGCATTGATTATTTGCTGGATTCCATGGTGCTCGATGTGACGTCAGGGCGTAAGGTCTTTGTCACGGGGACTCGAGGCGGGTTTAAGGAGCTGCAGGCCAGGGCCATTGTGATCGCGATGGGATGCCGGGAACGCACGCGGGCACAGATTGGCATTCCCGGGCCCCGACCTGCCGGGGTCTACACGGCGGGTCTGGCGCAGCGATGGGTCAACGTGGAGGGATACATGCCCGGCAAGCGCTTCGTGATCCTTGGTTCGGGCGATATTGGCATGATCATGGCGCGGCGTTTGACATTCGAGGGGGCCAAGGTCGAGCGGGTCTTAGAGGTCATGCCCTATCTCACGGGCCTGAGCCGCAACTACGTCCAGTGCCTGATGGATTTCGATATTCCGCTGCAATTGCGACACACCGTCAAGCGCATCATTGGCAAAGATCGTGTGAAGGCCGTTGAGGCGGTCCAGGTAGACGACCGGTGGCGGCCCGTTCCCGGCACTGGGGAGATGATCCCCTGCGATACCCTGCTCCTCTCGGTGGGATTGATCCCTGAGAACGAACTCTCGCAAAAGGCCGGCGTAATTCTGGATCCGATGACCAACGGGCCGTTCGTGGACGACGGATTCGCCACCAATATCCCCGGCGTGTTCGCCGCGGGAAACGTGGTGCACGTCTATGACCTGGTGGATTGGGTTACAAAGACCGGCTTGACCGCGGGCAGACGGGCGGCAATGTTCGCCCAGGGTCATTGTAACGAAAACCCGGTTTTTGTGCCGACCGCCGCGGGGGAGAATATTCGCTATGTGGTTCCCCACAGGATCGATCCGGAGACCCTGACCCAGGACACAATCATGCTTCAGATGCGGGTGACACAGCCGATGGAAGAGGCGGTTTTGGTGCGGGTGACCGATGGCGACACGCTTATCGCGAAGAAGCGCGAGCGGTACGTGCGTCCGGGTGAAATGGTAAGCCTCAAGCTGCGTGAACGGGACTACGACTCGGTGCGCCATGCGAAGGAACTCAGGGTGAGCGTGGCGCCCCTGTAGGCGCTGTCGTTCAGTCCCTGGAAGAGGAGATTGCCATGAGAGCTACAGAAAAGATGATTTGCATCATCTGCCCCATGGGATGCAATCTGACCGTGACGCGCGAGGGGACGACTGTGTTGCGCACAGAAGGGAATACATGCAAGCAAGGACTGACATTCGCCGAGGCGGAATTGACCGATCCGCGTCGCATGGTGGCCACGACGGTGCGGGTTAAGGGCGCGATTCACCCTCTGATTCCTGTTTACACCGAAAAGCCTTTTCCTAAACCACGCATTTTCGATCTGCTGCGTGAGGTTTGCCAGTTGGAGATCGAGGCGCCGGTGGCGATGAACCAGGTGGTGCTTGAGAATGCCCTGGGCGAGGGGATTAACATTATCGCCAGCCGGGACATGCCCAGGATGAGCACGTAACAGATTCGGCGCCGCTTTTGCGGAATCCAGGCAAAAGCCCTTGCTCCTGAAGACAGGGCGAATGCCTGTCGGTCTTTATTGCATGGCCTTGGGAGGGCGTCTTAGTCAGACTGCGAGTCTTTGCGTTTCGGCGGGTTCCCGCCCGCGGGTTCCAGATCGTTCTGTAGGGGTTCCTCCGCCACATACAGTTTTACATCGGCAGCCGCCAGCATCTCGCACATGCCGGGTGGGGGCATGCGATCCGTAAACAGGGCGTTCACTTCACGGATATTGCACAGACGCACCATGGCCTGTCGGCCGAACTTGGCATGGTCGGCCGCCAGGAAGACCTTACGGGAGTTTTCAATGATGGCCTGTCCCACCCGGATCTCGTGATAGTCAAAATCCAGCAAGGTCCCGTCTCCATCAATGCCGCTTACGCTGATGATCCCAAAATCGATTTTGAACTGCCGGATAAAGTCAATGGTGGCCTCGCCTGTCAGGCCCCGGTCCCGACCGCGCACGGCCCCTCCCGTGACAATCACCTCAAATTTTTCGTTTTCACTCAGGATGACGGCAACATTCAGGTTATTGGTGATGATCCGCAACCTGTCGTGATCCAGCAGGGCCTTGGCCACCTCCTCGGTGGTCGTTCCAATGTCCAGGAACAGGGATGCCTCATTGGGGATATGCCTGGCCAGAAGGCGGGCGATCTGGATCTTCCCTGCCAGGGAAAACATCTTGCGGGTCGTGTATTCCACGTTTTCTATGCTGGAGGGCAACCCGGCGCCCCCATGGTATCGCCGCACCAGCCCTTTTTCAGAGAGTTCATTGATGTCCCGACGGATGGTTTGCGGCGTGACCATGAAATTCTGCGCAAGCGCGTCAATTGATACAAAACCCTGCCCTCGGACAAGGTCCACGATTTTGGATTGTCGGAGAAGAACGCTCCTGGCCTTGCCGTTTTTTTGGAATTCCTCCTCTGCACTTGCCGTGGCAGCCTTGTCAGGTGCTGTTTCAAACGCCATCGCATATACCTCCGAACGATTTTTTGTCTTTCCTGGTTTTTCAAAAACAATATACCACCAAACCAAGATGTTTCGCAAACGAAAAGTTCTAATTACCCTGCCGGGAAAGCGGCGTTCCTGTGACGTCTTCTGTGGTCAAGAAGGCGCTCCTGATGCGGTCGCCTCGAGTGGTTTTTCAGAAACCGCCGTTTGTAGAAAAAAATGTAATTTTGCGAAAAAAATACTTGACAATTTTTTCATGATATTATACTTGAAATCAACAAGACGTTCAATTCCGAACCTCAACCGACCGGATCAGGTCCGATTCCTGAGTGACCATGCAACATTCCATACAAAAAGAGGTTCTCACAATTGGCGGCGCTGCATACGCCGGTTTTGCCAGGAGCTTTGCCATTGACGCCATTCCTTTCAGCCTCTTAAAAAACCACGATTTCAATTCTGAGGCATCGGGCCGCAACCATGGCCCTATTCATAGCAGCGACCCCTACGTTTTTCCGACCTGTGCGGTTAGCGCGTGCAGGTCTCTTTCCAAGAGCTGTCCTGCGGGAAACCCAGAACCTGTGAACCCTTGCGATGCTTGAATAAACCGTACCCGTTACGAGGGGAGACCTAAAACAGCGAGAGGATGATCAGATCATGTCGTTATCCTTAGAGGGGATCACCAAGAAGGTCGGACGGGAAATCCACATTGACAACGTCAACCTGTCATTTGAGGCAGGCTCCCGCAATGTCCTGCTCGGTCGTACCCTGGCCGGCAAGACATCCCTTCTTCGGTTAATGGCAGGCCTCGACCGGCCCACCTCGGGGCGGGTGCTGGCAAACGGGGAAGACGTTACGGGCAAATCGGTCCGGAAGCGCAGCATTGCCATGGTGTACCAGCAGTTCATCAACTACCCCTCTCTTACCATCTATAACAACATCGCCTCGCCGTTAAAAACTGCCAGGATCACAAAGGCAGAAATCGATCGACGGGTGCGGGCCACTGCCGAAATGCTCCACATTGAGGGTTTCCTTGATCGTCTCCCCAGCGAGCTTTCCGGCGGACAGCAGCAGCGCGTCGCTATTGCCCGGGCCTTGGTCAAAGAGACGGACCTGCTTCTGTTGGATGAACCCTTAGTGAATCTGGACTACAAACTGCGCGAAGAACTGCGTGCTGAACTGCAGGATATTTTCGAGGCGCGCCAGGCCATTGTTGTCTACACCACCACGGAATCGACCGAGGCCCTGATGTTAGGCGGCAATATCGTGGTCGTTGATGAAGGCAGAGTTCTCCAGACCGGTCCCACTCCGGAAGTGTACCATCATCCGGCCACAACCAAGGTGGCTGAAGTCTTCAGCGACCCGCCCATCAACTTCCTCAAAGGCACGGTCCGAGACGGCACTGGCCGGATGGGGCGAAATATTGTATTGCCGCTGAACAAGCATATGCAGTCGCTGACCGACGGTGACTTTATATTCGGCGTCCGAGCCAATCACCTTTTCGTTTCCAGAAGAAGCAAGGAAGATGTGGAAATCCCTGCAAAAGTGGAATTGACAGAGATCAACGGGTCGGAAACGTTCATCCATGCCAATCACAATGAAATTCAACTGGTGGTTCAGGAGAATGGCGTTCGTTCTGTGCGGATCGGCGTGGAAATAGCCATATATGTCAACCCGTCTTGTTTTTTTGTGTACGATGAAGCAGGGGCCCTGGTTGCCTCGCCCTCACCAGAGGATGTCAGAGGCCTATAGCGGTAGGAGAGTTTCATGGCTCGCGTCGAGTTGAATGAAGTTGCGCACAGCTATCTTCCCAAACCCAAACAACCTTCGGATTATGCCCTGAAGCGGATCCACAATGTGTGGGAGGATGGGACCGCATGCGCCTTGTTAGGTCCCTCGGGCTGCGGCAAAACCACCTTGCTCAATATCGTTTCCGGCCTGCTGGTTCCCAGTAGAGGACGGGTCCTCTACGACGGGAAAGACGTCACCGCATCGCCGCCGGAAAAACGGAATATCGCCCAGGTCTTTCAGTTCCCGGTACTCTACGACACCATGTCGGTCTTCAATAACCTGGCATTTCCGCTGCGAAATCGAGGGATGGGTGAAACCCAGGTAAAGGAGCGCGTCCTGGAAATCGCCGAGATCCTGGACCTGACCCCTTTTCTCCAGAAGAGGGCTGCGGGATTGGCAGCCGATGCCAAGCAGAAAATCTCATTGGGCCGCGGGCTGGTCCGCAGTGATGTGGCGGCCATACTTTTTGATGAGCCGCTGACAGTCATCGATCCTCAAATGAAATGGCACCTGCGGCGCAAGCTCAAAGAGATCCACGAACAGCTGAGGCTGACCTTTATCTATGTTACCCACGACCAGGTGGAGGCCCTGACATTTGCAGATCAGGTGGCGGTGATGTTTGAAGGTGAAATTGTACAGATCGGCTCTCCACAGGACCTTTTTGAAAATCCGGAACACAGGTTTGTGGGCTATTTCATCGGAAGCCCGGGCATGAACTTCCTGGAGTGTACCGTAGAGGGAACCGTGGCGCAGGTGGATGGTACCAGCATTGTTCTGAATGAAGAAACAGCGGCAAAAGCAAGCAAGGCCAAAGGGAAATTAGAAGTTGGAATTCGACCCATGTATCTGGAAGTCCATGCCGAGTCCGCTGACAACAGGGTGGAGGCTAAGGTAAGAATGGTTGAGGATCTGGGCAGTTACAAGATTGTGACCCTTAAACTGGCGGGCAATACATTGAAGGCCAGTCTGCCTGAAGACCAGCCGGTTCCCGAAGGTCGGGCCTGGCTCGCCTTTCCGCTGCAATGGACCAGGCTCTTTGATGACGGGTGGCTGATTAAATGATGGGAGGTACGGGTTGTGAACAGGAACGAAAGACCTCTAAACCTTTGAACCTCTGAACCTCCATAAAGGGTATTGTCATGGAAAAATGGCCAAATAATAAGGCCTGGTTACTGGTGCTGCCGGTTTTTGTCATCGTCGCCTTCAGTGCCATCATTCCGCTGATGACCGTAATCAATTATTCGGTGCAGGACATTTTCGGGCCGGGACAGAGTCTTTTCGTCGGGACCGAATGGTACAGGCAGATGCTGGGCGACTATCGCCTGCATGAAGCTCTATGGCGTCAGTTCCTGTTCTCCGGGCTCGTGCTGTTGATCGAGATGCCCCTTGGCATCCTCATTGCCCTGGCCATGCCCAAAAAGGGCTGGGGGGTCCCCGCCTGTCTGGTTACCATAGCGTTGCCCCTGCTGATCCCATGGAATACCATAGGGACCATCTGGATCATCTTTACCCGGCCGGATATCGGTCTGTTCGGCGCCGGGATGAACAACCTGCTGGGCATTCCCTTTGATCATACGGCTCGGCTGCTGGATGCCTGGATCACCGTGATGTTGATGGAGGTCTGGCATTGGACCCCGCTGGTTGCCCTCCTGGCCTATGCGGGGCTGCGTGCCATCCCCGAGGCCTACTACCAGGCAGCACGGATTGACGGGGCATCGGCCTGGTCAACCTTTGTCTACATCCAGCTACCCAAGATGCGCGGCGTACTCACCATCGCCTTTCTGCTCCGTTTCATGGATAGTTTCCTGATCTACGCCGAGCCCTTTGTGCTGACAGGGGGCGGCCCCGGCAATTCCACCACGTTCCTCTCCATCTATCTGGTCAAGATCGCCCTTCTGCAATTCGACCTGGGACCGGGCGGGGCCTTTTCGCTCATCTATTTTGTCATCGTACTCCTATTCAGTTTTATATTTTACCAGGCCCTTCAGAGAGTTGGAAAAGGAGAGAAGGCATGAAAGGAAAGAAAAAAATCGTCGGCCTGGTCATATACTTTATACTGCTGGTGATCCCCATTTACTGGATGCTCAACATGTCCCTGCGGTCCAACGCCGACATCCTTGCGTCCTTTGCCCTATACCCGAAGGATATCACATTTATGAATTACATGAAGATATTTACGGATTCATCCTGGTACATGGGTTACGTCAATGCCATGATCTATGTGGTCATGAACACCCTTATCTCGTTGACCGTGGCACTCCCTGCAGCCTACGCCTTTTCACGCTACCAGTTCGTCGGTGACAAGCAGATGTTTTTCTGGCTGCTCACCAACCGTATGGCCCCGGCGGCTGTTTTTGCGCTCCCCTTTTTCCAACTCTATTCCACAATCGGTCTCTTGGATACACATATTGCGGTGGCGCTTGCCCATTGTCTCTTCAATGTGCCGTTGGCGGTGTGGATATTGGAAGGCTTCATGTCCGGGGTCCCCCGTGAGATTGATGAGACCGCCTTTATCGACGGGTACGGCTTTCCACGCTTTTTTATTACCATCTTCATCCCGCTGATCAGGGCAGGAGTGGGCGTTACGGCCTTTTTCTGTTTCATGTTCAGTTGGGTCGAGCTGCTGTTGGCCCGGACGCTGACGGTAACCGAAGCCAAACCGATCTCGGCAATCATGACCCGGACCATCAGTGCCACCGGTCTCGACTACGGCCTGCTGGCCGCGGCCGGTATCCTGACCATTGTACCGGGCGCCATGGTGATCTGGTTCGTGCGCAACCATATGGCCAAGGGCTTTGCCCTGGGCCGAGTATAAAGGGGAAGAATCATGAAGCTGACTCTTGCATGGATGGTATGGACCGTTCCGACGGCAATCTTCTGCATCACCATTATCCTGACGGTGATTGCCATGACCATATGGCAGACCGTATCGCCTTCCATGGAACGTCGCGGTTTCCTGCCGATTCCCACCACGCCGGGTGATCGGTTCTTCATAGGGGTTTTGACCAGTGTTTATATCTTTTTCGCCTGGATTGGGCTGACCCAATTTGCACTTTGGATACTGCTGCTGATTGTTGTGTGCTGGATTGTGGTGGTGATGATTTGGGGATAGGCGGGATGGCAATGGGGCGCATTATAAACCCCTGGACCTTTAAACCCGTGACCGTTTGCAATATGTTTTCATGATGGACCTGTAAGGATCTAAACTCGGAAACGTGGGTGTGATGACCCGGAAAACCTTGGAAGGGAGGTGGTGACGACCACAAGTAGACGGGGCTGATCCAATGGAGCCCCTGGTTTGCCTTGCCGATTTTTCCCGCAGATGATCGTTCCATCAATCGGCAAGGTGTGTGCGGTTAACCGAAAAGCTTTGGAAGGAGACAACGGCAATGAGCAAAAAGAGATACCTGTTTTGCGTTATCGCAGCCTTGGCGCTTATTTTTTCCGGCGTTCCCTGCTGGTCTTCGCCGCAGACGGACGCAGCCAAGAAATGGATCGACAACGAATTCCAACCATCCACATTGACCAAAGACCAACAGATGAAGGAGATGGAATGGTTCATCAAGGCGGCCGATCCCTTTAAGGGGATGAATATCAAGGTCGTCTCCGAGACTATCGCGACCCACGAATATGAGGCGAAGGTGCTGACCAAGGCCTTTGAAGAGATTACCGGAATCAAGGTCTCCTTTGACCTGATTCAGGAAGGGGATGTTATCGAAAAGCTGCAGACCCAGTGGGCCTCGGGGAAGAACATCTATGACGGGTGGATCAACGATTCGGATCTCATCGGCACCCACATGCGCTACGGGTTTGTGGTTCCCTTGAGCGATTTTATGGCGGGGGAGGGAAAGGACGTAACCCTGCCTACCCTGGACATTAACGATTTCATGGGCATATCTTTTACCACTGGTCCGGATAAGAAGATCTATCAGCTTCCGGATCAGCAGTTCGCCAATCTCTACTGGTTCCGTTACGACTGGTTCAAGCGCCCTGATTTCCAAAAGAAATTTAAGGAAATCTATGGCTATGATTTAGGCGTTCCGGTCAACTGGTCTGCTTACGAAGATATCGCACAGTTCTTCACTGAAGTTGTCAAGGAAATCGATGGCAAGGCCGTTTACGGCCACAATGACTACGGCAAAAAGGCCCCGGATCTGGGCTGGCGGTTTACGGATGCCTGGCTGTCCATGGCCGGTTGCGGCGACAAGGGACTGCCCAACGGCAAGCCGGTGGACGAATGGGGCATTCGGGTTGAAGACTGCCATCCGGTGGGTGCGAGCGTTTGTCGCGGCGGTGCCGCCAACAGCCCGGCAGCCAAGTACGCCCTGCGCAAGTATATGGAATGGCTTCGGAAATATGCTCCTCCCGGTTGCCTGGGAATGGATTTCTACACCTACTTGCCGTTTTTAGCCGGGGGGAATGTGGCCCAGCAGATCTTCTGGTACACGGCATTTGTTCCGACCATGGTCGCGCCTGGACCCACGGTCAACGAAGACGGAACACCCAAATGGCGTATGGCCCCATCGCCCCATGGCCCCTACTGGGAAGAGGGAATGAAGTTAGGTTATCAGGACTGCGGGTCCTGGACATTTATGAAGAGCACCCCGCTTGAGAGACGCAAGGCCGCATGGCTCTTCGCGCAGTTCTGCGTGGCCAAAACCACATCTCTCAAGAAGGCATTAGTGGGGCTGACGCCCATCCGCGACAGCGATATTCGAAGCCAGGCCTTCACTGACAGGGCGCCGAAATTAGGCGGACTGGTGGAGTTCTACCGCAGTCCGGCGCGCGTGGCCTGGACCCCAACCGGGACCAATGTGCCCGATTATCCCAAACTGGCACAGTTGTGGTGGCAGAATATCGGCGAGGCGGTCTCCGGTGAAGTGACGGTGGACAGGGCCATGGACAACCTCGCTCAGGAAATGGACAAAGTGATGGAGCGTATACAACGTGCAGGCGTGCAGAAAGAATGCGGTCCGAAGCTCAATCCATGTATCGATCCAGAGGAATGGTTGAAGAAACCCGGTTCCCCCAAGGCCAAGGTCAATGAGAAGCCGAAAGGTCAGACTGTTGACTACGACCAGCTCATTCAGGCATGGCGTGAGGGGCGCGTGAAATAGACCCATTGCAACTCTAAAATGGCTTTTGGGCCGGCCCTCAGCAGGGCCGGCCCTTTTTTCTGGCGACCTGGGCAAAGGGTCTTCATCTGGTTGACATTAAGTTGACATTACTATGTTTTTTTTCAAAAATGGGAATCGTTGACGCTGCCACCGACGGAAATAGCCGTACAGCCTGAAAAGCCTCTGTCCTTTCCGAATGTTGGCTGAAATCTCTGGATGAGCATAAACAAAACAATGAGGGGGAAGACAATGGCCAGATACGTGGGCGCAGTGGACCAGGGGACGACTAGCACCCGATTCATTATTTTTGATCATGCGGGCCGGATAGCGGGTCTGGATCAGAAAGAGCATAAACAGATTTTTGCCAGGCCCGGGTGGGTGGAGCACGACCCTTCTGAGATATGGAAAAACACGCAGGACGTTATTCAGGGCGCGTTGTCCAAGGCTGGCATTGGTGGATCTGATCTGGCCGCTATCGGCATAACCAATCAGCGTGAGACCACGGTGCTCTGGAACAGGCATACGGGGGAGCCCTATGGCAATGCTATCGTTTGGCAGTGTACTCGAACAGACGGGATCTGCAATGATCTTATCCGGGAGCGGGGGATAGACGGGTTCAGGGACAAGACCGGTCTGCCCATCGCAACCTATTTCTCCGGCCCCAAAATCAAATGGATCCTCGAGAACCATCCGGATGCCAGGACCGCTGCCGAGAAAGGGGATGCCTGCTTCGGAACCATGGAGACATGGGTTATCTGGTGGCTTACGGGTGGACCTGAAGAAGGGCGCCATGTGACCGATGTAACCAATGCGAGCCGGACCCTACTCATGGATCTGCGATCTCTGAAGTGGGATGACCACATATTGCGGGTCCTGGGCATCCCAAGAGAGATCCTCCCTGAAATCGTCCCTTCCATTGATGCCGATTTTTGGGGCATGACCTCAAACGATGGCCCGGTGGGCGCCCAGGTTCCTGTGTGCGGTGCGCTGGGTGACCAGCAGGCGGCGCTTGTGGGCCAGCACTGTTTTGAGGTGGGTCAGGCCAAGAATACATACGGCACCGGGTGTTTTCTCCTCCTCAATACCGGAACCAAACCTGTGCCGTCAAAACATGGGTTGATTACCACCTTGGCCTATCAGATAAGGGGGCAGGGTCCGGTGTATGCCCTTGAGGGCTCCATCGCCATTGCTGGGGCCCTAATTCAGTGGCTGAGGGACAATTTGGGGATGATTTCCAAGGCCCCTGAGGTGGAAGAGTTGGCCAATAGAGTTGAGGACAGCGGCGGCGTTTACATCGTGCCGGCATTTTCCGGGCTATTTGCCCCGTACTGGCGGTCCGACGCCCGCGGGGTCATGGTCGGTCTGACCCGATACGCCAACAAAAGTCACATTGCCCGGGCCGTATTAGAGGCCTGCGGCTATCAGACGCGGGATATTGTCGAGGCCATGAACAAAGATTCCGGCGTCAGCCTGACACACCTCAAGGTGGACGGCGGCATGGTTTACAATGATCTCCTGATGCAGTTTCAGGCAGACACCCTTGCCGTACCGGTCATCCGGCCCAAGGTGGCGGAGACTACCGCATTGGGGGCTGCCTATGCAGCCGGACTGGCCGTAGGTTTCTGGTCAGGATTGGAGGAACTGCGCAAGAACTGGAGCGCCGATAAGACCTGGGAGCCGCGTATGGCCGAAGAGGAAAGGGAGAAGGGATACCGCGGATGGAAAAGGGCTGTGGAAAGGACCTTTAACTGGGTGGAGTGACCCAGGTTTGGAAGGGCTTCGTTGTCTGTCAAGGAATATCGCCGTATGGATGGCACGTCTGATGATTTCGATGCGATCATTATCGGGGCCGGCATTGCGGGCGCTTCGGCGGCCTATTTTCTGGCCGAGCGGGGGATGAGGGACATCCTGATTCTGGAGCGGGAGACCCAGCCCGGCTATCACGCCACTGGACGCTCGGCGGCCGTGCTGGTGGAATTTGACCTGGTGCGGCCCATCCTCCAGTTGAAGCTGTTAGGGGGACGATTCCTGCGGCATCCGCCCCCGGGCTTTTCCGAGAACCCCCTGCTCCAGCAGTCCGGGATCCTCATCCTGTTTCAGGGACCCCTGTGGCAAGAGGTTCTTCAGATGGTTCCGGACCTGAGACAATTGGGTGTTAGGGTTCATATACTGGACCAGGAGGAGACGGTCTCCAGGATGCCGGTGGTATCGCCTGAGAATTTTGACGGGGCACTGCTCCTGCCACAGGACGGACACATCGATGTCAACGAATTGTTATGGAGTTATCTGAGACAGGCCCGGGCCAGGGGGGCCCGGCTCCGGTGCAATGAGGAGGTCGTGGACATCACGGTAGAGCGGGGCCGCTGTGCGGGCGTCAGAACGAGTTCCGGCGCCTATCGATGCCAATGGGTGGTCAATGCGGCAGGGGCCTGGGCCGGGAAGATTCGGGAGCTGATCGGGCCTTCGCCGGTTCAACTGACGCCCCATCGCCGAACGATGGTCACCTTCAAGCCCTCTGACGGGCTGGATGTTCAGCAATGGCCCCTGGTGGCGGATTTGAGTCATGACCTCTACTTTTCCCCTGAGTCGGGCGGGCTGATGGCCAGTCCCATGGACCAGGACCCAATGCCCCCCTGCGATGCCCGGCCGGATGAACTGGGGGTGGCGCGAACCATGGAGCGCCTCAAAGAGCTCGCCCCGCGATTGGTCCCCAGATCGATTGTCCACAAATGGGCTGGTCTCAGGACCTTTGCGCCGGACCAGGTCATGGTCGTGGGTGAAGATCCGGATGTGAAGGGGTTTTTCTGGCTTGCCGGCCAGGGAGGGGCCGGGATCGAGACCAGTCCGGCCGTGGGGCAAATCGCGGCGGACCTGATCGCAGAGGGCCGCACCGATCTTGTAGACGCAGCGATTTATTCCCCCGCGAGATTCAAGTGAGTGAAGTTAGTAAAGTGCCTAAAGTGTGAAGTGTGAAGTTGGGAGTTCAAATCGGAATTTTTCCTTTTTTATCACGCCAAGGCGTGATTAGGCACTCCAAACTCGCCACTTCAAACTTGGAAGAACCAGCATCCAGCATCCAGCCACCAGCAACCCGCCGCGAGGCTCACGCCGTCATCCTACCCTATGGACGATAGAGGCGTATATTCAAGACCAAGGGCCTCCGCGACGGCCTGATAGGTCACCTTTCCCCTGTACACATTGACGCCTTTTGCCAGGGAGGGGTTGTTTTTTATGGCCTGGGGTACCCCTTCTCCCGCCAGTTGCGTCAGGTAGGGGAGGGTGGCATTCGACAAGGCATAGGTGCTGGTCCGGGGGACGGCCCCCGGAATGTTGGTGACCCCGTAATGGATAACGCCGTCCACCACATAGACCGGGTCCGAATGCCGGGTGGGACAGATGGTTTCACAGCACCCTCCCTGGTCTACGGCCACATCCACAATCACGCTTCCCGGTTCCATCCTCCGGATCATATCTCGCGTCACGAGGCACGGGGCCTTCGCCCCCTTTACCAGAACCGCGCCGATGAGGAGGTCTGCCCGTTTGACTGCCTCGGCGATGTTGTGAGGGTTGGCGCTCAGGGTGGTGAGTCTGCCGTGGAGGACCTGGTCCAGATAGCGGAGGCGATCCGCGTCGATATCCAATATGATCACGCTGGCGCCCATGCCGAGGGCGATCTGGGCGGCATTGGTCCCCACCACGCCGCCGCCCAGGATGGTCACGTCCGCGGGACGGACTCCGGGGACGCCCGACAGGAGCTTTCCCCTGCCGCCATGGTGCTTTTCCAGGTATTGAGCCCCCAACTGGACCGCCATACGCCCTGCCACCTCGCTCATGGGGGTGAGGAGTGGAAGGCTCCGGTCGGCCGCCTCCACGGTCTCGTAGGCGATGCCGGTTACGCCGCGCTCCATCATTTGGAGGGTGAGGGCCTTTTCTGCGGCCAAGTGGAGGTAGGTAAAGAGCGTCACCCCCTGTTGCATCAGGCTGTATTCAGACGGCTGGGGTTCTTTGACCTTGACGACCAGGTCCGCTGACCATGCCTCCTCGGCTCGGTCCACCATGAGGGCCCCCCATCGGCGATATTCTTCGTCCGAAAAACCGCTTCCCTCTCCGGCCCTTTTCTGGACCCGGACCTCATGTCCTGCCTCTGAGAGCGGTCGAACGCCACCCGGCGTAATAGCCACTCTGTACTCGTTATCCTTTACCTCCTTTGGCAAACCGATGATCATGAGTCCCTCCGTATAAGTGACTAAAGTGAGCTAAAGTGTGAAGTGTAAAGTTTGGAGTTGGGAGTTTAAATCGGAATTTTTCCTTCTTTATCACGCCAAGGCGTGATAAGACACTCCAAACTCGTCACTTTAAACTTGGAAAAACCAGCATCCAGCATCCCGTTTCATATGGACTGAGAGTTTATCCAAAAGGCGACGCCTAAATCAAGGCTAATCCGATTCCGTGGTTGATAGAGGGAGGATCTGTGCTTATAATGAAAATCGTTATGATTCTGACATCTGGCAGAACGGGATATCTTCGCCCATCCTGGGAAAATCAGAGTTCGATACACAAGAATGGTCTTGGCATGGATACGCGCAGGAAAAGGGGTATGCATC